>CAKQEW010000012.1 GCA_934230415.1 uncultured Alphaproteobacteria bacterium | reverse complement strand
CTTTCCGAGTCTTGCCGATGTGTTATGGAAATTAGGTATTGTTTCCACAAGGCAGCTTGCGTCAAAGTCTGAAAGTGCCTGTGCAAAGTCACCTATTGCTTCGCCGAGCGAAGTCAAATCACTTGCACCGGAAATTTGATTTTTCACATCTGATTCGATGAAATCCATAAGACGCCAGCAAGCACCATTATCTGAGTAAATATACTCACCATATTCAACATTCCGGAATTTTTCTTTCACTTTTTTAAAGTGAATTGTTTCTTTGCCTTTTTGAGTAATATGTTCCGTCACTCTCGAAATGTTATTCATCAGTTCTTTCGGCTTTTTAAATACATTGGTGTTTATTCTCTGAAGTATATACGATACAAAACCGTTATCGTTGTGCATCGTTACAGAAAAAGAACGGTTGATTCTGCCGTTAGAAATGATTTCTAACCCTGTGATGTTGCCTATAGAAATCTCGAATTTCGATAGCAAATCCTTGATTTCGCTTGTGAGTTGCTGAGAAAATTTACTAACTTCCATATAAGTTTCCTCCTACCAATACATTGGTTTTTTATAATGGTTTATGCGTACGCGTATTATATTATCACATTTTTTGTATTATGTCAATATAACTTCCATTTTATTACATTCACTTTACTATTATTCTCCCATATTTATAAAAACTACTAAACAGTAGTATTATTATGGAGCACAACGTGGTACGCTATATATTTTTACGCATAATTACATTCAATGCATGTATTAAATGTAAAATTGCAATTGTCTTTTCCGATTCATGCTACAAAAAAAGAGCCTAAAGCTCTCTTTTAATATTTCATTTTTTCTATAACATATTTTCTATTTTCTGCTTTGAAAATTGCTGTTCCAGCGACAATAATATTTGCGCCCGCCCTTTTTACTTCTTCAACGTTTTCTAAGTTTATTCCCCCGTCTACTTCTATATCTATCTCCCTAGAAATTTCTCTTAGCTGTTTAACTTTTTCTAAACATTCCGGTATAAGCTTTTGACCACCAAATCCCGGTTCCACCGTCATTACGAGTATCATGTCTGCTTTATCTATGTAGGGTAAAATCTCCTCTATACTAGTATTAGGTTTAATAGCAATTCCGGCTCTAATCTCATGTTCATGTAATTTCTCTATAATCGCATTTGCACGTTCTTCATCGGTAACTTCTATGTGAAAAGTTACTGTATCAGATTCTAAAAAATCATCAATCCAATCTTCTGGGTTTTCTACCATTAAGTGTGTATCTAATGGTAAATTAGTTGCCTCATTTGCTATCTCTAGCATATCTATTCCCGGAGTTTTGTTATTAACAAACTCTCCATCCATAACATCAATGTGTATATAATTGGCTCCCGCCTCTTCTACACTTTTTATTTCTCTTTCTAAATCATCAAAATCTGCCGCCAAAATGGACGGAGCCACACTTACCATCTTTTCTCTCCCCTCAACTTTTCATACAATTCCACATATCTATCATATCTGCCTTTGTCTATTTTTCTCTTAGAAACTGCTTTTTTTATGCCACAATTTATTTCTTTTATATGACTACAACCTCTATATTCACAATTTTCTTTAAAAGGTGTAAACTCAATAAAATACTCATCCAATTCCTTATAATTTATTCCTTGCAATTCAAAAGATGAAAAACCAGGAGTATCTGCTATATAACTATTTTGTGCAAATTCAAAAAGTTCAACAAACTTAGTTGTATGTTTTCCTTTTTCTAATTTTTCTGATGTATTTCCTTCCGGACTAACTGCCTCGTTAAAAATATTATTTGTAAGTGCTGATTTCCCAACTCCAGAGTTGCCTGTAAATGCTGTTATTTTATTATTTAGCACTACAGCTAATTTTTCAATTCCTAGGCCATTTTTAGCATCAGTTGTTATTACCTGATAGCCTATATTTTCATATGTCTCAATTATATCAGTATAATCAGACTTCAAATCTATTTTATTTATACAAATTATTGGTTCAACGCCATTTTTTTCTGCCATTATAATTTGCTTATCAACAAGCATCAAATCTGGTTTTGGATTTGT
>CAKQEW010000011.1 GCA_934230415.1 uncultured Alphaproteobacteria bacterium | reverse complement strand
GATGGGTCAAAGAACATGTGTTCTGTACGTGCCAGACCGATACCTTCGGCACCGAAATCACGCGCCTGTTTTGCATCCTTTGGCGTTTCAGCATTTGCCTTGACCGTCAATGTTTTGATTTCATCAACCCACTGCATCAACGTGCCGAAATTACCCGTCAATTCCACAGATACGGTTGGAACCGCACCGCGGATAATCTGGCCCTGGGCACCATCAATGGAAACCCAATCACCTTCGTGGATAACAACGCCGGCGGTTGTGGTCAGTGTTTTTGTTGCATAATCAATTTTGATATCTGGTGAACCCGATACGCATGGTGTACCCATACCACGTGCAACCACCGCCGCGTGTGATGTCATACCACCACGTGCTGTGATAACACCCTGGGCCGCGTTCATACCCGCAATATCTTCGGGCGATGTTTCAACGCGAATCAGCATAACCTTTTTACCTTCGGCCGCCCATTTTTCAGCATCTTCGGCATTAAACACGGCCTGGCCAACCGCCGCCCCTGGGGACGCCGGCAAACCAATCGCGATTACATCACGTTCGGCCTTTGGATCCAACATCGGGTGCAACAGGTGATTTAACTGGTCTGCACCAACGCGCAAGATTGCTTCTTCTTTGGTCAACAAACCTTCGTTCACCATTTCAACCGCCATACGGACCGCCGCGGCCGCTGTACGTTTACCATTACGGCACTGCAACATCCACAGTTTGCCATGTTCAATGGTGAATTCCATATCCTGCATATCTTTATAGTGCTGTTCCAATTTTTCACGAACATCGCACAATTCTTTATATACTGCTGGCATTGCTTCTTCCAGTGACAGACGACCAGAATCATCCTTGGTCATCGGCTGGGGCGTACGAATACCCGCCACAACGTCTTCGCCCTGGGCATTAATCAGATATTCACCATAGTATTTGTTTTCACCGGTGGCCGGGTCACGGCTGAAGCATACGCCGGTTGCACTGTCGTCGCCAGAATTACCGAACACCATCGCCTGGACGTTCACAGCAGTACCCCAATCGCCTGGGATATTGTTCAGTTTGCGGTATGTGATGGCCTTTTTGCTCATCCAGCTGCCGAATACGGCGCCGATACCCAATTTCAACTGTTCCCATGGATCCTGTGGAAATACTTTACCAATCTGGACACCAATTTCTTTGAACTGTTCAACCAATTCTTTCAGGTCATCCGCAGTCAATTCGGTATCAACCTTGTAACCCTTGGCTTCCTTCATTTCTTCCAGTTTGTGTTCAAACAGATTGATATCTGCGCCCAACACAACGTCAGAAAACATCATGATAAAACGACGATATGAATCATACGCAAAACGTTCGTTACCAGAATGACGCGCCAACGCCTTGACCGTTTCGTCGTTCAGACCCAAATTCAAAACAGTATCCATCATGCCCGGCATGGAAACACGCGCACCACTGCGCACAGAAACCAACAATGGGTTATCCATATCGGCAAATTTTTTACCCATAATAGATTCAATGTGTGCAATACCTGCATGCACCTGGTCCATCAAATCCGCCGGGTATGTTTCGTTATTGTTATAATAATATGTGCAGACATCTGTCGTCACGGTAAAGCCCGCCGGTACCGGCAAACCAACCAAGTTCATTTCGGCCAGGTTTGCGCCCTTGCCACCCAGCAGATTACGCATATCTGCGCGGCCTTCGGCGGCACCATTGCCGAACGTATAAACCCATTTATTGCTCATGGTTTCTCCTTTAATTAAAAAGCCCTGTGATTTTGGGCAAAAAACCCTGGAAATGCAAGAGAAAATCTTCACAATTTTTGTATTTTTTTATGTACCTGATTTCAAAAGATTCCTGGGGCGCGATTACCGGGTTTGCTGTACGATTAATGAGATAAAATGAAATGCGAAAATAAAAATTTTACACCGGTGGGGGCGACCGTGCTGGGGATGCATGATGCGTTGGTATCGCTGACCGGGCTGATTGCCGGGATTGCATTTACGATGCCACACCGCCGCGACATAGTTCTGACCGCGATAATTGCATCAATCACGGCCGGCCTGTCAATGGCGGCGTCAAACTATCTGGCGCACAAGGCAGGCGACGGTCAATCCCCACTGCGCGCTGGACTGTATACCGGTGTGGCATATATGCTGACATGCGTGGTGCTGATAATCCCGTTTGTGTGCATTGCAAACCGCACGACCGCATTGTTTGCAACGTTTGTGTTGGCCGTACTGATAATATTTGTATTTAACTGGGGGGCCGGTCGCACCGGCGGGCGCGCATGGTGGCGACGCGCATTTGAAATGCTGGGCGTATGCGCGGGCGTATCTGGGGCGGGATTTATAATTGGCCAGGTTGCAAAATACTTTCTGGGGGTGAACATATAAAAAAGCGCCCCATATGGGGCGTGCGCATTATTTACCACATACCGCGCGAACACGTGTATGCGTAACGTCTGGCACATATGTCGGACGATATCGCCGAACCACCTGGTCACAGCGAACCACGGTAATAACAGCACGGCGCGCAGCCGTTGCACGATCCAACACATTCTGCATTGATTCCATACGACAATCATTGGTGCGAACCTGATAATAATCTGATGCAAATGCGGCGCCTGTGCACAGCACGACCACCAAAGATAACAGAACAGATTTCTTCATATTAATACCTTTTGGTCTGTTCCCCTCTCCATACACGCGGATTGTACCGTATATTTATGGTGACGCAATAAAAACATTGTTTTTTTACCTTTACATGTGGTGGCGACGGATTATACTTGCCATCATTATGACAACAGATTTAACAAACCCTGAATTTATCAAAAAATTAAACGCGCACCTGGATGCCGGTGGTGTGATTGCGTTTCCAACCGATACCGTGTGGGGACTGGGCGCATTGCCAACACGCGCGGGGGCGGACGCACTGTTCCAGATTAAACAGCGCCCGCATGAAAAGCATTTGATTATCATGTCAGATTCACTGGCGCACCTGGGCGGGTATATGGCTGATTACCCAAAGATTGCATTTGATTTGGCGGCGCGGTATTGGCCGGGTGCACTGACACTGGGCGTGCCGGTTGGCGATACCGACACCATGTCATTTGGTGGTGTGCGTGTGCCAAACTATAAACCATTTCATGACCTGTGCGGGGTTGTGCGTGGGCACTGTCTGGCAACGACATCGGCAAATGTATCTGGGATGCCACCACTGACCAGTGCAGACGCCATTCGTGCACAATTTCCAGAAATAATTGTTATTGATAATGCATATGCCCCAATGGGTGGCGCGCCCAGCACGGTTGCAATACTGACCGGTGGTGACACGATAAAAATCGTCCGCGCGGGCGCGGTTACAATTGAATAATATCACACAAACATCTTGTGTTTTATTGTGTATGTTTTATAATTGCTGCATAAGTCGGGGGAAAAGAATGAAAAAACATCTGATATTTATTTTGGGAATTGCAATGGTTGCACATCCGGCCGTCGCTGTGAACTTGGATGATCTGGAACAATGTCCATTGGTTCTGGTAACCACCAGCACGGCAGCATGTGGTTCAAAGACCACTGGGTACGCATGTCCCAGTTGCTACGTTGTGGAATACACTTGTCCGACGGGATGGTCCGCATTAAAAAGCAGTACATGCACCCGCAGTTCCACGACACTGGCCGCCGATAGCAAAGGATACCGTCAACAAAACTATGGTACATGCACCGGCACGGAATCCAAGACATATTCATACAGATATTCTACGGTACAAATGACGGACAGTAATGGCCGGAAATTATGCATGAACTGTGGTGGCATCTGATTATAAAGGATTAATCATGAAAAAATTTATTTTGATTGGCTTTATCGGTATGTTGGCGGCAAACAATGCATTTGCTGATTGTGTGGCAACAACCAGGACATATTCATCATGCAAACCGGGATATTATTATTCCGGCAATGGCCGCTTGTCAACCAGTGGTGGTGACTGTATCAAATGTCCAACAATCAATGGCGTTGCTGCAACGTCACCCGACAAAAACACCGGTGGCATAACATCGTGCTATGCACCGGCAGACAAAAAGTACACAGACTCCGTAGGCACATACAAGTTCGAAAATGATTGCAATTACAGTAACTAGGGCCCGACCATCATCGTAAAAAAAGAAGCACCACAGACGTGGTGCTTTTTTTTAACGTTAACGTAACAGACCATGACGCACATATTCATCTGCCTTGGCGGGCAACATACGAAAATATGCCGACACAATATCGCGATACTTTTCAAATCGCGCCGGCATTTCAAAACGCAACATATTCATATAGAAAAACAGGTACTCTATTATCGCGGGGGTGCGCTGTGACGCGGTGTCAATCATCGCGATGAACTTGTCCCAACTCTCGGTCTTCATGGCATGGACCATTTTTTTCACCGTATCAATTTCGGCGCGCGACAATTTCATTTCATGCTTATACAGGCCACCCATATCAATAACGCGCCCGTCCTTGATATTATCGGCACGCGCGTCGCCGTATGTTAACCCCTTGGTCAAATTGGCATAAAACAATTTTTCGCGCGCCAATTCAAAACTGTTTGCACGATTGCCCTCAACCCAATCCATCAGAATCCAAGTGTACTCTTTGCGATTATATTCAAATCGCGAACCAATATACGACCGATTAAATACATTACGTGCACGACGCGTCAAATACATACTGTCCAACTCTGACGTGATAAAATATGGCTGGCGATTGATTTTCAGCGCAAATGGATTACCCCCAATGGTCAGTTTATAGACACTGCCCTGGGCGCCACTGGCAACATATTCTATTTTGGTATCATGCCCCAACAGACGTGGCGGCATCAATTTAATATCGGCAATACGTGCAATTGGGGTCGTATGACGCGCGGCCAATTGACGATGGAAATCCACGCCCAACGCGTTTACACTGGCAACAAAACCGCGCGTTGCATCGGCAATCTGGTCACGCGAAATCCCCGCCAGTAACTGTGGCGGCAAACTGCCCCGCGGGCCAGTTAAATCATCACGATATTTCTTCATAAGGTAATTGTACCACGCCGTCTGCAAATGGCAAATAAAAACCGCCACATTGTGGCGGTGGTAAATCAGTTATTTTCCCGTTGAAACAAATTTTTTATATGCACCCACCCCAGCAGCCGTTTTACCCCGCCCGCAAAGGTGTGCTTTTTTTCGGCACCACCATTTACATTGATGTCGCGTAATTTCTTGTATGTGTCTATTTTTTCATATTCCGATGGTGATAAAATCGCCGTTATGCGACATGCACCAAAATTAAAGTTTATAATTGTGCCAACCGTGACCGGCGTATCCAGGTATTTCAATTCGGGCTTTCCCGGATCAAATGCACGCAAAACACCATTCGCATCGCGCACCGCGATAATCTGGTGACCGTTTACAACGCGTTCACGTTTGCCATCCTTGCGATCCTGGGCGGCGCCATCTAAATCCTTTTGCATTGCGGTCGTCAGTGCGACACAATCCAGACCACATTCACCCGCGTATTTGATGAATACGCTGGCGATTCCACTGCACCCACAAACGGCGGGCGGAATTTTCCGATTGATGATATCGTCCGCCGTCAGTCCGAATGACCAATCAATGCCATGAAATCCATGCAGCTGCATATATTCACGGCGATTGCGTGGGCCGACCGAATGAGCAAATAATTCCTGAATTCGATCCAGAATTGATTGTATTTTTTCGTCTTGTGTCATGCCGGGAATTATATCACACACCGGCAATACGCACAAACAAAAAACCGCCACGTGGGCGGTTAAATTTCGGTTCTTATATCACTACTGGATTTATTCTGGCGACGACCTACTCTTCCGTGGCTTAAGCCAAAGTACCATCGGCGATACGGGGTTTCCCTGT
>CAKQEW010000010.1 GCA_934230415.1 uncultured Alphaproteobacteria bacterium | reverse complement strand
AAAAAGGCGGAAGCACGCCGGTCCACCGTAGTTTTAACAAAGGTGGATTTTGCAAGGGCGGCGTCAGCCAGTCCTGCAGGGCGCGCCAGAAATAAAGAATACCCACGGTGTGAGCCGTGGGTGTTGTTTTATCGGGAAATCGTTCCTGTGGCAACGGGGTGGGGCGCGGGGCTATAATCACAGTACAGAGTCCACAGGGAGAACCCGCATGAAACAAGTTTTTTTATTTATTGTCGCGATGATTATTTCTTTTATACCCGGTGTTGTCGGTGGGATGTTTTCACCACACGGTGCGTCTGATGTTTGGTACAATGCGTTGCATAAATCTGTACTGACCCCAGACGGATGGGTGTTTGGTGTTGCGTGGGGAATTTTGTATGCGCTGTTGGGTGTGGCGTTGTTCTTGGTTATGCGTAATGATAAAACCCGTCACAGCAAAACACGTGCATATTCATTGTTCTTTGTCCAGATGGTGTTAAATGCACTGTGGTCGTATGCGTTCTTTGGCGCGCATATGGCGGGCTGGGCGTTGATTGTATTAATTGCGCTGATATGTGTTGCAATTCTGATGATGCGCGCGTTTCGCCCGTTCAGTCGTGCGGCCGCAGGACTGGTGTGGCCATATATCATATGGATGATATTCGCAACATACCTGAACGTATCAATTATGTGGTTGAATTAAATTTTCAGAATCTTGATTTTTGGGTCGCCGATATTTAAATATTTCAGACCCAATTCATCAACGTAATCGGCACTGTATCCCTGTAATAATTCAATGTGCCGGTTCAGCGTGTTCAATTTTTCCTGTTCCGCGGCCAGTTGTGTCTGTTCCGTGTTCAGGCGCCATATGTTTATCACAAAATTCTGGACATTAACCGCGCCCCAGAATATGCGCACAAACATAAACAGCGCAAACGCAACCATCAGAACGCCGGCCTTGCCACGCCAGCTGCCGCCCCAGGCGCGTCCAATAAACCCAAAGAAATTTTTGATTTTTCCTTTCACAGATGGCATTATATCACAAATGTTTAGTAATAATCAAATTTTTGCTGCACCACTGGCGGGAATTACGGACAAGCCGTTTCGCCGGGTCTTGCGCGCGTTTGCGCCGGATGCATCGCTGGTCACAGAAATGATTTCGTGTCATTCGTTGGTTGCGGCGCACAAAAACTGTCCCCGGAATTTTGACCGGTATGATGACGAAGGGGCCATCGGCGCCCAGATATTTGGCGCCGATGTGGATTTGATGGCGGATGCGGCGCGTATTTTACAGGATGCCGGCGCACGCTGGATTGATATCAATATGGGATGTCCGGTGCCAAAGGTTGCCACGCGTGCTGGCGCGGGGGCGTTTTTGATGCGGGATCATGCATTGGCGGCGCGGATTATGTCGGCGGTGGTGCGTGCGGTGGATATTCCGGTGTCAATCAAGACACGCCTGGGGTGGGATGATGAACACCGTGATTGGGCAGATTTAATCAATATTGCCGCCGATTGCGGTGTGCGGTTTGCGACCCTGCATGGTCGTACGCGCGCCCAGTTGTATGTTGGCCCGGCAATACACCCGGATGTGTCAAATGCACCGATTCCAATTATCGCAAATGGTGATATTTCATCCCCAGAATACGCCGAAAATATGGCGAGTCTGGGGTATTCTGGGGTAATGATTGGACGCGCAATGTTGGGGCGCCCATGGGTGTTGGGACAAATTGCCGGTCGTGATTGCATGCCTGATAATGTGGGGCGTGTGGTATTGCGGCATCTGGCATATGCAATTGAATACTATGGCGCAAATGTGGCGGTGCCGATGTTTCGCAAGCATGCCGCGTGGTATTCGGCGGGACGTCCAAATTCGTCTGAATTCCGCATACGGGTTAATCAAATCACAGATGCGACAGCACTGCGGGATGCAATTCGTGAATTTTGGGGTTGCGTTGACGAAATATAGGTTTATGATAAAGCATAACAAGGAAAAAGAACCATGAACGAAAACAATACAGAAATGCCAGTTGAACCAACAGTTGGTGAAATATTGCGTAATGCGCGTACAACCGGTCGCCGTAAACGCGAAATTCCCACAATTGCAAAGCAACTGTGTATTCGCGAAGAATTCTTGCAGGCATTGGAAGATGGTAATTATAGCGTAATTCCAGAACCGGTGTATATATTGGGGTTTGCGCGTAATTATGCGATGGAATTGGGCCTGAATCCAGACGAAATTGTTGAAAAGTTAAAGCGCGAAATGGGTATGACCAGCGAATGCCAAACGCATTCTGACAAAGACGATGGGGCGGATACCGCGACATGTGCGGTCAAGGCGCACATGGATTATCGTGAAATACTGCGTCGTGCGTGGGCGTTTGTGCGTGCGCACTGGGTGTGGTTCGCGGGCGCATTGTGTGCGATTATTATCGCCATTGTGTTGGTGTTGGTATTCACGGGCAACACCCCAGAAAATACCCCGTCAGATACAAATGCGGCGCCGGTTGCGGCGGTGGCAAATGCCGAACCAAAGTATGCGGTGTCTGTGCGTGAACGCTTTGGTTTGGATAATCGGGACAAGGCAACCGTGATTTTACAGGCGATTGCTGAATCCTGGGTCAAGGTTGAGGATGCACGTGGTAACACGATATTCAGTCGTGTGCTGGTCCCGGGCGACGTATACTATGTGCCGGCGGGCGGAAACCAACGCGCAACGTTTGGTAATGCCGGCGGTGTTGATATATGGGTGAACGGCAAACTGGCACCCAAGGCGGGCGCAAATCATACCCGGAAAACAGGGATATCGCTGAATCCTGATAAACTGATGGCGGCGGCCGATTAAGAACAGACCAGGGGGCGAAAGAAATTTCGCCCTTTGTATTGAAAATCGCGACAAATTATCTATATCAGACATCATGAGTGGAATAATTAAAATTCGCGGTGCACGCGAAAATAATCTTAAAAATATCAATCTGGACATACCAAAAAACAAATTGGTGGTCTTTACTGGCGTGTCTGGTTCGGGCAAATCGTCATTGGCGTTTAATACCATTTACGCCGAAGGTCAACGCCGTTATGTTGAATCATTGTCGTCATATGCACGTCAATTCCTGGATATGCAGAAAAAGCCTGATGTTGATTTAATAGAAGGATTGGCACCGGCGATTTCCATTGAACAAAAAACCACATCCAAGAATCCACGATCCACGGTTGGTACTGTGACAGAAATTTATGATTATCTGCGATTGCTGTGGGCGCGTATTGGTGTGCCGCATTCGCCGGTAACCGGTTTGCCGATTAAATCCCAGACCATTGCGGAAATGGTGGATTGGACAATGAAAATCCCGGCCGGTGTGCGTATTTATATCCTGGCGCCACTGGTGCGCGAACGCAAGGGTGAATATAAAAAAGAAATTGCGTTCTTGATAAAGCAGGGGTACCAGCGTGCAATTGTTGATGGCGAATTGTATGATTTGTCATCTGTGCCGACGTTGGATAAAAATAAAAAGCATAATATATTTGTGATTGTTGACCGTCTGGCAATGCCGGCGGCCGATGCCAATGGTGATACAGTGGACGAATTCCGCAGTCGTATGTATGCATCATTTGAGGGGTCGTTGCGTCTGGTGCCGGGATCTGTTCTGGTGCGCCGTTTGGACACGAACGAAGATATATTGTATTCCCAGAACTATGCGTGTCCGGTCAGTGGTTTTACCGTGCCAAAGATTGAACCGCGTCTGTTTTCGTTTAATGCGCCATTGGGTGCATGTCCGGCGTGTGATGGTTTGGGGGTTCAGTTGAATATGTCCCCAGACCTGGTGATTCCTGACCCGTCTAAATCAATTCTGGATGGGGCGATTGCGCCGTGGTCGCGTGGCGGTATGCTCAGTCAATTTGATCATCTGTTGGATGCGTTGCATAAAAAGTACAAGATTCCATTGTCAAAACCATGGCATACATTGACCCCAGAACAAAAGAATCTGATTCTGTATGGCAGTGGTGATGAACCAATAAAAATCAATTGGAACGGTTTTGTTTATGAAAAACCGTACGAGGGCGTAATCCCGAACATTGAACGCCGTTGGCGCGAATCGGAATCAGAGGCAATGCGTGCCGAATTGGCCAAGTATCAATCGGAAAAACCGTGTCCAATGTGCCACGGGAAACGTCTGAATATTCAGGCATTGTGCGTCAAAATTAATGGCTTTGATATTATGGATGCGTGCGATTTGGCGGTGGATGATTCACTCCGTTGGTTCACAGATTTGCCAAATCATTTGACACAAAAAGAAAACGATATCGCGCGTGTCATATTGCGTGAAATCACATCGCGTCTGCAATTCTTGCAGAACGTTGGTTTGGGGTACTTAACACTGTCGCGTATGGCGGGAACCCTGTCCGGGGGCGAGGCACAACGTATCCGCCTGGCATCGCAAATCGGCAGTGGTCTGTCGGGGGTTTTGTATGTTTTGGATGAACCGTCAATCGGCCTGCACCAGAGTGATAATGACAAATTGTTGGAAACGTTAAAGACCCTGCGCGACAAGGACAATACGGTTATTGTTGTTGAACATGACGAAGACGCCATGCGCGCGGCGGATTACCTGGTTGATATTGGACGCGGGGCGGGGGTTAATGGCGGTAATGTTGTTGCCGCGGGAACACCGGCCCAGGTTATGAAATGTCGCGATTCGTTGACGGCCCAGTACTTGACGGGCAAGCGCAAGATTGATGTTCCGAAAAAGCGCCGTGCGGGTAACGGTAAATCAATCACGATTACTGGTGCGCGTGAAAACAACCTGAAAAACATAGACGTTGAATTCCCATTGGGAAAATTTATCGCGCTGACCGGTGTGTCGGGTTCTGGTAAATCAACGTTATTGTTGGATACACTGTATCCGGCATTGATGCGTGCGTTATATAATTCCAAGATAGAGATGGGCGCGCACGATATCATCCGCGGGATGGAAAATGTGGACAAGGTTGTTGATATTGACCAGTCTCCAATTGGACGCAGTCCGCGCAGCAATCCCGCCACATATACCGGCGTGTTTTCCAATATACGTGATTTCTTTGCCGGCCTGCCCGAGGCCAAGGCCCGTGGATACACATCTGGACGCTTTTCCTTTAATGTCAAAGGCGGCCGGTGCGAGGCATGTCAGGGTGATGGCCAGATAAAGATTGAAATGAATTTCCTGGCCGATGTGTATGTCCAGTGTGACAAGTGCCATGGTGCGCGGTATAACGAAGAAACCTTGGCGGTTAAATACAAGGGTAAATCAATCGCGGACGTATTGGATATGACGGTGGACGAAGCGTATCATTTGTTCATTAATGTTCCGCAAATCGCACGCAAATTGGAATTACTGAAGCGCGTCGGATTGGATTACATTAAACTGGGCCAGAGTTCACTGGACCTGTCCGGGGGCGAGGCGCAACGTATCAAGTTGTCCAAAGAACTGGCGGCGCGCAGCACGGGCCAAACGATTTATATCCTGGATGAACCGACCACGGGGTTGCATTTTGAAGATATCAAAATGCTGTTGTCGGTGTTGCATGAATTGGTTGATGCGGGTAATACCGTAATCGTTATTGAACACAACCTGGATGTGATAAAGACGGCGGACTGGGTTATTGACCTGGGACCGACCGGTGGTGCGGGTGGTGGTCGCGTTATTGCCACTGGCACGCCAGAGCAGGTTGCCGCAGTCCCAGAATCACTGACTGGAAAATATTTGCAACGATATCTGGACAAATCACATGTCAGCAAATAGAATGGAATAAAACAAAGGAGTATACGGATGTTCGGATTTGGTAAAAAGAAACAGGCGGCCCAGACGACAGATAACAACGTGGCGGCCACAGAAAAAGAATTAAAACAGATGGAAGAAAAAATGCCATCTGGGATGAAAGAAACAGCCCAGCGCATGATGTCGGGTCAATTTGATATGAACGACATGCTGGCCCAGTTAAAACAGATTAAGAAAATGAGCAATTTCAGCGGTCTGTTGAAAATGGTGCCGGGTATGTCGGGTGCTGTGGCGGCAATGAAAGAAAAAATAAAAGACGGCAGTGTTGATGCCCAGATAAAGATTCTGGAAGCAATGACACCGGCCGAACGCGCGGAACCAGACAAGGTATTTGCAAATGCCAAGGCACGTATTGCAGAAACCGCCGGCTGCACGGTGCGTGATGTGGAACATATTATAAAGCAATATACAAAAATGCGTCAGCAGATGGCACTGGTTCAGCGTATGGGGGGAATGGAAGCCATCATGGAAAAAATGAAAAAACAAGGAAATTAACGAATGAAAATCAATTGGAAAAAAATCTTTAATTGGGATATCCAGAGTGTGTCGCACATGGATTGCCACATAGAACCACAATTTTACGACCAGAACGGCGATCGTCGTGGTGGTATGGTTCGCCAAATATCTTTTACAGTGAATTATATGTATCATGGCCCGCGCAAGTTTGTATTTCGTGGTGATGATGAACGTCTGTATACGGCGTATGGTAATCCGGTGTTGGCGGCAAATGCATTGCACCAGGATTACGTTGATACAATGCGTCGCCAACAACAACGGCGCCAGGTGCGTAATCGCTAAATGACAATAATATGAAGATACTGAATAAAAAAATTGCTGCACATAAATCATCGGTCGCGTGGCTGCAACGCCAGGCGGCGGATCCATATGTCGCACGGGCACATCGTGATGGGTATCGTGCACGCGCCGCGTATAAATTGATTGAAATGGACGAACGTTTCCATTTCTTGAAAAATGGCCAGGTTGTTGTTGACCTGGGGGCGGCACCGGGTTCGTGGACCCAGTATGTTATGCGTACATATCCGCGGTCGCGTGTGTTTGCAATGGATTTATTGGAAATCACCCCAATCCCAGGTGTAGAATTTTACCAGGGCGATTTTACCACAGATGCTGCGCTGGAATGGTTGGTTCAAAAATTGAATCTGCCGGCGGATTCGGCGGAACGCGGAACGGTGGATGTGGTACTGTCGGATATGGCACCGAATACGGTTGGACATAAAAAGACCGACCACCTGCGCCAGATGGTGTTGTTGGAATATGCATTTGATTTTGCAATGCGTGCGTTAAAACCGGGCGGAACATTTGTTGCAAAATCATTTACCGGTGGAACGACCGGCGAATTGATAAAGCAGATAAAGACAAAGTTTGATACGGTGCATCATATAAAGCCACCTGCATCGCGCAAGGACAGCGTTGAAATGTTTATTGTTGCCATGGGATACCATGGATAATGGACCGTCCCATTTGGGGCGGTTTTTTGTGTAAATAAATTTATTCCTTGTTTTTACCGCACGTGTTACGTATAATATTATTGTCATTGGGTGTTCCAATGATGGGGTGTGAGAACCCGTTCCAATGCGTCTGAATTTGCGGCGCGCGTATTGCGCGTTTTTTAGTATTCAGATGAAAAAACTCCTGACAATTTGGTCAGGAGGGTTCGCGGAATATCAAATACGCGACACAATTCATTGGATTGTTCTCAACCTCCTGACCACCTGTGAAAACCGGTGGTTTTTGTTTGGCAATCTGTTCGGGGGGATAAATGAGAAAATTATTTTACGGTATACCGTTTATGGTTGGCGTGATATTAGGCACGGCAGCACATGCAGCCAACACAGCCAATACACCGACGTTCAGTAACCCTGATGCATGTTACAGCGGTTATAACGTGGCTTATGATGGCGTAAGTTTAAGTGAAACAATGAATTATAACCAAGTAGTGTCAGCGAGCTGCGCGTCATATAAGATATATCCGGTGTATACGAACTTAGGGGCCACCCCAGGGGCGCGCGTGGGTTATATCGCCGACTGTTTCCAATGTAGCAGTGGTTACAAACAATTTGGTACAATCCAGGTTATCGGCAATCAGATTTATGCGGGTGGCACATATCAGGTAAAAGATAATGTAACATACTGTGGACAAATTGGTTATTCGGGGCCCTGTGTAAAGGCGCCGGGCACATGCGCTCTGAAACAAATTGGGACGTATAATTCCAGTGATAAACAGACTATATCTAATTGCACAAAAGAGGGTTTGTATATGTGGGGTGACACAACGTGGACATCGTGTGAAACATGTGCTACAGGATACGAGCGCACAGGTACGACAAAATCATTGGGAACTTCATCAATTTGCTCTAATTCGTCCAGCACAACTGTTTATACATGCAAGGCAAAAGAGAAATGCACCACGACAAATTGCATATCTGATACTGATTGGACTTGCCGGTTTGCAAGTGGCGCGTGTGCGAAATACATCAGAACATGCACTGATACATATACATGTACCGCAAAGGTACATTGGAAGTGCCCGTCTGGTACATATGGTGAAGCACGTATGTCAATGTGTAGTAAGTGCCCAGATGCTGCCGATGGCAGTACGGTTTACAGTCCCGAAGCAGAATATTTTGGCGAACAAATTCGCAAAACAACAATCGCAGATTGTTATACAATATCGCCGACTGCCACGGGATCTGATGCCACCGGTACGTACGAAATGGGTGGGGAAAAATGTCCGTATGCGGGACAATAAAAAATGCGCCAATGGCGCATTTTCTTATTTTACCTGTTCGGCGGCGGTACGTGCCAATTCATCACAACGTTCATTTAATTCATTTCCGTTATGACCGCGTACCCAATGCCAGTGGATTTTTATTGTTTGCGCCAGTTCATCCAACTGCATCCACAGGTCTTGATTTTTTACAGGTTTCTTATCTGCGGTGCGCCAATTGTTTTTCTTCCAATTTTTCATCCATAATTGCATACCGTTTTTGACATATTGGCTGTCGGTGTGCAATTCAATTTCGCTGTGTCGGCGTGCCGCCGTCAGTGCCCGGATAACCGCCGTTAATTCCATACGATTGTTGGTTGTGTTGGGTTCGCCGCCACTGCGTTCGGCAATGTTTTTATCGTCCGTTGCCACAAATGCCCAACCGCCCGGGCCCGGGTTGCCCAGGCAACTGCCGTCTGTCCAAATTTTTAACATTTTATTCAACCTTGTTTTGTGGTATAATAACACAAAATGAAGTTTAATGCCAAACAATTAGCAGAAATGTCACACAGCGTTCGCGCATTTGCGCTGGACGCGATACGTCATGCGCGTTCGGGACACGTGGGAATCGTGTTGGGTGCGGCGGATATTATCACAACGATTTATGCGAATTTCTTGCGCCGTGGACGTGACCGTTTTGTGTTGTCGGCGGGACACGGCAGTGCGCTGCTGTATGCAACGCTGAAATTAGCGGGATATGATATTGGCGAAATGTCATCTTTTCGTACAATTGGTGGATTGCCCGGACATCCGGAATACGGTATTGATGGGGTGATGGCAACTACTGGTCCCCTGGGCCAGGGCATTGGAAACGCGGTCGGTATGGCGCTGGCGGCCAAGATTCAGAAATCAGATGAAATGGTGTATTGCCTGTGTGGCGATGGCGATTTGTCAGAAGGGGTTGCGTCCGAATCTATCACATTTGCCGGTCGGTACAATTTGAACAACCTGGTACTGTTGTGGGACGATAATGGGATTTCTATTGATGGTGTTGCGTTGACGGACGTTGATGTCGTGGGGCGTATGCGTGCGGCGGGTTGGCACGTGATATCTGTGCGTGGGGATGATTTTAACGCGTTGGATCGGGCGTTGCGTGCGGCGTCTGGGGCAACGGGACCGGTATTTATTCGTTGTCGCGATATTATTGGGCGTGGGTCGTCGTTGGCGGGAATGGCGGCGGCGCATGGAATGGCGTTGTCTGATTCGGAATTGCAAAAACTGGTTGCAGAATATACATCGTCGGCGGGGGAACAGTTGTGGGCGACTGTGGCGAATTCTGTGAATGCAAAGTATGTTTCTAACCAGCCAGATGTCAGTGTTGCTGATATGCCGACGCTGGATTCGGATGCGGATATTTCAACGCGTGAATTGTCTGGGGTTTATTTACAGTCTATGATTGCGGCGGGCGTGCGCCTGGTCGGGGGCAGTGCGGATTTAGCCAGCAGCACAAACGCAAAAACCGCGGCGCATCATGATATTACGCCCGATGATTTCAGTGGTAATTTTATTAACTATGGCGTGCGTGAACATGCAATGGGCGCGATTATGAATGGTATGGCGGCGGCGGGATTGCGGCCATATGGATCAACATTTTTGGTGTTCAGTGATTATATGCGCCCGGCGATTCGCATTGCGGCCATGTCGGGATTACCGGTGATTTATGTGTTCACACACGACAGTGTCTGTGTCGGCCAGGATGGCCCCACACACGAACCGATTGAACAATTACCATCCCTGCGTTTGATTCCGCATTTGAATGTGTTTCGTCCATGCAATGGGACAGAGGTTGCATACGCATGGCGCATGGCGGTGTCTGATACAAATTGCCCATCGTGCATTGTGCTGTCGCGCCAGAAAATACACCAGGTACCAACCCCAGATGATGCGGATGTGTCGCGCGGTGGTTATATTATTTATCCGGCGGCAACCCGTCGTGTGCGCGCAACACTGATTGCCACCGGCAGCGAGGTTCCCCTGGCGGTTGCGGTTGCGCAGATGCTGGGCCCAGATGTTCAGGTTGCCAGTATGCCATGTGTTGGTGAATTCCGTGCCCAAGATGATAAGTACAAGCAGTGCGTTTTACGCGGCTATGTTGTCGCCATAGAGGCAGCGGCATCCGCACCATGGTTTGAATTTGCGGATGCGGTTGTTGGAATTGATCGATTCGGTCTGTCGGGGCCGGGGAATGCGGTGTATCGTGCCATGGGTTTTGATGTGGATGCAATCGCGCGTGATATCGCACAGAAAATAAAATGAGAAATATATTATCCGTATTTTTAATTCTGTTCCCGTTGTACGCGGGGGCGGCGACGTCGGAATTACAAACGCATGGTGTCGCTGGGCAGAATAACGCAAAAAATTTACAGGCAATGGTTGATTTAATCAGATCAGAAATTGCCAAGGCTGGTAAATAACATAAATGTCTGAATATGAATTTGTTTCATCGTGGGGTGAACATATCCCGGTGGTAATTGATACACGGCGTGGGTTGCGCAATATTACGTTGCGACCGAAAACGCGGCCTGTGCGTGAAATTCATGTATCAAAGCCGTGGTTGGCAACAACCGCGTCGGCGTTGCGTTTCATTGAACAAAAACGTAAATGGATTGAACGAATCTATGCCGCCGCCCCAGAAAAATCGCATGTGCAGCCGGGTGATACGTTGGAATGCCTGGGACGGCGCGTAAAACTGGTGCATGATGCGACACGGCGCGCAAACCAGTTCATCTGTACCGACAATGAATGCATATTGATTGTTGGTGGTGCGCCAGATATGTTTGAACGCCGTGTTCGTGATTTTGTTAAGTCTGAATTTTTGGTTGCTGTGCGTGCGATGATAAAGACCGCACCACGTGAATTATGGCCGATACACATTACGGTGCGTGATACGACCAGTCGCTGGGGCAGCTGTTCGTCATCTGGTACGATTTCGTTTTCGTGGCGGTTGGCGTTTGCGCCCACAGATGTTATGCGGTACGTTGTTATGCATGAATTGGCACACCGTGTGCATATGGATCATTCGCCGGCGTTCTGGGCAACGGTGACGGCGCTGTACGGTGACGGGGTGGGGCGTGCAAAGCGATGGCTGACCGTGCATGGTGCCCAGTTACATCAATATTTCTGATAAAATACTTGAATTTTCGCAAATTTCAGCCTAGTATCATATCATGATTGGAAACGTATTTATCTTTTCAGATTTGCACCACGCGCGTGCGCGTGAATATTAGCGTTTTGCATTTTTTATGATATAATTGACATTGATATGTCACAGTTTTTCCGTATAAACCACAGGAATATAAAATGGAATTAAAGCCAACGAAACCATTGTCGGGTTTCATAGAATTATTGCCAGCGCAACAACGCTGTTTTGATGAATGCGCGTGCCGTATGTTGGGTGTATTGCGCACAGCGGGTTTTTCGCAACTGGATTTGCCGGCCATTGAACGAGCCGAGGTTTTGACCGATAAAGACAACTGGGATGAAATTGAAACCCAGATGTTTTTGTTCCAAAAGGGCGACACCAAAATGGGTCTGCGTTATGATGGTACGGTTGGGTTGTCGCGTTATGTCGCGGGTCACCTGAATGATTTAGTATTTCCGTTTCGTGCGTCCCAGTTTTCAAAACGCTATCGCGGGGAACGCGCGCAAAAGGGACGCTATCGCGAATTTTATCAGATGGATATGGACATTATGGGTATTAATTCATTGTCCACAAATTATGATGCGGAAATCATTTCTGTGATTGATCGTGCGTTGTCATCGGTCGCGGAATTTATCGGGCCGGCGCGCGTTTTGATTGGTTCGCGCCCGTTCTGGGATGCGATGTTCGCGCACCTGGGATTAAATGATGCGCAAAAGAAATCTGTGTTTGTGCTGATTGATAAAAAAGACGCAATGGGTGATGAAGAATTTGCGTCTGGTCTGCGCGATGCGTTGAATAACGACGCTGTGGAAAACGAAATTAAATCTGTGTTCACGCGTGGATATATGGATTTCCTGGGACGTACAGACGAATTGGATGCGGCGATTAATGAACTGACACACTTCGTTGCGGTGTTGCGCGATATGGGTGTGAATAATGCCGAGATTGATTTATCAATTGCGCGCGGGTTGGCGTACTATACCGGACTGGTTTTTGAATTTAAATTGATAAATCATCCGGAATTGGGTACGGCGGCCGGTGGTGGTCGTTATGCAGACCTGGCGGGCAAGTTTTCCAAAACAAAAATTATCGGTGTTGGGGCGGCGATTGGTTTTTCGCGAATCTTTGTTGCATTGCTGGAATCAGGCCAGATTGATTTGACGCGATTTGGTGCGCCAATTCGTGCGGCAATTCTGGTGATGGGTGATGAAAACCTGGCGTATGGGTCATCTGTGTTGAACGCGTTGCGGGATAATGGAATTCCATCGGTGTCATATCTGGATACGAACAAGAAATTCAAAAACCAGATTGAATACGCCGATAAAATTGGTGCGCCGTACAGCATAATTGTCGGAACAACCGAACGCGAAACGAACATGTTGGCGGTTAAAAACATGCAGTCGGGTGACCAGCAAACCATGGATTTAGAAAGTGCAATTAAATTATTAAGATAATGGTATATCACTATGATAATAGAACAAAAATTAAAAGACATACAATCGCGCGCATCTGAAATAGAAACGCAAATGAATTCCGGAAATGTGGCCGGTGAAGAACTGACCAAACTGTCCAAGGAATACTCGCGTATTTCTGAAATATTGCCGTTGATAAACGAATATTTCCAGACGACTGCGGGTATTGCCGATGCCACAGAAATGCAACATGATCCAGAACTGCATGCAATTGCGGCGGAACAGTTGGCGGAATTAAACCATCATTTGCCTGAAATAGAGAAGAAGTTGCAAATTGCACTGTTGCCACGCGATGATGCGGATGATAACAGTGTGATTATGGAAATTCGTGCGGGTGTTGGTGGCGAAGAATCTGCACTGTTTGCGGGTGATTTGTATAATCAATATAAATCATACGCGTTGCGCCATGGTTGGCAGGTGGAAGTGATTGAAGAAAACGCAACATCATTACGCGGTTACAAAGAAATTGTGTTCAAAATTGATGGTGTTGGTGCGTATGCACGTATGAAATTTGAATCAGGAATTCATCGTGTCCAGCGTGTCCCAGAAACCGAGGCCGGTGGTCGCATTCACACCAGTGCGGCGTCGGTTGCCGTTATGCCCGAAGCCAAAGACATAGACGTCGTAATTGATGACAAGGATATTCGTATTGATATCTTTCGCGCGTCCGGGGCCGGTGGCCAGCACGTTAATAAAACCGACAGCGCGATACGTATTACGCATTTCCCATCTGGTATCGTTGTTACGTGCCAAAATGAACGCAGTCAATTTCAAAACAAGGCTGCGGCGATGGCGGTTTTGCGTTCTAAATTGTACGAAAAACAACGCGCCGAGCAGCAGGGCGCCAGCAATGCCGCACGTAAATCCATGGTGGGCAGTGGCGACCGCAGCGAAAAAATCAGAACATATAATTTCCCAGAACAGCGCGTCACCGATCATCGTATAAAATTAACGTTATACAAATTGGATGATATATTGGCGGGTGGCGTTGCATTGGATGAAATGATTGATGCGTTGATTGCCGCTGACCAATTGGAACGCTTGGCAAATATGGAATAAAAAACGCGCCATTGGCGCGTTTTTTAAAACATATATTTCAGGCTGGTTCCCCATGTCCATCCGGTACGACCGCCGTCGCGCCGCCCCAGTTTGATTGACATGTAAAAACGATCAATGGATTTTTCCAGCCCCAGGCCATATTCTGAATAATTTGCGGTTTCCAGATCCGCCAGTCTTGCGCCTGCGGCGGTCGCATCGCCACCATGTTCAAAATTAAACACGTATTTTGCACCGATAAATCCAAACCAGCCACTGCCGATATGCTTAATCGCGCGCGCGCCGGGGGCGACCTCAAACAAATTAAGGTTGTTGTTGGCGATTGCGGTGCCATCCATGGACATGTAATTCGCAGATTTTACCCATGTATATCCGGCATATACGCCCGGCTGTAATGTGAATGTCGCGTCCAGTGCAATATTGTATGTTGCGTTTATTGCGCCACCAACGAACATATTTGCATATTCATCGGTGCCGGCGCCGTGTGTGGCGCGGTTATACAGCGCGCCCGCATCTGCGGCCAGCGATATGTTAAATCCACCCAACGTATATCCACCATACAGGCCAACATATCCGCCATTTTCATCAATGTTTATGGCGCTGTTGTCCTGGGTGCCGCCGACATATCCGCCAAACATTCCCCAATCAGTGATGCCGGTGCCCATCTGGACATCGCCACCAGAAATTCCAAACGTAATTACATCATAATCGGAATCGGTGGTTTCAAAGTTATCAAAACTGGCATTGTCGCCAACGTGTTGCCAATTTAACCACATGCTGTTTATTGTTGGGCGTGAAACCATATCACCGCCATTATGACCGTACACAGAACCATCGTCGCCGTATTCGCCATACAAATGCATTGTCCCATACAAGGGCAGGTGTCCATATTCGTCTGCTGGGTTCTTTTTCAGTGTTTGTTCGGTTGCATCCTTGTCACCAGGCATCAGAATATTGCTGCGCGTGCCCAGTGCCGCCGATGCGGTACCTTCAAACGTGTGAATGGCGTTTGTCATGATTGTGTGTTGCATTGCGCCGATATTATGGGCGGAAATGCTGTTTGCATATGCGTGTGGTGCCGCCGCCATGGTTGTGCCAGGCAACGTGCCACATGCGACAAACGCGACCAAAACGAACAAAGATGCATGTTTCATAATAATTCTCTCTTTTGTTTATATGTGTGCATTATATCATATTTGTGGGCGCATAAAAAACAAAAAAGCGGACGTTTAGTTTTTTTATTGTCCGTGTGTGTAATTTTTACTATTATTCCTGGCATGAATAACATAAAGACAAATTTGCATTTGGATAAACCAATCGTGATGGTTGGGCTGATGGGGGCGGGCAAAACCAGTGTTGGGCGCGCGTTGGCGCGCAAATTGGGGGTGCCATTCGTTGATTCAGACAAGGAAATAGAGGCGGCGGCCGGCTGCAGCGTTGTTGATATCTTTGCCATGTATGGCGAGGCAGAGTTTCGTCGCGTGGAACAACGTGTAATTGCGCGATTGATGGATACACCGCCGACGGCCAAGGTCATTTCCACCGGCGAAGGTGCGTTTATTACCCCGGCGGTGCGTGAAATGTTGGCGGGCAGGGCGTTGACAATTTGGTTAAAGGCCGGGCTGGAATTACTTGTAAAAAGGACAAATTTTCGCGACACACGTCCACAGTTGTTACATGCCGACAGTCGTAAAATCCTGGCGCAACTGATTGATGAACGTTATGCAATTTATGCCCAGGCGGATATTATGGTTGAAACCCGGGACGAAAGTTTGCGTAAAACACTGGCCAAGGTGTTAGACGCGATAGAAAAGTACATAAACAAAGGAAGTGAAAATGGCAAAGAGTAGTTTTATAAAAGATTTTCGTGCATTTATTGAACGTGGCAGTGCGATAGACATGGCGGTCGGTATTATCGTCGGCGGTGTTATGACCAGTGTGGTTAATTCGCTGGTTACGGATATTATTATGCCGCCAATAGGGCTGCTGATTGGTGGGGTTGATTTCTCGCAATTATTTGTTGTGTTGGCGGGTGGTGCGCCGGATGCGCATTATGCCACGGTTGCGGCGGCCCAGGCGGCGGGCGCAACAACCATGAATATTGGGCTGTTTATGAATTCTATTATCAGTTTTTTAATAACGATGTTCGCGGTATTTTTAATTGTTCGCGCGGTGGGCAAGGTTCGTGATAAAAAGGCAATAACGACACGTGCGTGTCCATATTGCAAGTCTACGATTAATGTCGCGGCAACAAAGTGTCCAAATTGTTGCTCGGCCGTGGAACCGTTTGATGTTACGCCGTCCGAAGAAAGTGACCTGAAAAAGAGCCTGAAAAACCTGACAAATGTGGCGAATATTTCGTTAAAGAAAATCAAAAAGATTACAAAGCATTAATTTATGTTTATAATAAATTAAATCAACAGAAAAGGCAGGGCGCAAGTCCTGCTTTTTTATGTGGCGTAAAATTGAAAAATTATGGTGATATTGATATGTGGAACACACAGGATGGCGCATAAAATCACATATAAGGCAAGTGCGATGATTTGCGCGCTATTTAATTGACAACAAATATTACAAATGATTATTAGTAATTTGTTTATATTTTGTTTTATTAAAATAATTTTTATATTCATCCCTGGGGTCTTTTTGGTTGTGAGGGTGTTTCCTGAAACTTGTTTTTTATCTTGACGTACCGCGGCGGGGCAATATATATTATAAAGGCGCATAATGTATATTATGTATAGTTTTGTGTTGTGAGAGGGGCAATATTGTGGCAAAGTATATAATTGTGCGAAATGTGGTGTGTGTGCCGAATGTGTGTAAATATTTGTGTGACTGTCAGTTGGTTTGTTTGTGATTGAAATGTTTTTTGTTGGCGTTGGTCGGTGTATGAATTTTTTGTTTTTCTGGCGTGGTATTTGTTTGTATTGGGCGTTGGTTGGTGTGTGTGATGAAATTGAATTCGTTTATTATGATTTGATTTTATCATGTTGTTATTACAAATATAAAACGTATTTTAGTGTATTACCTGTTTTTTTTGTGTTTTTGTGGTTGGGGATGGTGTACGTGGGCAAAAAACATATAAAATGTGCCCTATTTTGCGGTAAAAAATGCAAAAAATGGCGGATTTCTGCGGGTTTGCGCGGATTTTGGCTAGAAAGTTGCTGTTTTAATGCCGAATTGGCGTGTATTGCCGTGGATGTATAGAAAATAAGAGTTTTTTGGTGGCGGACAAAAGGTTGGCACGAATTGATGCTGTATTAAAACTTTAAGTATTTGTTATAATATTTTGTTTTTATTCTTTATATTGGCATTTGTCGGTCAGTTCATATTCGCCTGTGTCATCTTGGTAATTGCCAGCAGGGATATAGCATGATGTGATCAGGTTATGTCCTGCGCCAGAGTTTGTTCCTGTTGCTGTTCCGTCGGATGGGCATTTTGTGCATGTTGGTGTGTCGTCGTAGGTGCTTTGGCCGTAATAACCGGTGGTGCATTTGTATTCGGGGCGGTTGTATATCTTGCACAGTCCGTATGCTCCCGGTTGTTCTGTTGCGGGGACGGCTTGACATATTTTCCATATGAATTGTTCGTATGGGGCGTCATGCCATGGTTTGTTCCATGTTGTTTTGCTGTTGTCGCAAAGAGTGGTGTTGGTGCGATAATATGAACACGGGTCATAGCATTTTGCGTATGTTGTTGCCGTGCATTTGCAACCGAGTGGTGATGCTTGGCCGCACGCGAATGCACTTTGGGTTTCGTTCCAGTGATATTTTGCACATTCTGAATCAGTTAGGCAGTCCGGTGCGGCGGCGTGTGCAGAGAGGGTCATGTGTGCTAGCGTGCAGGCGGCTGCTGTAAAGATGTGTGCAAGTTTCATCGTATTGTCTTTTTCTTGTTTGTTTGCCGAATCCAAATGTTGGTTTATTTTCGGCGCAAAATATAGGTTGACTCAGCCCCGAAATCCGGGTACAATCAGTCTGATTTAACATATGGATAACGCCGAAATTAAACCAACGTTTATTTTCGGCGTTAATTTTTACGCGCAACCCCAGGCTGGGTGCGGGCTGTGGTGATTTTCTTAGGTTAAAAAGTTGCTATTTTAATGCCAAACAGGTATAAATTTGGCCCGGAAATATGAACAAATGGTATAACTGTGCGACGTGATATGCGACGGCGGCGCAAGTGTTTTTGTTCATCGTTTATAAAATCGTCTGGATATATACCTAATGCGGTACAGTGTTTATAGAATAATGCATATATGTCGTGTGGGATGTATTGGTAATAATACGGTTTTGCGGTATAGAAATGCAGAATTGTGTAATCTGTATCGGCGCGTCGGTCATTTCCGGTAAAGTTTGTGGATATTTTTACGCCGGGCGCAAAGTTGTATTTTAGTGGCAGTGGTTTGATTTTGTCGCGCAGTGCGATGTTTAGTATGTCTTGGTCTGGATATTTTAAATCTACTTTAACATTTGTTAATAATTGTTCGTTTTTAGCCATATTTTGTAAATTTAGCAACAAGACGCCGCTGTTAAAATATGGACCGTTGCCCAGGTGCGCGGCGGCAAAATCGCGAACGTATTTGCCGTTTGGGTTGTCAGTGTCTTCGGTTGGTGCCATGTCGCGCACTGCCCCCATTGTATGCTGTGATATATCGGTATTGTATAATGGCCCCAGGTCGCCACACACCAATGTGTCTGAATCCAGGTACAGCAATTTTGATATGTTTGGAAATATTCGGTGTGCAATCAGGCGATAGAATATAACGGGACTCCACCGCGAATAATCATACGATTGAAACGGGTTTTCTGATTTTTTTACCACACGCCAGACCAGCCCTGCCCCTGGGGTTTCTGAAATCATTTTCTGGATTGTGCGTTTGCCGCGTGTGCGCGGTGGCACCATGCAAAATATCGTGATGTGTGTGTCGGTTGCCTGGGTTGTCAACAGTGAATGCATTGACGTTGCCGCCAATTTCCAAAATCGCGAATCAAATGCATATAATACGTTTATTTCAGACATGTCAGGAACCAGCACAGAAATCGTTGTTTTATTGTCAGGTATCGCCGCGGGATATATTTGCACGATTCAATCAGTGCGGCACGTGCCTGCATTTGGAATGTGTTTGTGTGCTTTGATTTAAATATGGTGTCCATTAACAGATAGTTAAATGAACTGCGTAAAAAACTGCGCAAGAAATATGTGTCGTATTTGTCCAGTAAATTATCGTGAATGTGCTTGAAGTAAATTGGGAACCATTCAAAATTACGATCTGAAAATACACTGTTTGTTATCGTTCCGGTGTGTGCGCGGTGATATACGGCAACGTTGCCGGTTTCAATGATTGTTTTTGCGCGCCAGCATATGTCCAGCATAAATGTTAAATCATCGCCGAATCCGGTAAATTCTGGTAAAAAGCGTGTGTCGCCAATCAGGCTGCGTTTGTAAATGCGTCGCCAAATCCAGCACCATTTGTGCGCCTGGGGCATTAACAAGAATGCCGCCGGGTTTTGAAAACCGCCCATCATATTCACAGAATATGAAATATTTTTAGACGGGACAAAATGAAAGTCGTCAGACACAATGGTTGTTGCGCCACCAACCATATCGGCGCCCGTGGTGCGCGCAATATGGACCAACATTTCCAGTGCGTAATCTGTGAAACAATCGTCAGAATCCAGGAATGCGATATAATCGCCCCGTGCCGCGTCCAGACCGGCATTGCGTGCCGCCGATGCGCCGGCGTGATTTTTCTGAATCAGGTGAAATCGTGCATCACGCCGACAAAAACGCCGGATGATTTTTACGCTGTCGTCCGTACTGCCGTCGTCAATGACGATACATTCCCAATCGCGAAACGATTGTGTGCGCACAGATTCCAACGCGTCGCCAATGTATTTGGCAAAATTGTAATTCGCGATGATTATTGATACGACTGGATTGCGTGGTTTCATTGTTCGGTATAATAACAACTGTTGGTAAATTCATATGTGCCGGCATCATCCTGGTGTACGGCTAAACTGGGGACAAAACAATCCGTCGCGCTGTTCGCATCAACAATAATCTGCGACGCAACATAAAAATTGACGATATAACTGTATGTGTTATCAATATCCATGCATCCAGTGGCGATACTGGTAGGAATATCCCTGGAAGGGATCCGATAGGCATTTAGTGCGTTTATTGTGCTGCCATAACCGTTTAGTTTGGGACAAGTACTGCATATGATTTTGCTCGGTTTACTGCAGTCGGCTGTTGACAGGTATGCCGGAACCCCATTACATCTACCTACATATTGATAGTTGTCACAGATTCTGTTAGCGGTGATTAATCTATCGTTTAATGCAGTGCTTATGATGGCTATGACGCTTGCGTTGTCGTTCAGATAGGGTTTTACAGTTTCGTAACAACGTGTAGATGTCTTTCGTGCAAAAACTTGTACCCCATTGATGGTGGTATAAAGATAGCCACTGTAGTAAGGGTAATGAGTCAGAGCCTTTACATCGGTACGGTACAGTATGCAAATCACTGTGCTGATAAAGCCCCACAAGATTTTATTTATGGTTTTCATGATTTGTGCTGGGCCCCCTCTGCCCGTTGGTTATAATTTTGCCGAATCCAAACGGTGGTTTATTTTCGGCATTTTTCGTGTGTTAAATCTGGCTGATTATACCTGGCTTTTGGTACTGGGTCAACCCATATTTTGTGCCGAAAATAAACCACCGTTTATTTTCGGTATTAATTTTTACGCGCAATGCCACGCTGGCTGTGGGGAACAGGGATTTTTTATATGCATGTTTTTTGTGTGTGTTTGGATTCTTGATTTTGGCCCCCGCGCGCGGTATAATTTCGGCATGAGATTAGATGTCGCACTGGTTTCCCAGAATATTTACCCGACGCGCACGCGTGCATTGGCGGCAATTCGCGCCGGTCTGGTTACGGTCAATGGCGCGGTTGCAACAAAGCCCAGCCTGGCGGTTTCGGATTCTGATGTCTTGGCGGGTGGTGCGTTGCCCTATTCTGTTGGTCGCGGCAGTCTGAAGTTGGAACGTGCGTTAGATGAATTTAAAATCAATCCCGATGGAATGGGATGCCTGGATATCGGCGCCAGTACGGGCGGATTTACCGCGACGTTGTTGGCGCGTGGGGCGGCGCGCGTAATTGCGGTGGATGTTGGCACAAACCAGTTGGTGCCAGAACTGCGTAATGACCCGCGTGTTGTATCGTTGGAACAGACGGATATTCGTAAACTGGCGCCGATTGAACCGGTTGACCTGGTGGTGATTGATGTTTCGTTTATATCATTGGCGGACATCGCGCCGGTATTGCAGGCGTGGGGGGCGCGGACGGTAATTGCCCTGATAAAACCCCAGTTTGAGGTTCCGCGTCATATTGCCGCGCGCAGTGCGGGGGTAATAAAATCGCACCAATGGCACGAGTATGCGATAAATCGTGCGACGGACGCGTTTCGTGATGCGGGATTTGTGCGCGCGGGACTAATCGAATCGCCAATTCACGGCGGCAGTGGTAATGTCGAGTTTTTGGCGCACTTTGTTGCGGCATAGCGTGATTTTTA
>CAKQEW010000009.1 GCA_934230415.1 uncultured Alphaproteobacteria bacterium | reverse complement strand
TTCGGTTTAACTGTACCTTAATTGTTGGCAAAAAATTCATATTTGTCAAGTACTTATTCGTTGGGATTATATTCCCACATGGTGCGATTATTTATTATATGTCGTTGACCACCCCGTCGGGGAAACAACCGTACACGCCGGGTTTTCATCGCTGGATGGCCATCTGCAGTCTGTTACGTCGTCGCATACCATGGTGCATGTATTGTCTGCACTGGATTGATATGAGTTAACCACATAGTTGTACGTTGACCAATCAAAGGCATTTCCGGTCACGACATCCGTGCTGTACAGCGGGGGTAAAATACCCTTGTTCAATTGTGCACCACCTATACCACGGGTTTCGCGGATATAATATCCGTCACATTTCAGTTCAAACCCGCATGGGTATTCAGGGTCCGCTGGATCCTGGGTACAGTGTTCCAGATCTTTATTAACCTGTAATTCGCCCACACAAATCAATGCATCATAAATGTATGCCTGGGCATAGTATAAAAATCCAGCGCTAATGTCCTTAGCAGGCAGGCATCGCCCAACCAGGTTGCTGGAATCTGTGGTGCCAACGAATCCATTGGCACAGCATATTTGCGGGCTGTTGGGCTGGGTAACCAAATTACCACTGCAACAATTGGTAATACGGTTACCGTCTGCCTCGTTGCCAATTTTAAAGTTTTTCTTTTTGTCGCCAGAACACATCACACCATCACTGGTTTTATATTCAGATGGTACGCACCCGGTTTCGGTGATTGTAAAACCAATCCCACATGATGTGTCGCGACAACTGTCATCCAGGTTGTTTGTACCTGTATTCGTTGCAAACCATGACAACAGGGTTTCGTTCCCAGAATTTGTCGCAAATGTCTTGATACGGTTGTGACTGGTGCTCTGTTCCAGGCTGGTTGCGGGTGCAACCTCGCAATTGCCCCACAGACGTTCCGCCAGGCGGCATGTGTGACAATCGCTGGATGTGGGATCGGTGCACCGGCCATCGGCCATGCATATGTCATATATGCCACACGTGGCGGTGGTGGTACTGCACGACGAATCGGTGTTTGTGATATTCGTTGTCCCATACAGCGTTTCATAAAACGTTCCGTCGGCACCAATCGTGCCATCCGCCACCAGACGCGCCCAAATCGCATCAAGCGAATCGGTGCCGGCGGATGCAACGCAATCATACACTTCTTGCCAGCAGGCACTGCGGTTAATAATGGATTTACGGTTAATTGATGTCTGGATGTTTTCGCACAGACCGAAATTACCAGAAATTGATTTGCACGATTGGATGATGCATGCACGTCCAACCTCGCGACAGGTTTGCAGGATTGTTTCGTATGTTTTGTCGGTTGCGATATCGGTAATTCCGGTTGACCAATCGGTATCGCCACCGGTTGATTCCAACAGGGCCGTGCACGCGTTGCGAACATCGGCGCACATGGCGTTAACCGTCTTGTCCGCCGCCACGCCAAATGTGGACAGTGCGCGCGCATCAAAATCCTGTAATGATTTTGCCGTGTCTGTTAAACACTGGGTCGTCAACGTGGTGCACGATTGGCGTACTTCTTCCAATTTACTGTCCTGGGCCAATTTGATTTGCGCCAGGGCATCTTCCATAAATGCGTCCCAGACCGAATCGGCGATGTCCTGGCACTGGTCCATGGCGGATTCCAGAAACTTTTTCTTGGAATTCAGGAATGTGACAAATACCTGGTTGCTGGGCGCGGTGGTCCACGATTCGTCCGCCGCCGGGCGCGTAATCAGATTCGCCAGGTTGGACAGGTCCATGGTTAAAAATGCATCGCCCGTGGTTGGGTCAATGTACCGACCGGTTGTGTCCAGGCATTTGCCCAGGTTTTCGCCGCAAACCGTGGAATCGGTCAGCATGGCCAGCATTTTTTGTTTGCATGTCAAAATGTCGTCAGAATTGCGTTTCTGGTAAATGTCCAGGCGCGACATATCTAACAGCGCGCTGCCTTCGCGTAATTTTTCGCGCGCTTGGTCGGTCTGGGTTTGGTATGATTTGGCAACCGTGTTACAATCCTGTTCAATTTGAACCTGATATCCACTCTCGGCAATGGCCAGTTCGTCATCGGTGCAAACCTCTGCCGCCATTTCGCGACACACGGGCAGGGCGGCCGAATACAACGCCGTCCCAGTTTTTGCCGTGGTGGATGCGCCCGCCAATGAATCCACACTGTCAAATGCCGAATCGGTATCCAGCGACAGCGATATTGCCCCCAGTGACTGGTTAAAGTTTGTTTCGCTGAAACTGGTGTTTAATTTTTTTGCGATTTCGTCCAACATCTGTTTTGATTTGGATTTATCCGTTTGCTGGAATGCCAGTTCACCTTCGGTCGCCTGGTTTAATGCGGCGGCATCTTCCTTGTCCATGTTGACGGTCAGTAACCGCTGGTTGAAATCCAACATTTTATCTTCTACATCCGCCAGGCGTTTTTTCGTGCTGTCAAATTCGTTAACGCGGGATGAACATGCGCAACGTTTCAGTTGGCTGTCCTTGTTCGCACAGAATTCATCCATACAGTTGTAAAATATCGTACGGCACTGTTTGTAATCGCGGTTAATCACGTCATTGGCGGTCAATGTTGTTGCCGCACGGGCCGAACGTGATGCGTTATTTGTCGCGCTGGTGGTGGCGCGTGGGGTTGTCGCGCGTGATACGGTCGCGGTTCGCGTGGATACCCCCGTGCGCGCGGTGGTTGTTGCGGTTCGCGTGCCAGATGTCGTGGCCTGGGCCGTGGCGGTACGTGGTAACACGGTTCCTGTACTGCGCGGTGATACCGCGGTGCGCGTGGTGGTGCCGGTGGCTGTGGACGCCTGGGGGCGTGTGACGGCGGTTGTGCGCCCGCGCGATGACGTGGCGGATGCGGTTTGCGCCTTTTGTGAATTGGTGGTGGATGTGGAATTTGTGTTCGCGCGTGGTGACGCGGTAACCCCGCGATTTGACGCAACAGACGCCCCCGTACGCCGCGTTGCCGCGCGCACAACATCGTCTGAATCTGTGGCATTGGCATTACCAAGTGCGCCAATTCCCAGGCACAGCGCCAAAAATAGTCTGATTCCTTTCATTCTGTACGTGGTAATGTTAGCAAATTTATGAAAACCCGGGCAAGGGAAAAAACACATTATTTTAACTTTGTTCTTGGTGCAGGCAGGGGGACTTGAACCCCCAAGGTTTGCACCACAGCATCCTTAGTGCTGCGCGTATACCAATTCCGCCATGCCTGCATAAATGTGCGCGATATATTCTTAACAATATGTGGTTTGTTTTTCAACCGTTTTTGTGATATTATACACTTAAAATGGAAAGGTAAGGATTTTTATATGATGAAAATGCCAAAGTTTTTGTTGCGCGCGTCACTGGTGGCGTTCGCGCCAATCGCTGCAAATGCGGCGGGAACGTACTATACCGGGAATTATCAATCGCCCCAGACGCGATATGCAAACCAATCATATGCATCGCGCGGTACCACGACCCAGACCCGGGGTTATAACAATTCTGGCAATTCGTCATATGCCGCGTATTCTGCAACACGGCCGGTCGTTGGTACGCGCACGACCCAGACAACGGTTGCACGCAATACCACCACCCCGGTTGTGACCACCAGCACCAGCAAAAGTGGATTCTGGGCGGATGCCGAGATTTCACACCAAATGGCCCAATGGCAGTTTGAGATGAAAAGTACCGGTTCAATTTTGCATTATGACAATGTTGGTTGGAATGTTCTGGATTTGCACGGTGGATATGCGTTTAATGCCGGCAATACCAAGATGCAGGTTGATGCGGGTTTCCAGTATGGTATGCAATCTGGGGACAGCACAATGGTTGACGATGATATCACAAATGGCGGATATTCGTCGGGCGATTTCACAAATGATGGCACCACGATAAAGAGTTTGTACGGTCATGCGCTGTCCATTGGAAAAAGTGATGGCGGCAATATGTACGGGTTTAACGTTGGTTTTGGCCTGACGGATTTTATGAAATTTGGCAATATGAAAATCACACCGTCATTGGGGTACCGCTATTTTAAATATAAACTGGAAACCAAGAATAATTACGGTCTGATGGTGGACAACATAGAATGCTATGAAAACAATGGCGAAACGCGTTGTTTCCCAGTTGTACGTTTTATCGGCAGTGGCACCGATTCGTATTTATCTATGACCAGTCCGAAATCAGATGGGCTGATTGATATTCCATCTGGGGCGACCAAGATTGATACAATGGGGACGTTCTATTATTCACAATCTGGGACATCACATTCGTATGAAACCGAATGGTCGGGGCCATATATCGCGTTGGATATGGATTATATGATTAATGCAAATAATTCGGTCAATGGTCGCGTGGAATTGGGGCTGCCGGGCTATACATCCACCGGGGATCAGCCGTACCGCTTTGACTGGGCACATCCAAAGAGTGTGGAAGACAGCGCCGGCATCGGCAGTGCATTTCACCTGGGAATGGGCGCAAATTGGATGACCGCGTTAACCAATACGGTATCGTTGACGCTGGGGCTGACATACGATTACTATACGGTCAGTGATGCAGAATCCAAAACGTATTTGAACGGCAATTATTATCAAACAGCATATGATACAATTTTAGCCGCATGGGTTGCCAATGGCAAGACCGAGGCAGAAATGCTGAACCGGGAAACCGGCGATGCGGACGCGATTTACATTAATGATTTAAAGTCTGAATGCCCGGGCTGGGTATGCAAGACAGACAACGAAATTAAATCGTTCTATAAATCAATGGGAATACGCGTTGGTATTAATGCAAAATTCTGATGATGGGGTCAGGCATGACGTTTATTAAATCGCTGTTTTTGGGGATGGTTGGTGTGATGGCGGTTGCCACGGCGCATGCGGCGACATTGGGTGGCACCGCATCGGTCAGTATCACCAGTGATACCGCCGCGGCGGCAAAAAATATCGCCATGGACGAGGCGCGCCGTCAAATCATCATGGACGCATTGTCAAAATATTCTATGCCAGACCAGTTGCGTGATGCGCTGGCGATTGCGCCATCGGGGGATTTAAATGGCATGATTGCCACGACATCTATTTCCGGGGAACAGCAATCAGACACCACATATTCGGCGAATATCACAATGACGCTGGATTCGGCGGCGGCGGCGGCGTGGATGAACACCAATGCGGTTCAAAACTGGTTGCCAGACGGCAGCAATAATGACAAATTTGCGGTGATTATTACGATGTCTGATCCGATTGCGGATTGGATGCAATTGCAACAAATTGCGCGCGATGCAAAAATTGATTTGGCGACCAAGTATATGAACGCGGGCCAGGTTACGGTTGAATTACCAACCGCTGTACGTGGGGAATTTACCGCCGCGGTGCGCGGGGCGGGGTGGCGATATGGTGATATGGATGGCACATTGTGTATTTGGAAATAAGGGTTTTTAGATTATCGGGGGAAATTAATTGAAAAGGGTATCGTTATTGTTATTGGCGGCGATTTTGCCGGCCACGGCGGTTGCCGATGAAACATTGAAATTGGACATTCGGCGCATTGGATTGGAATTATCAAAAACAACGGTCAGCAATGCCGCGGCATACGCGGATTCACCGGTGTCGGCCCTGAACGCGTCCAGCCAGGATTATGTAAAGGGTATTTTTGATACGGTTCTGGAATACAATAAAAATAAATTCAAGTGGGACAATGGACTGTTTGCCGAATATGGGCGTACAACATTGCGACCATATAATGGGCCGTCAACAACCGACCAGAACGCGGATAAAATCGTTGTATCCAGTGATTTATCGTATGCATGTTGGGACTTTGTGGGATTAAAATTAGGGCCAACGGTTCGTGGCGCATATGATACCCAGTTTCGCGATAATGCGGATGCACCGCGCCAGAATATCATCCGTGCCAGTGGTGGTATTTCGCTGTTTGACCACAAGATTTTAAAAAGTTTGTATATCACTGGCCTGTACGAATACGATTTTACATATGCCGGCGCTCAAACCAGTAAAACGGGTATGGAGGCCGGATGGCGCGCTGAATACGTTGTTCGTGATGGTGTGAAATTATCCACCAATGGTTATTATCGTGAATATTTTGACTATTCCGATTATGTCAGTACGGATTTAACGCGCGACCTGAATGCGGTTTTGCGGTTGGATACGAACCTGTGGGGCGATTTTACCATGGGGCCATATGTAAAATATCGTCTGGCCAAGGCGCGTGGTGCCGATGTATATGGCAGCAATTTTATGATGGGCGTATCATTTAACTATATTACCAAATTTGATTTGATGTAATTGCGGAAAGTGTGCGGCAATGTGTTGCGGTATTCGTTATCGCACAACGCTGAATTCCAGGGTTGTGCCACCGCCCATGTTGTCGGATATGCCCAATGTGTGTGTGCCCATTTTTACGTCATGGGTTATAACGCCACCGGTGCGCGATGTGCCGATTAATTGACCATCCAAGAACCAGAATATCTTGCCATGCGGGGCGTTGGTGATGGCCTGGAACGATACAGGCGCACTGTCGCCATCGTTGGTGATTACGATTTTTGTCCCGGCAATTGGTGATGTAATAATTGGGGTGTTGTCATCAGACTGAATTTTATCCAGATCACATCCTGGCATAAATGGGGGCGGGGTGTTGCGGTGGATGCCGGCACGGCGAAACATATCCAGGTATTCGGCGTCCCAGAATTCGTACACTGCCATATGTGTTGTGGTCGCGTCATGGCTGCACGCCCGCAGTCCTGTTTTATTATCAATTGGTATCGCACGGTATATCGTGTTTGTGTCAATTGGTGATATGCCCGGGATAAAATATGCGTCCGTGATATGTGGGCAATATGCCCCGGCCAGTCCGCCAACACCCGCGCACATTGGAACACGTGCGATGTTCATGTGTGGTGCCAGGAAATTGTTATTCTGTATCGGGGTGCCACGTGCCGCATCATATGCCGCGACCGTGTCGGCCATGGCGAAATAAATCGGTGCGGCAACGCGTGCGCCGGAAAATGCGTTGTTTGGCGTGCCATTGAAATTACCAACCCACACGATTAAAACATAGTCGCCGAATATTCCAGCCGTCCATGCATCGCGATATGATGACGATGTGCCGGTTTTCCAATAATGACGAATTGGGGAATTTTGCGTTTGGGTAAATGGGATTTGTGTGGTATTTGTGCGTTGGTGCGCCAACATGTCCAGGGTCAGAAAGTTCGCTTCGCGCGATAAAATCTGGTCGGTTTGTACCATTGGCGCGGCGATATTTGTACGCAAATCGTATTTCGCCCCCAGGTTCGCCATCGTGGCATAAATCTGGGCCAGTTCGTACATTGAAACCTCGGCCCCGCCCAGGGCGATTGATATTCCATAATGGTCGGGTGATTTCAGGTTTGCCACCCCGGATGTCGCCAATAATTTATAAAAATTGCGCACACCGATTTTCCGCACCAAATGTATTGCCGGAATATTTCGCGAATGGGTCAGGGCATCGCGCGCCAGAATTGGGCCATAAAATTCACTGTCTGAATTTTCGGGTGCATACACGCCAAAGTTGATTTTAGCATCGCGCAACAGCGTCATCCCGTGAATTAACCCCATATCTGTGGCGGCGGCATATATCAGTGGTTTCAGTGTTGAACCCGGACTGCGCCGTGCACGCACACCATCGTTTTCGCCATATATGGATTTGTCAAAATAATCTGCGGATCCAATGTATGCGATTACCTGCATCGTTTTATAATTTACCAGGATTGCCGCCGCATTATTTACACCGCGTGATTTTTGGCGCGCAATTTGCGTGGCCAGCGTGCGTTCCAGTTTATGTTGCAGGTTTGCATCCAATGTCGTCATGATTTCAGAATTTCGGCGACCGATATCCGACCAATAATTTGTTGTGTCTGTGATTTGCGATTGAACAAAATGTGGCGCCATAAATGGCAGGTCGCGTGGCGCATATGCAACCAATGGCATATCTGCCAGTGTGGCCAGGTATGCGTCATCAGGGTATTTTTCAATCCAGCGCCGAACCAAATCGCCCCGCATATTGGCCAGTGTAGCCATACCGGATGGTGTGTTTAATCCGCGCTTGGTCGGGTTCTGGGGAACCGTGGCCAGGGTTATTGCTTCTATCCGTGATATATCGCATGCGCGATGATGAAAGTATATCAGTGATGCCGCTGCGATACCTTCAATATTCCCGCCATATGGTGCCAGGTTCAGGTACGCTTCCAGTATTTCGCGCTTTGAATGAAATGCGTCAATATAAATCGCCGCGGCAATTTGTACCAGTTTTCCGGTGGCGCGCCGTGTGTCCAGGCCGTACAACATACGCGCGACCTGCATTGTGATGGTGGATGCGCCCGCGGGGTGGGGCGCGCCACGCGCCCAATTTATTGTGGCCGCGACCAGTGATACCGGATTCACGCCCGGGTGGTACCAGAAATATTTATCTTCGTATAAAACGGTGGCGCGGATTACGTCCGGACTGATTTCGTCCAGTGGCACAAACAGTCTGTATTTATCATCGGCGGACAATGTTAATCGCAACAGAGTGCCGTTGCGGTCATAATATGCGCGGGAAAAATGCGTGTTGCCCAACAGTGGGGAAACACAACACAAACGAATTATCCAATATGCACAAAATATACCAACCGCGCAAATATACGCCACGCGGTGGCGGCGTATATGTTGGATGATGGGCAAAAATAAATTACTAATTCGTGCCATTTGAAACCGTGAAACGACCAGCGGCGCCGGTTGCATTTATTGCCGGGTTGTACATGGATTCGCCATAAATCGGCGGGATGGCAAATTCGCCAGACGCGGTTATTTGCACATTGTATTCAAATGTTGCCGCATCACGCGCCAGGTCGGCAAATATCACAACGCGATCATCACGAACCTGGACAAAGCGGGCAGGGCCATTTATGCTGCCGTCCACCGGGACAAATCCCGCCGGCATCAGGTCTGTTATCGCAACATCTGGTATGAAATCGGTTGCGCGCGCCCGTGCAAAGACGCGAACGGTGATAATATCGCCAATGTTTGCCGATGTTATGCGATTGCCAGTATTGTCATAGTATTCGCGTGATACGGATATGCCATTGCTGGCCGCGTCCACTGTTTTCGGGTATCCCATATGCACAACCGTGAAATATGCGCCATCACATGCGTCACATTGAATTGTGATTTTATCCGCATCCGCTGGGATATCGGCGACAATCATATTCGCAATATGTGATGTATCCAAATCCGCACCGGCGGTGATTTTGATATCGTTTGGCAATGCTGCGGTATCGTTCGTATCCGCCAATGCCAGTACCACGATTGCCGATGTCTGGGATGTGTAATCGCCACTGTTCATATATGTTGTAATGCTGGCGGGCAGTGTGCTTGCAATATCAAAATAGCGCCGCGCAATGTACATATGCATGGCGTCATCGGCGGCATTCGGTGTACGCGCCGGGCGGTATTTCGCGATGATATCGTCCGCGATGTCTGATTGTTGCATCATTTTGTACGCGGCGGCGATATATGTCCCCGATATGGTTTCGCGCCAGTTTTTCATATTTGCATCCGCATATTCCTGGAACAGATTTATATAACTGGTCGTGACAAATTTATTCTGGGTAATTACAAAAATCGCATGTGCCACCGCACGCGCCGTGTCATCATCGCTGATTGGGGCGCCGGCAAAATCACGCAGATATCCCATCGCACGGTCCAGCATATTGTTTGGTACCGCAAATTTTGCATCGCGTGCCATCCCCAGGAATTCCGCCACGTACGCGGTCAGTTCGGCGGTCGCCGCGTTGTTGTTGTCCGCCATCGCACCGTCGCCCGCCCACAGGCCAAACGAACCATCGTCATTCTGGCGCGATTGCAGTTTGTTAATCACATCCGAAACAATTTGTTCTGATTTTGTGGATGTTGTTCCCAGAACCGCGTTGTCTGGTGCGACAACATATGGCATCGCACGTGATACGATTTGTTCGGTGCATGGGTATTCATATGCGCCCAAGAATTCCACCAATGGTCGCGCCAACACGATTGGCGACCGTGCGACATAAATTTTGTGCGTGGCAAATTCTGGATACATATCCGTGCCAATATGGCGCAGGGTTGTTTTTTTCGCGATGATATAGCCCATGGATATCTGGGTTCTGAACGTTGATACAGGACGCAGGGACAGTGTTGCCGTGGTTGCGCCATGTGCCAATATTTTGTCGTCATCGCGGATATCCGCGCCCAGGCTGATTTCATTATTCCCCAGTTTGGTGCCCGCCGTCGCCATTGTTGAAAATGTGCGTTCGGTGCCATATGGTACGGCGATTTTTCCCGTGGCCGCGTCCAACGTTATCCCATCGGTTGTGGCCAATTTGATGTCTGCGATGGCATCCGAACCACTGGTATCTGACATGTTTGATATAACCGCGCTGATATTAAATGTGTCCCCCGGCGCGGCAAATGTTGGCGCGACCAGTGTCGCAACAACCGGTGATTGGACATGCACGGTTGTATCGGCGCCGCCAACGGCGGTTGTGTTTGTTGCAACGGCAAAAACGCGCACCGCACCGTTAAAGTATTCCGGCAGGTCAAATGTGATGTCGCCAGCCTGGTTTGCGGTCGCATTGATAATTCCGGAATAGAACGCGACCGGCGGTAATGTGCGACGTGCAAACGGATTATTCAGAACCTGGGTACCGGCATCTGGTTCGTAATCGCCACCGCCCGTTTTGGCAAATTCGCGCAGTATTTTGTATTCTGGCATCAACAGTGATAATGTCTGGTACGTTGTAACCTGTAATGCAGATTTCTGGAAAAAGTATTTCAGTGGCTGTGGAACGGTGTATTTTGCCACCTGTAAAATACCGCTGTTGATGGCGAATATCATCAGGCGTGCGTCGCGGTCAGTTGTATATTTGATGGCCAGTTTATGGTCGCGCACGGTTTCAGGGGCGGATAATTTCACATTGATTTTATGTGCGGCGGTGTTGGTCTGGAATGGGGCAACTGCATATGCATACGGGTCGGTAAATATGTCGCGGCTGGCAATACTGCGCACGAATGATACGTTAACATATCCTGTACCATCAAAATCGTCTGGCAATGTGATTGTTTGTACCGATGTGGTTGAATCCGCGTTAAACCATTTGTACGCATATACGCGATCGCGTTCAATTGTAATCAGACCTGCGCCGGCATATGGGGCGGTAACACTGACATTGATTTTATCACCCGGTTTGTATTCAGATGCCGACAGTTTTATTCGCAGTTCTGCATTTGTATCTGCCGCCATGGCGTTGTTTTCATTGCCGGCGACAAAGTATTCAATGTTTGCCAGAATGCGGTCGGCACTGTCCAGAACCTGCATAAAATATGTGCCGGGGGTGGTGGTGTCCAGGCGCACATCGCGACCGTCGGCCGGGATATCAAATTCCGATTGTTTAACAATATTATCGCGTGTGACGGTCTGGTATTTGTAATACCCGCCATAGTCCTTGACCAGACTGGTTAAATTTTCCCGCCGAACCAGGCGCATTGTCAAACCATCGGTGGCAATTGGTGACGCGGTGTGATCCAGCGCAACCAGGCGAACGTTGCGTTCTGCGTTTCGTGCGATGTATTTCAGGTTGCCGTCTGGGCGCATTCCAACCAGGTATTTTGCCGCCGCCACGCGTGTGGTGACCGCGGTGCGAACACTGCGCCCGGATTCAGATTCAAACCCGCGTACATCCAATGTTAATGTATATGTGCCATTTGTAATCACGTCGTCAAACGTTATATCAAATGCCGCCGTGCCGTCGTCATTGGTGCGCGTATCAATTGCGTTGCTGGTGAATGTCTGGGCGCGGGCTGTTGCCAAATCATTCATCCCGTTGCCGGTGGTAAAATTCGGGGTAAATGTGAAATCTGTATACCCATCAAACACGAAATTCGTTGGTCGCAGTGTGGCGTGCGCAGAAATACGCTTGTCCATTGCCGCGGTTCCGAACAGGTTGCGTAACGATACATTCGCGCGCAGGTTGTCCGGTGCAATCCATCCATTGACGTCCGCCCCGGCGATTGATGCCGTGATTTTCAGGTTGTCTGGGACGAAATCCGCAACGGTAAATGTTGCCAGCCCCAGGTGCTCTGAAATCTTGTTCCGGTTATTTAATGAATACAGGCGCGCCTGGTATTCGCCAGTTGTGGCGGCATCGGATATATCATATTTAACGTCAAACATGCCGTCGGCACCCAGGCTGAACGATTTTGTGAAAATATTGCGGCCACGTGGGTCGGTGATTTCCATGCGTACTGGTATGCCCGCCATTGATTTAAACGATTTATTTTTTACAATGCCACCGATAACCATATTTTCACCCGCCCGGTAAATGCCACGGTCGGTGAATATAAATGCGTTGATTTTATTGGTGCTGAACGCATATTCGCCATCAACGTTAAATTTAGAATAATCAACCATTGGTGCGGTCGCATTATATGGAATGAACGATATATCGTTCCCGCGCCGGGCAACAATCGCAACCGGTTCTCGTGCGCCACGGTATTCATCCCATGCCAGGGCCGGCAATTCAGCCCGACCATTATCATCCGTGCGACCCGACCATACGGCATTACCGTTACGTCCCAAAATATTTATTTCGGCATCATGGGCCGGCGTTCCGTCAGACAGTCTTGCGACAAACAGGCTGGATGCACCGTCGGTGTTTTCTTTGCGAATAATGCCCATATCGGTCAATATTATCAGTCGGCGATCGCTGAAATCTGCATCGTTTTCAGATGCGCCGACCTGGACAATAAATATTCCGGCATTGTCATTGTCGCGTGCGCGCCCGACATATTCGCCCAGGTCAACTGCCGCATAATTCGTTTTGGTCAGTGACGCGTCGGAAAATGGTATACGCTTGCGAAAAACGACCGACATATCGTCCGCACCAAATGACCACGATTTAAATTCAATGTTGTCATTGAATATATTATATGTCTGGGATATCAGGTGGTTGATTTCAGACGATTTTACGCGATACAGGTTTACGTATGCCGTGGTGACCCCACCACGTGCCATAATGCCTAATTTCTGGTCGCCGGCCATGGACACCAGTGCGCCGTCCCCGGCAATCTTGACCGTTCGCGCGGGATATGCCACCGGTAATACAGAACTTAATCCATTTTTTACTGTGAACCCAGTATCAGATGTAATCCCGCCAGAAACCGACACATAAATAAATCGGTCAGATGTGCTGGACACGTCATATGAAAATGCATATTGATAAACGCCGGTTGGATTTACAAAGCGAACGTTTTGTGTTGATAATTTTTTTGCCGCCGCCAGTACATCGGGTGTGATTTCATCATCAGACCACCGATGCGCGCGCGTGTCGTCGCGTTCATCGTCTGTTTTGTATTCAGGTAACAGGTATATGTTCACAAATTTTTTCCAATCTGTATTATTTGCGGCACCACCGGTCATGTTTACCAGTACCAATTGCCGCGCATTCCCATCGTTATCATCGGCGGCGGTCGTTGTTATATCTGTTATGCGGAATATATTATCACTGGCGGCGACGGTCGCATGCGCGGTCAGTTTTTTTGTGCCACCATTTCCGGCAATCGGGTTAATACGATTCAGTTTTATACGAATAACCTGGGGGGCATTTGTGATTTTTACAGGGGTGGTTGTAATTATTGCACTGCGATGAAATTTATCAAATCGTATATCAAAATCCAGTTTTGCATCATCCAGGCGCACAGACAATTTGTCCGCAAATCCCTGGGTTTCAATTGGGTAATTAAACGTGATGACCGCAACGCCAATGACAGATTTTTTGGCATCTGGTGCCGGATACAGGTTGAAACTGGACACCGTTGCCGTGATGGCTGGGGTTGTAAATGATATGTTGCGCCGGTCCGGCGTAACGCCAGAATTTATCATGTCACGTGAAATTCGTACGGTAAAATCAGTATCCGCCGGCCAATCAGATTCCGGGGTAAAAACAATTTCATCGCCCCCACCACGCACGGCAAATGTGCCACGCACAAATGGGCTGATTTTCACACCGCGTGCAATGTCTGCGTCGGTCAGTTCTGGGCGAAATGTCCGCTGGTACGGGCCGGATTTCCAGTCGTATGAAATAACCAGTGGTTGAATTTTGTTCAGTGTTCTGTTGTTGTTCACGGTTGGAATATCATTCGCGCCGAACAGGACATCGTTGGAATCAGAAAATGTTGCCGCGGTCGGCGTGTTATATGTTGCGTGCATGCGTGTTACGTTCGCGTTACCTGTACGCGTCATGTACCATGTGGCCAGTCCGCCCGCCATAACCAGCGCCACCACCCCAATCATTGCGATTTCACGCCAAATGCTGTGTTTTTTTGTCTGCTTTTTTGCGATATTGCGTTTGTTGCGTGTCATGGTTTTTATCCCCCAGCGTATCCTACCTATGCGGGTATTCTAGAAATTGAATACAAAAAAGACAAGTTAAATAATTACCCGTCGGTAAAACAAATGGAGGAACAAATTGATATATGGCTATATTCGTGTGTCAACCGACCACCAAACAACAGAAAATCAACGATTTGAGATAAAAAAATTCTGTGAGCGTCAGGATTTGCGCATTGATTGCTGGATAGAAGAAACAATTTCGTCAACCAAGGATTTAAATAAACGTAAACTGGGACGACTGATACAGCGCATTAACAAAGATGATATGATTATTGCGTCAGAATTGTCGCGTCTGGGGCGAAATTTGTTACAGATTATGAGTATCTTGCATCACTGTATGGATATCGGTGCCCAGATTTGGACGATAAAAGATAAGTATCGCCTGGGGTCGGATATCACCAGCAAGGTTTTGGCGTTTGCATTTGGACTGTCGGCAGAAATTGAACGCAATCTGATATCCCAGCGCACCAAAGAGGCCCTGGCACGTGTTAAATCAGAAGGGGGACACATCGGCCGCCCGCATGGCAGTTGTAATGTGCGAAAACTTGATGGGCGGGAACGGTATATTTCACAAAAACTGGATGCGGGATGTCGCCAGTATAAAATTGCCCGTCGGTTACGTGTGCACCGTGATACGTTGCGCAATTTTATCAGTGTGCGTGGAATCACAAAGTCCTAGAATTTAATATCCCAGGTCCCCAGAACGTAAATTTCATCGCGGCCATATGGATTATCAACGACGCCAAATGTCATGAATTTGTATTTTGTCTGGAATTCCAGCGCTGGGCGCGATGTCATATCAATGTTGTAGTCGCGGAACATTACCACGCCGTCGGCGTTGCGTCCAACCGGGATATGCATCGTCATATCGCCAGATACAATGGTATCTGGTATCATCGCGGTAAATGTCCAATCGTTGTACCGGGCACCGATTGCAAATGACGCCGTGGTCAGTCCGGATATATTTGTCACCAGTGAATTTTCAGCGGTGCGTGGGCGCGCAAATCCGATTGTCGCATTCTGGAATATTTCAGCATTCATGAAATCCCATGTATTGGTCGCGCCCATAAACGTCATAAAATTGTTGCCATCAGTCCCCAACATCCCGTCCATTACCAGGAAATCGGCGTTTCTGAACCCAAATGTGATGTTGCCGGCGTTAAATGCGCTGGCGGTGTTGTCGCTGTGCAGGTGGCGCCACGCCATGGACGGATTCTGGACAGATATGCTATCGGATATGTCCCCGGCAAATGCGCGTCCGTACCCATCAAAAAACGCGAATTCTGGGTTTGCCGATTTGATTTTATGGGCAATCTGGCCGGATACGCGTGCGGTGGCGGCGGTGGTCTGGCTCATTGTTTCGTCAATTGGTACCAGGGCCGCACCCACGGGGCGTGTTGCGCGTTCCAAATCCAGCATTCCATGACCATATATGTCGTCAACGCCTGGTGCGCCCAGGTCGCGTGCGGTTTCAAATAACAGTGATGTGATTTCAGATGCGGTCATGTATGGGAATGCCTGGCGCACAACGGCGATTGCGGCGGATACAATCGGGGCGGCAAAACTGGTGCCGGCGGCCACACTGTGTTTTGTGTTCAGGGTGCCTGGTGCGGTTATGCACCAATCGCGGGTGATGCCGCATGCATTGCTGTAATCGGCCAATTTGCCGGTCGCATCGTCATATGCAACAACATTTATGAAATGTCCACGTAATTCGGGCATAACGCGGGGCAGGGCGGACAGTGCGCTGGATTGTGTGGCGCCATCGTTTCCCGCGGCCCAGACAAAAATCGCATCGCGTTCGGTGGCGGCGGCGGAAATCTGGTTCACAAAATTTATATCGGTGATGCGTTCCAGGTGTGCACGTGATTTCAGTTCTGTGGCGCGCATGCCGACGGACCAACTGGCATTATATATGTTGGCGCTGGATGCGGCGGCGATTGTATCACCAATCTGGGAATACGGGATAAATCGCATGTTGCTGTCTGTAATCTTGTATTCACGAACAACGGCATCTGGTGCAACCGCCCCAGACGCAAATGATGCAACCGTTGCGCCATGCCATGTGTCAGATCCGGCATCCAATACGGCGATTTCAGACCCACGCCCGGTATATCCACGCGCCAACGACCACGCCAGGCGTATGCTGTTATATTGGTCATAATTGCGATTGTATGTTGGGGCGGCCATTACACCGGCCAGTGTCGCAGAACTGACATCGGCACCGACCAGGTGCGCCGTGCTCAGTGTTGGTTGGATATACGTCGCGTTTGCGTTTCCGCCGCCACCACCACCCGATGATGCCATACCAACCAGTGCCAATGCACCACCAATTATACTGGTGCCCCCCAGGATGGTCGTTGTGCCACCAAAGAAATAACATTCTGATGGATTGTTTTGACGATATGTTGGATTGGTGCAATCATTGGCGGCCAGCACCGTCCCGGTAAATGTCCCCAGGAATGCAAAACTTGTGAAAATCCCCCGCCATAAATTCATGCTTAAAATATAATACACAAAAAATATTTGTCAATACATGTTTTATGAATTGAATTTATTTAATTTTGTCAAATTATACTTGATTTTTTCAGGCGGTTGGTCTATTATCGGGGTACACGCGCATGCGTGAATAACACAGTCGTTGGGCTATTTTCTGTCTGGGTTTGCATTAAAATCTGGTCTGGCGCCCACGGCGAGGATAACAACAGAAAAAGGATAAAATCATGGCATTGCCTACATTTACTATGAAGCAGTTGATGGAAGCTGGCGTCCATTTCGGTCACCACACACGTCGCTGGAACCCGTTGATGACACCGTATGTTTATGGGGTCAAGGATAAGATTCACATTATCAATTTGAACAAAACTGCACCGTTGCTGTATCGTTCGTTGGTTGCATTGGAAGCAATCGCGGCCGCCGGTGGCAAAATCTTGTTCGTTGCGACCAAGCACCAGGCCAAAGATATCGTCAAAGATGCGGCGGAACGTTGCGGTCAATATTATGTCAACAACCGCTGGTTGGGTGGTATGTTGACAAACTGGACAACTGTGTCCCAGTCAATTCGTCGTCTGAAAAAGATGGAATCTGACATTGAAAACGCCGAAAAATTGGGTTTGACCAAGAAAGAAGTTGGCGTTATGACCAAAGAAGTTGAAAAATTGCGCAGCATTTTCGGTGGTATTCTGGAAATGCATGGCACACCCCAGGCGATGATTGTTATTGATGTTCCACGTGAAATCAATGCTGTTCGCGAAGCGCGCAATCTGGATATTCCGACAATCGCAATCTGCGATACGAACGCGAATCCAGAATTGGTTGATTACCCAATTCCGGGTAATGACGACGCGGCACGTGCAACCCAGTTGTACTGTGACCTGTTTGTTGACGCGATTCTGTCTGGTATTGAAAAACGTTTGGGCGGTGCGGCCGGTAAAAAGGTTGAATCTGACATGACGGTTGCGGACGATTTTGAAGCGGACGTCAAAGATAAAGAAGCACGTCAGAAATCCAAAACATCCGAAGCACGTGCAGAACGTCGTGGTAAATTGGCCGACAAGGCTGACAAATAAGGCGCAAGATGAGCGATAACAAGACCCCATCAACCATCACGGTTTGGCCCCACGCCAGCGAGGCGGCGGAGTATATCGTGTCGTCTGCTGGGGTCAGTTATGTTGCGCGCGCGTTGTCTTACCAGGATGACGTAACAGTGTATGAATGTGTGGATACCGTTACCGGACAATCCATGGGCTTTATTGCCAAGGTTGCCGGCTGTGCGGGACCGTTATCGTGTGATACACAAACGGCGATTGCACGTGCCAGACAGGTGGCGGCCACACAAAAACATACAACAATTCAAAAAATCAAAAAATTTATCCTAGGGAGAAAACTATGGCAGAAATAACAGCAAAAATGATTCAAGAACTGCGCGAAAAAACAGCCGCAGGTATGATGGATTGCAAAAAGGCCTTGGTTGAATCAAATGGCGACATAGAAGCAGCGGCGGATTGGCTGCGTCAAAAAGGTATTGTCAAGGCAGCGTCCAAGGCGGGTCGTGTTGCGGCATCGGGCCTGGTCACCGTTGTTAAATGTGACAATATGGGCTGTGTCGTTGAATTGAATGCCGAAACAGACTTTGTTGCCAAAAATGACAAGTTCCAGAAATTGGTTGCCGACGTTGCGGCCAAGGCATTGGAATTGAATGGTGATTTTGATGCGACAATGGCGGCGGTCAAAGATGATATCGCAGCGACAATTTCCACAATTGGTGAAAATATGAACCTGCGCCGTATCGCACGCGTTTCTGGCCAGCATATTTACACATATATCCACAACGCATTGGTTCCAGGCATGGGCCAGATTGGTGTTGCGGTTGCAATTGACGGCGATTCTGAAAAAATTGATGAAATCGGCAACAAGATTGCAATGCACATCGCGGCAAATAAACCTGAATTTATGACAATTGCGGACGTTGATCCGGCCGCGGTTGAACGCGAAAAGAAAGTGTTTATTGAATCTGGCGCAACCGCTGGCAAACCAGAGGCTGTGGTTGAAAAAATGGTTCAGGGTCGTATCCACAAGTACTATGCGGAAACTGTTCTGGAAGAACAGCCGTTCGTTATGGATCTATCCAAGACTGTTAAAGAAGTTGTTGCAGAACATGGTGGCAAATTGGCCGGTTATGCGTATTACGTACTGGGCGAAGGTATCCAGAAACGCGAAGACAACCTGGCGGATGAAGTCGCAAAAATGTTGGCATAACAACATTATGATACCAGTAAAAAATACCGCCGTTTGGCGGTATTTTTTATAGAGAGTATATGCTCTGCCACGATAAAATATTTGCGCGGGGGATGAAACTCTGCTAGCATTACAGGGATCCAAGGAAAAAGACATGAAAAACGAATTATTACAGGAACTGGACGCACGTGGTTTTATCAACCAGGCGTCAAATATGGACGCGTTAAACGACGTATTGAATGCGGGGCGTGTGACGGTATATTGGGGCACTGACCCAACCGGGGATTCGTTGCATGTGGGGCATTTGGCGTCATTGATGTTAATGCGTTGGTTCCAGAAATATGGCCATCGGCCAATTGCGCTGGTTGGTGGGGCCACGGGACGTATTGGTGACCCATCCGGTCGGGACAAGGGGCGCCCAATGTTGACCGATGCACAAATTGAACATAACTGTGCGGGATTGCGTCATTCAATCGCGAAATTTATCCATTTTGATGACAGCGTGGACGGCGCAATTATGGTTGATAACAACGACTGGATGTCGGGGTACAGTCATATGGATTTCCTGCGCGAATTTGGCACTGATTTCACCGTACCGCGTATGTTGGGTATGGAAAGTGTGCGTCGTCGGTTGGAAAATGGTATGACGTTTTTGGAATTCAATTATATGACGTTCCAGGCGGTGGATTTCCTGACGCTGTATAAAAAATACGGTTGCACGGTTCAATTATGTGGCGCTGACCAGTGGGGTAACAGTGTTATGGGCGTTGAACTGGTGCGCAAGAAAATGGGGCAAGAGGTTTTCGTCCTGTCAACGCAACTGATTACCGATGCCAATGGGAACAAGATTGGGAAATCGGCGGGCAATGCCGTTTGGGTGAACGAAGATAAAACGTCCCCATATGAATACTATCAGTATTTCCGCAATACGCCGGACGATTTGGTGGAAAAATTCCTGAAAATCTTTACAGAAATTCCATTGGATGAAATTGCGCGCCTGGCGGCGGCCCAGGGTGCAGAACTGAACACGGTAAAGCGGGTACTGGCGTTTCATGCAACCGAAATTGCGCATGGTCATGATGCGGCGGTCGCGGCCCAGGATGCGGCGGATGCGTTGTTTGGTGGTGCGGCAAAATCTGAAAATATGCCATCTGTGAAAATTGAATTTGGTGCGGCAATGGGTATCTTGGATTTCCTGTGTGGGGCGGGGCTGTTTACATCAAAATCCGAAGCGCGCCGCAATGTGGAACAGGGCGGAATTCAACTGGACGGTGAAAAAATCACAGACCCAAAGCACGTGGTTGCCCCGGCGGATGAAATCATTGTGCAAAAGGGTAAAAAGACGTTCCTGCGTGTTGTGAAAAAATAATGAAAAAACTGGTTGTTGGTTTTGCGCTGGCGGTTTTGGCGGTGGGTGGTGCGCCCGCGGCCAGCGAACTGTCACGTATCAATGCCCAGATTGAACAGACCAAACAGCAAAATCAGAAATTAACCCAACAGGTTCAATCGTCAGAGCGCGAGGTTGAACAAACCAAGAAAAAACTAGTTCGTGCCGGCGAACAGGTCAGTACCCTGGAAGAACAACGTGGTGCGGTCGCGCGCAAGATTGCGGATTTGGACGCCCAGCGTGACAAATTGACAAAGTCGCTGGATGCGAACCGGTCGCGCATTACTGATGCCGCGGCCAGCATTCTGTTCGTTGCGTCACATCCAAATTTTGATACGGATAATATGCGCGAATATGTACTGACGTCGGCGGTGCTGTCGGGTGCGGCGTCGCGATTTGATGATGAAATTCAGACCGCCACGGCCCAGATTCGTGAACTGGAAAAAATTCGCGATGCACGTGCGATTGAAAAAGAAAAACTGGACCGCACGGCGAAAAAATATGCCGCGGAAAAGACCCAGTTGGATAAATTGTTGCGAACACGCGCCGCCCAGAACGAAAAATTAAAGAACGAGCAGGCCGCCCTGCAAAAAAAATTGCGTGAATTGTCGGCGCGCGCAAAGAATATTTCTGAATTATCCGCCGGCGTGGGCAGTTCGCAAATGTCAGGTGATGCACGTTTTTCGTATCGTAAGTTAAATCAGCCGGTTCATGGTCGTGTGGTTGTGCATTTCGGTGAAAAGACGGCGTTGGGACTGAAATCAGATGGTTGGCGCATTCGTACGCGTGGGGCGGCGTTGGTTTTGGCGCCGGCGGATGGCACGGTGAAATTCGCCGACAGTTTTCGTGGTTTCGGTCGCGTGGTGATTATGTCGCACAAGAATGGATATAACACGGTTATGACGAACCTGGGCGATATTGATGTGATGGTTGGCCAGGATGTACTGGCGGGGGAACCAATTGGTCGTATGAATCCGGATAAACCAGAAATGTATCTGGAGGTTCGGCGTGGTGATTCCGCGGTTGATCCGGCACGCCTGTTCCGCGAAGAATGATATAATTATATCGCACCACGGGCGTGGTATATGCGCAGTCCGCACACAATAATTACATCAAATCGGGCATCGTATTGACGTGGTTGGCGCGCCAGGAATGTTTCCGCCGCGCGACGCAGGCGCACGCTCTGGGCCGGGGTTATTGCATCCCATCCGGCGGTTATTGTGGGGCGGCGTTTTACTTCTATGAAAACAATAGTGTTCCTGCGTTTGGCAATGATATCAATTTCTGCGCGCCCAGTATTGCGCCCCGTTACATAACGGTGGCGTAAAATGCGATATCCGTGCATGCGCAAATACATTCGTGCCCAGAATTCTGCAAATAATCCAGATTGGTATGTGTTCATTAAAATGCGTACGGTTTTGCCTGGAAATTATCACGTGCGGCCTCTACATTTTTTGCCGCATCGGTTGCATAGCGCCCATTGTCCACCAAATCCAGTGCGCCATAATATGCCGTCATCATCGGGTCATATGAATTCGTTGTGGAAATCCACTTGTCTGAATCAGAATTCGGTGCACCATATTTGTCCAACACCGCCTGCCAAAATGCCAGGATTTTTTTCTGGCGCTGATTTTCAAATTTTTCGTCGGCACCTTCCAGTTCATTGACGTCATTGTTATACACTATACGCCAAACCAGGTTATCTGTTGCGTTACTGGTAAAATAAATCACGATTGTTTCGCCGGTATTTTCCCGCACCAGGTGCAATTCAGACGCATACATCAACCCGCGATTGCGCGCCAGACTGTTTATACATTTTGTTAATTCCGCCGGGATAACAATTCCATTTTGACGACATTCGTAATCCAGGTTATATTTCCAATCCTTGGCAATTGTGTAAATAATGCTGTTGTCCTTGCGCGGGGAATATAGTCCCTTGGTCTTAAAGAATAATGTTTGCACATCTTCAAAAGGCATGCCCAACATAACGCCGGCAATATCAAATGATGAAACCGCCGCCGGGCTGGCCCCGGGGTTCAGACTGACCGATGCGACGCTGATATTGGCATCGTCGCTGTCTATGACGGTGAATTCACTGAAATCAAATGCATCGCCATCATCGGCACGCAGTGTGCCAGGGGACGATATCGTTACCAGAAACAATCCAAAAAATATCAATATTGCCTTTTTCATGTGTGCCTTAATTTACGCCTTCTATGGCGGTAACCTGAAATTTAAACAATGTGGCCGGGTCGCCCCCATTGTCCAAAAATTTGTGGATTCCGTATTCCAGAATTGAATTACGCAACCCGGATTCGTACCTGATTTTCATAAACATTGTACCACGTGTGACATCGGGCGCAACAGTTAAATCATTTGGTGTGCGCCATGTGCGTAATTCATAATCCACCTGCCAATAATCGCTGCCGGATGGGCGGACGATGTCGCCAATAACGGCCGCCGTACGCAGTGCCTTTTCATCGGCCAGGTGCTGAATATCCAACGCGGTTGTATTTCGCCAGGCGTTAAAAACGGCGTCCGATGACATGCGTGCCAATGTGTCACCGGTGCGGGTGCGACGTGCAATGTTTTCACGGTCTGGGATGGCATAAAAATATTCTGTCACATATCGGTCAACCAGCATGGTTAAAATACGACTGTCGCCCATTTCATCAGGCGTTTGAATTTCGCCGGGGCGTTGACTGGATAAATTATTTGGCTGAAAGAAATATGTGTCCACTGTACGTTTTTCACCGGCGTCATAAATCGCCCCTGTCAGGTACAGCAGCCCAAATGTCAGTACCAACAGTGTTAATCCCGATAAAAACATTATCAATTTTTTCATCAGTTTATTCTGTATGTGTTAAAGTCCGCGATATAGTATCCCAGTGTTCGTGGATACCGTGATTCCAAACGTGCAACCTTGGCAAAGGCAATGATTTGCATGTCACCATCAGGGGTGGATACCGTTGCCGAAATTTGCCACGTGCCACCGACATCAGTAATTGCGCCGATGGGGGTTATTTGTAAATACGCCATATTCAACGATACGCGCCCACCGTTTGCGGCAATTTCCGCCCATGCCGGAACAACGTTGTACAGAAAGCGGTTAAAAACATCATCGCCTGCGGCGCAATACAGTGCACATACCCCATCCGTATGTGCCGGCGCATTATCTGACATGCATACGCGTTCACGATCACATGTCTGCCACAGGGCGTTGTTTTCTGAATCTGTGCCAACCGTGAACCAATCGCGCGCAAAGTTTGCAATCACGGATTCCTGCATCGTGCGCGATGCCGAATATTCAATCCGCCCATGCGAATGACCGACAACCGACCACGCGCCAGTAATTTTATCAACAGAAATAATAAATGGGTCAACCGTCGCGCTGCGCGTTGTCCACATTAGTAATCCACATACACCCAAAATCGCAACAAACAGTCCAGATGTCAATATAGCAAACAACCGGGAAACGGCAATACGTTTACCCGCAGGAAATGCCGGCGTATCAAAATTATCTGGATATTCCAATGAAACACTCCCCCCTGTGAATCCGGTGGTTTATGCCTGGAATACCATGATGCATGCGCATGGACTCAATTTCAATTCGTTGTTATCGTATCCAACGCCAACAGGTTCGCGATCATAAACCTGGCCACAGCCGGCCAATGCCAACGCAACAAAAAATGCCAGAAATACTTTTTTCATACCTGTGTTCCCCCTTTCAAAGCTTTGTGTATGAATTATAAGAAAATTCGCGCCCACGGGTCAAGGATAAAAGTAAGATAACAAATGCCCCATTTGGGGCAATCTGTTAAAACTGGGTTTCAAACGACAACAGGAAACGGCGTTCGCGGTCATATTCATTCATGTGCAGTGGCCAGCCCCAACTGAAATTCATTGGCCCCATTGGGGTATTCCAATAAATACCAAAACCAACAGATGTGCGCAGGTCACTGTCAATATAATTGTCGCGTGTTGTGCCGTAGAAATTCCGGTATGTGTATTCATCACGTGGCGGTTTGCCCAGTATACCATAGTCCGCAAATATGAACCCTTTTATCTGGTATTCGTCTGGGATAAATACAGGGAAATTCAACTGGGTTGAGCCATTTAATTTCCACATGCCGCCCAATGAATATGATGTATAGAACCAGTTACGACTGCCGACGCCGGCGATATCAAACCCGCGCAATGATTCCCCGCCCAAGAAATAGCGGTAAACACGCGATACATAATCGCCATCCAATGGCTGAATATAACCGAAATCCAATGATGAACGCAACTGCCACCGGTCATTCAGGAATTTAACCATGGCGGTGATGTCACCACTGTATCGCATAAATGTTTCGGTGCCACCAAATCCGGTATACGCCAGTCCCAAATTCGCCACCACGCCGGTGTGTGTATTCTGTTGGAAATTGGTGTCCAGGTTATAATATTTCAGGTACGTTGCCAATGTGTACAGTGTGGAATCGCGCCACCCATTTGCCGATTGCAGATCGTAATTCTGGTCAAATGCCGCGGACAAGCGGACACTCTGGGTCCAATGGTCGGTCAACCGCCACCCCATACGTGTTGCCAATGTCAATGAATCACGGTCATAGCCAAATCCGCCCAGTGATGAATAATTGTACATTGTGTACGATACATCAAACCCGCCGGACAGCGCGCGCCCAAACAGGTATGGTTCGGTAAAGCTGAATAATGCCTGTTTCTGGTACTGGGCAATGGAACCACGCAATTGGACAATCTGGCCACGGCCCATAAAGTTGTTTTCGGTAATGCCGGCATCAACCATGAACCCATTGATATTTGACCAACCAAAACCGCCAGATAGTTCACCAGTCGGTTGTTCTTCAACTTTGATATCCAGGTTCATCATATTTTCATCGGCGATGCGGGTTGGCACCATTTGGACGTCTTTGAAATAACGGGTACGCATCAGATTCTGGCGTCCCTGTTCAATGGTTTGCAGGGAAAATGGATCACCCGCGCGCATCGGAATCAGTTGCTGAATCACCGTATCAAATGTGCGCACATTGCCCAGGATATTAATATCGTTCAGGTAAATACGATTTGTTTTTTGAATATTGAACGCCATGTCAATGGTGTGTGTGTCATCATGTTTGGTCGGTACCGGTTCCACATTGATAAATGCATATCCATAGTCAGCAACCGCCCCGCGCAATGCAGAAATCGTTTCATCCACCAGGTCAATGTTATATGTCTGGCCATCGCGCATTTTTATGACGTCGTACAGTACGCTGTCTGGGACATCAGGAAACGGATTGTCAATTGTCAGTTTGCCAAAGTTGTACTTTGCGCCTTCGTCCACGGTGAATTTTACAGAATAGTACTGCCGGTCGGGGGTAAACACACCGGTCGCATCGGTTACGGCAAAATCCGCATACCCATTACGCAGATAGAACTGGCGCAATAATTGTTGGTCATATTGAATGCGATCTTCGTCAAATACATCAAATTGCGTCATAAAACGCCACCATGCGTGTTCGCGCGACAGGATTTCGCCACGCAGTGTTCGTGCGCTAAACTGGTTGTTGCCGGCAAAATCAATGTCTGTGATATATGTTGGGTGACCTTCGCGGATTTCATAAACGACATTTACGCGATTATCACTTAATTCAATCTTCTTTGGATTAATTTTTGTGCCAAAGAATCCCTTGCGCTGGTACACGGTCAGCATTCGTTGGACATCGGCGCCGATAACAGATTCATCGTATGATGCGCGTTCTTTCAGTCGGATTTCTTTCTTTAAATCATCGGTTGATATTTCATCGTTTCCTTCAACCGTTACCATGTTTACGGTTGGGGCCTCGGCCACATCAATTTTTAACACATTGCCCGCCATGCGAACGTTAATGCGTGAAAAGTATCCGCTGGCTTGTAATTTTTTTGCGATTTCATTTGCGCGTGATTCACCCACATTGTCACCAACATGAACGTCAGACAAAATGCGTACAGATTCAGCATCCATACGACGGTTGCCCGATACATCAATGCGTGATACGACGGCGGCATTTGCATTGGCAACCAACGCGCCACATAATGTTGTTGCGAAAATCAGTTTTTGCTTGCTCATATTAATTCAATCCAAATACACGTGCCAAGTCATTCCACATGGTCAGTGCGAACAGCCCGAATATCAGCACCCACCCGGCGATGATTGCGTATTCCATTCCGCGTCCGCCCAGTTTGCGACGCGTGATACCCTCTATAACCAAAATCATCAGGTATCCGCCATCCAATACCGGCAATGGCAACAAATTTATAACAGCCAAATTCACCGACAGCAAGGCGATAATGGACAACAGGGCATATATTCCTGCCTCCAGTGCCTGGCCAGATACCTGGGCAATGGTGATAAATGACCCCAATTGCTTTGATGACCGTTCACCCGTTACGATTTGTTTCAGAATCACCAACAATGTTTTTGATTGGTAATATGTTTCGCGTGCGCCTGCATGCAACCCACTGAAAAATCCCTTTTTGCGCAGTTCGGTTTTGCTGCCGTCGGCGACCAAGCCCCAGCGTTCCGCCGGACTTAATTGCACATTTACCAGTTTTTCACCGCGTACAACCACAACATTGGCATCATGGCCCGATGCTAATTCTTTGGCAATAATAATCTCGCCCCAGTTTGTAATTTTTGCATCATCAATGCGCACAACGACGTCGCCTGGTTTAATGCCGGCATTAAATGCAACCGATGATTGAATAACCTGGCCGACAACGGGCAATTGAACGTTTTTTGGACGTACCATAAACATTCCGGAATAAATCAGCCACGCCAGGATAAAATTCATTGTGACCCCGGCGGCGATAATAATAAATTGTTTCCACGCTGGCGCAGACAGGTAATGAGCACGCTTTTTTTCGGCGTCCAATTTTTCGTACTCGCCCCGATTGAACATCATATCTTGGCCGTAAATAGAAACATATCCCCCCAGGGGCAGGCATGCAATCTGCCACTGGGTGTTATGACGATCGTGCCATTTTACAATTGCCGGGCCAAATCCAATGGAAAATCGTTCCACACGAACGCCGGCCGCACGTGCCGCCAAAAAGTGCCCCAGTTCGTGGATGAATACCACCACGCCCAACACAATTAATAATGCAATAATCGCCAAAACTGTATGCATACCCGTCTGTTCCTTTGAAAATAATTACAGCATGATTAACCAAACCAATGGCAATGCATAAATCCATCCATCAAAACGATCCAGCAATCCACCGTGGCCCGGCAATATGTGTCCAAAATCTTTCAGTCCCATGCGACGCTTAATCCAACTGGCGGTCAGATCGCCATATTGGCTGAGCAGGGCGATACTAATCCCAATCCACATCAATTGTGGCATGAATGTATCAGACCCCAGCAAACCGTACAATACCGACATACATGTCCCACATATGATACCGGCAATCTGGCCCGCCCAAGTCTTGTTCGCAGACAGCCGTTCCCACATTTTATCGCCACCCAGCATGCGGCCAAAAAACCATGCACCTGTGTCGGCGGCGCTGATAATCAGCAACAGCAACAACATAATCCATGGACGTGTTGCCACCGTATCTACTGCGGCCAACATTACGAACAGCCATACAATAAAACCACCGTATACCAACCAGTTGTGGTTCTGGGCCAATTGGTCGTGGGGTGTGCGTGCGGTTGCCAAAATCATTTCAACAATCATCCCCAGTACAACCAATATCCCCAGGTATCGCACCGTTCCAAAACCAAAATGTTCACCAACTGCCGCAGCGATGGCAATTAATGCCATTACCCCGCCAACGATAACCCTCTGTGATGTGTTTGACATGAATATACCCCTGATGTTTATTTCTTTTTCCCGGCATAATTTGCTTTCTTGCCACCACCAAATCGGCGATTGCGGCGTGCGTATTCATCCAGTGTCTGTTGCCACATTTTTTCATTTTTAACCAAATCAGGCCAATGTTGGGGTACAAACATCAGTTCGGCATACGCCAATTTCCACAACAAGAAATTAGAAATTCTGAATTCATTACTGGTGCGGACCATTAAGTCAATTGGCAATAATTCGCCCGTGTCCAGGAACGTTTCAAACGTTTCGCGTGTCACCGGTTCGCCGTTTTCAATTGCCGCATTTACCGCCGAAACAATTTCATCCTGGCCACCATAGTTCAGTGCAAACACAACCGTACCACCAGTGTTTTCTGCTGATGTCTGTTCCAATTTGTCGCACATATGTGCCAGACGCTTTGGCAGACGGTCACGCGATCCGATCACGCGATAGCGCAGATTTTTTTCCAGTGCATGCTTCATATTCTTTTTCAGTTCGGTATAGAACAGGTCCATCAGGTAATCAACTTCTTCCTGGGAACGGTTCCAGTTTTCCGTGGAAAATATAAAGAATGTAATCGTGGACACGCCATGGGCAATGTACCAATCAACCAGATTCTCAAAATTTGCGATACCCGCCTGATGTCCCAATAATGGGGGCAGGCCGCGTGCTTCGGCCCAACGGCGATTGCCATCGCAAATAAATGCGATATGATTCGGCACGCGCGCCGGTGCGGTCGCGACAGTGTCAGATTTCTTTTTCAAGAATTTAAACATTTCGTTTCCAATATTTTTATGGGTTGATTACACAGACATAATGTCGGATTCTTTCTGCTTTGCCAATGCATCAACCTGGGACGCGCGCAGTTCAAATACTTTCTGCAAAACATCTTCGTATTTACGTTGGTCGTCTTCTGAAATTTCTTTATCAGTCACGGCGCGCTTGATTTTACCCATTGCATCCTGGCGAATATTACGCATAGAAATCTTGGCTTCTTCGGCGTATTTACCGGCAACCTTGGTCAGTTCGCGGCGGCGTTCTTCGGTCAATGGTGGCAGGTTCAGGCGAATAACACCGCCCGCCGTATTTGGATTCAGGCCCAACCCAGAATCACGAATTGCCTTTTCAACCGCGCCCGCGTTGTTGATGTCCCATACGGTAACACTTAATGTCTGGTTGTCTGGGGTTGCGACGGTTGCGACCTGGTTCAATGGCATGTCAGAACCATATACCGGCACACGCACACCATCCAATAAATGCACAGACGCGCGTCCAGTGCGCAAACCGGCGTATTCGCCCGCCAGAACGTCCAGTGTCTGCTGTGTTTTCTGTTCAACTTCTGCTTTTAACGCTTGATAATCCATATTAAATCTCCTTCTTGTATAAAAAGGTTAGCAAATTGATTTGACATTTGGCAAGAAGAAATATAGAATATGACCTCGCAAGGGGTTGTAGCTCAGTTGGTAGAGCACTTGCATGGCATGCAAGGGGTCGTCGGTTCGAGTCCGATCAGCTCCACCAGTATGGCGGATGTAGCTCAGTTGGTTAGAGCACTGGTTTGTGGTACCAGGTGTCGCCGGTTCGAATCCGGTTATCCGCCCCATTATAAAAAATGCCCGCCGTTCAGGCGGGTGTTTTTATAATCTTGGGCGGGTCCGGATTTGAACCGGCGAATAGAGCCGTTCGAACCGCAGCAAAAAGGCGGATGCACGCCGGTCGCCCATAGGGCGATTTTGCAAGGTCGCGAAGCAATAAGGTTATCCGCCCCATTATAAAAAATGCCCGCCGTTCAGGCGGGTGTTTTTTATAATCTTGGGCGGGTCTGGATTTGAACCGGCGAGTAGAGCCGTTCGAACCGCAGCAAAAAGGCGGATGCACGCCGGTCGCCCATGGGGCGATTTTGCAAGGTCGCGAAGCAATAAGGTTATCCGCCCCATTATAAAAAATGCCCGCCGTTCAGGCGGGTGTTTTTATAATCTTGGGCGGGTCCGGATTAGAA
>CAKQEW010000008.1 GCA_934230415.1 uncultured Alphaproteobacteria bacterium | reverse complement strand
GGTTATCCGCCCCATTATAAAAAATGCCCGCCGTTCAGGCGGGTGTTTTTATAATCTTGGGCGGGTCCGGATTAGAACCGGCGAATAGAGCCGTGATGTTCCGCGAACTATTTTTTTGAAATTATTTCGCCCGATTTGATGTATTCTGGGGCGGTGGATTTCAAATTCTGTTGTGCGATTTTCGCGTATTTGCGCGCATTCTTGGCATCGCCAATCATATTATAGTATTCGGCGGTTGCCCATGCACTGCGTCCGGTATCGTCGCCATATGCGCGTGCCAACACCCAATATGTCAGCGGGGCCGGCGTGGTTAAAATCGCGCGCTTGCATAATTCAATGGCGCGGTCGCGATCGCCGGGCTGATTCCGTTCGGTTAAAACCAGTGCCAATGCCGTCTGGATTTGTGGTGCGTTCCCCGCCAGTTTCAGTGATTCTGAATACGCGGCGACACTGTCGTCATAGTGGCCAAACTGGTATTGGATATCACCCATCAGTTCATAAAAATACGGATTTGTTCCGTCACGCGAAATCAATGTCCCGGTGCCGATGCGTGCCGCATCCAGGTTTCCCGCCTGCATCGCGGCGATTGCACGTGCGTATATTGCCGCATCTGATTTGTCCCGTGCCGGGTATAATTCGCATACGCGTGCCGGTGTGTCCAGGTACCCAACCAACTTTGCCCGCACCAGTTCGTATTTCGCGTCCTGGGCCGGATTTGCGGCGGGCGCGGTATATTCCATTTTGGCAATTCGGTCGCGCACATTTTTCAATCGTTCGGTGGTCAGTGGGTGATTCACACGTGTTGGATTTATACGTGATTCCATTGCGCCGGTCTGTTCCTGCATTTGTTCAAATACTGTGATAAATCCGTTCGGATCCTGGCCAGCACGCACCATTAAATCCAGCCCCAGGTTATCGGCGATGCGTTCTTCGTCCCGTGAAAATGCCAATAATGATTGCGTTGCAACGCCACTGGAACCCGCCAGTACACCCGCGCCCAGACTGGGGTTGCCACCCGCCACCATCAGTCCGATACCCAGTGCCTGAATCAACATTGCACGGTGCATTTCTGCGTCCATGCGTGCCGACATTTGCGCCATGTGGCCGCCAATCGTGTGGCCCAGTTCGTGCGCCACCACGGCCTGTAATGCATTCGGATTTTTTATCTGGGTCAGCAACCCGGTATAGATATACACATCTTCGCCCCCCATGACAAACGCATTGAAATCATTGTCACGCACGATATGCACACGCAACCGTTCGGGTGAAATATCCGCCGCGGTCGCGATTGGCGCCACCAGTTCGGTCAGATAGCGTTCAATTTCCGTATCATTTATCAGTGACGCGGCGCCGGCCGGCAACGCCAAAATCATGCACAATAAAAATGCAAATAATTTACGCACTGATTTGTGCCCCCCGGTCAAAGATAAACATTAAATCGCGCGCCCACGGGTCTGGCACGGTCATGTCGCGTGCCGCATTCGCCGCCATCCGGAACAGGTCGCGATGTTCGCGCCAATCGGCAAAGTGATAGTTTATCCAACCACTCTGTCGTGTGCCAACCAGTTCGCCCGTACCGCGCATCATTAAATCCTGTTCGGCGATTGCAAAACCATCGTCCGTATCGCACAGAACATCCAAACGTCGCATCCCGTTTTCAGACAGCCCCCCACCATACAACAGAACGCAATACGATTGTGTATTGCCGCGCCCGACGCGACCGCGTAACTGGTGCAACGCCGCCAGACCAAATCGTTCGGCGTTTTCAATCACCATGATTGTTGCACGTGGGACGTCAATGCCAACCTCTATGACCGTGGTGGCAACCAGCAATGACATATCAGAATTATCGTCGGCAAATTTCGCCATTGTCGCATCGCGTTGCTTCTTATCCATCTGGCCATGAACCAGGCCAGCGGTCGGAAAATATTTTTTCAGGTCATCGTATCGTGCGGTTGCGGCGGCCGCGGGTGCGTCTTCGCTGTCTTCAACCAGTGGACATACCCAGAACACCTTGGCCCCGGTGGCGATTTGCGCCGATATGCGTGCGATTAAATCCCCAATGCGTGCGATTGGCAATTTTGTTGTCTTGATGGCCAGGCGTCCAGCCGGTTTTTCATTTATAATTGACACATCCATGTCGCCATAAATTGTCATGGACAGTGTCCGCGGAATTGGTGTCGCCGATAACGCCAGCAGGTCTGGATTTGCGCCTTTGGCGCGCAGGGCCTCGCGCTGGGTCACGCCGAATCGGTGCTGTTCATCCACAATGACCAGGCCCAAATCACGATATTCCACATCGTCTGAAAACAGGGCGTGCGTTCCAATCACCAGGCGCGTACGCCCCGAACGAATTGATGTTAATTTTTCGCGTCGCGCCACACCTTTGTCCCGACCGGTCAGAATATCACACACGATGCCGATTTTATCGCACATCGGCTTTAATTTATTATAGTGTTGCAGTGCCAGCGCATCGGTCGGTGCCAGCATGGCCGTTTGTGCCCCAGATTCCGCCATATGCACTGCGGCCGCCATGGCGACGATTGTTTTCCCACTGCCGACATCGCCCTGGACCAGGCGCATCATCGGCACATCGCCCGACATATCAGTAAAGATTTCGTGAATTGTGCGCTGTTGTGCGCCGGTCAGTGCGAACGGCAATATCGCGTGGAATTTATCCATCAAATCGTATTTTTTTGCACGCACTGTGCGCCGATTACGCGGGTCACGGCGGTTACGGCGACTGATTGCGATGGCGGTCTGGTGCGCCAGTAATTCCCAATATGCCAATTTCACAATGTATGTCGCGTTTGGCATTAAATCATCGTTGGATTCTGGGTAATGCACATGTGCCACCGCGTCAAAGAATTCGCGCACATTTGCATCTGTTTCGCCCGCCAATTTATCGGGCAGGGCGGCAAAAATCTGGTCGCGCACGGCGGCAAATGTTTTCTGGGTTAATCCTTCGCCAGATGGGTAAATCGCCTGGATTGATGGGATTCGCGCCGCGTTTTCCATGGGTTCTATAAAGTCCGGATGATTAATTACCGCCCGCGTGGATTTTTCCAATTTGCCACTGACCATGCGCCACGCGCCAATTGGCAATTTTTCCAACCAGTAATCCAAGAAATGCGTATTAAAGAATTGTAATATAACGGTGCCACCGGCACGATCATTACATATGACCTGGGTCGGGGCGCGCCGCCCACGAAATACGCCACCACGGCGATGTGATTTTACCTGTAACGGTATGGTCAGTGTTTCGCCCGGTGTCGCATCGGCCACGCATTCGGTGACGCCACGCGCGCGGATATACGCCGGAATGTGCAGCATGAAATCCAACACGCGCCGCCCGCCCAGAACATCGTCAAATCGCGCGGCCAGCACCGGCCCAACCCCCTTGACGAATTGCAGGTCGGTCTTTAAAAAATCCAGCAGTTCAGCATTCATATAATAAACGGTACCCGAAAACGAACCATTTGGCAATTATAAAGTTCATATACCTGTTCGGTTTTGCTTGACCAAATGTGGCACATTAGTATATAATCTGAACCAGATAGACGGGTACACAGGAAGGAAAATTATCAGGTATGCGTGTTATTGCATTGTCTTTTTCGGTGATTTTAGGGTTATCTTTTGCGGGCCACGCCGTTGCGGCGCCATCCGCTGGTGAGAAAGAAGACCCTGGCTATGGGTCTGGCACCGGTACGACCAGCACCAGCAACACCAGCACGGGCGGGATTGCCGCGGTCAGCTATATCAAACAGACGGTCAGTGCATTAAAGACGACGGTTGATGCCGACCTGGCCACGCGCGAGGCTGTGTCCAACAAAACCACCACCATTTCATCCAGTTCCACCGACAGCCAGTATCCATCGGCGCATGCCGTGTATTCTGCGGTATCTGGGCGTGTTGCCACGGACAGTTCGGCGGTCCAGAACATGGCGGGCACGTATACGGTTTCTGGTACAATTCAGGTCCCAGACCAAGATGTCCCAACAGAGTAGTTTTTTAGAGCATAGATAGTAGATAGTGCGCCATCCGGCGCACTTGTTTTTTAGTTCCCCTCTGGCAAACCACCCACGAAATCTCGTCATACCGGCGCCCGGGCCCCGCGGAATTGATAAATTCCGTGGGTGGTACCAGGTCGGTATCTATTGCCCCGCAGGGACAAATAAAAAGACCACCTCCCCCTTTGGGTATTCCTCCACCGGAGGGGAACTTAGCCCGCAGCGGGGAATTGAAAATATTTATTTCTGAAACTGGCGTTCCAGGTTTTGAAAATTTGTTATTTGGTCGCGCATAAATGCCAATTTTTCCGCGTTGTTATTCTCGCTCTTGGCGTGCTGGGGCGTAATGCGCAGGTCATCCGCCGCCTTGATAAAGCGTTTCAGCCAAACCACCATGATTCGGTATTTCATAATGTCACGCAGGGTGTCGTTTTTCGCGCTGGGCATAGACCACAGGTTCTTGGCATGCATTTTGCAATATACGTCATAAACCTGTTTGAATATGTTTAATTCAATCTGTAATGACGCAAATATGTCACGATAGATGAAACGATAGTTGGCCTCGGCAAAATCAATGAATGACAGTTTGCTGGTCGTTGGGTCATACAGAACGTTGCCAGAATTCAGGTCACAATGCGACCACGCTGGGCGTGTTTGGTATTCAAATGTGCCAATCTGGTCGCGGATACGTGCCATCTGGATGACTTCGTTTTTTGTGAACCAATTGGACATCTTGGTATTAATAAAGTTATCCAGACGTGTGAATTTTAATTCGCTGGCGATTTTGTGCGTCTGGATATCGCCAATCGGCATGGATTCATTCATGTCAACCAGAAAACTGCCCAGGCTGTTTATGATTTCATAACGCTGGCGCCGCGACAGTTTGCGGTACAGTTCGCGCGTCAATGGAAATCCTGGGGCGCGTTCTTCCAGAATCTGGTATTCGTCGTCGTTGATAAAACGCATTTCTGGGACATAGTACAATGGGTTGCCGACCTGGCGGATGCGTTCAATAACGTTTTGGGTGCGATGCTGCTTGGCCAGCCACGCGTCCATCGCCGCCGGTCCCATGTCGGGCAGGGGGCGTTTCAGCACGAAATCGTTGCCGTAATACACCGCGTATGTTTCCCGTCCATGATTCAGCGTCTTTATCTTGACCATTTTTACAGAATCCGCGATTTCTTTAACATTTTTATAATCTGTTTTTGTGTACGCAACATGCACGAATACATATAGTGCATGTATTCCTTGGTATCGCCGGCCGCGCGTGTTGCAATGGCGTCTTTGTATTTCTGTTTGTCAGATGCCTGGTTAAACACAATCGGACGATATCCACCCTGAATCAGTAACCAATTCATCACCAGGCGCGCCGTGCGTTTGTTGAAATCTTCAAATGGTTGCAACATTATCAGTTCATAGTGTGCCGTGAACGCACGCGACAACGTGCATTCATCGGTGTTATTCAATCTGAACACAATTTCGTTCATGCGGAATGGAATTTCTGGTGCGTCTGGGGCGTGGACACGTTGGCCATTTACGCACAGTTCCAGTACTTTTGGGGTCGTACGAAAATATCCGCCCGGAATTTGTGTGTCTGTGCATACCATGCTGTGCAATTTGCAAATGGCGGCGGTATCAATAATCTCGTTCGGATTTTCCACAATGTAATCGTATGCCGTGCCCAGACTCTTCATACTGTTGTAATCCAGGTACGGTTGCTGGTCCCGGGATGGAATATAAAACAGTGTTCGGGGTTCCACGTACGATAATTGTTGGCGCAGCCAATTCAGGTTATTTAAACGCTTGGGCGTGTTCGCACTGGCCAGCATCGCGGATATTGTCTGGCGATTTTCTTCTATGTGCTGTTTTATGGTGGCGTTATTCATTGTGCAACCCCAGTTATTTACATTATTATGTTATAGCACAGAAAAGTATTTTGTCAATATGTTAGGGTGCTCCTAGATGCATAAAAATGTGTAAAATATGCGAAAAATCGTGTTGCGGGCGGGGGCTTTTTGTTTTATGGTTCACAATGGTACAGAAATTTTACACAAGGAAATGGGATATGTTGAAAAAATTGCTGATTCTGGTTGCGTTGGTGGCACCAATGACGTCGTTTGCCGCGGGCAAGGCCAAAAAGGAAGAACCAATCGTGCATCTGACCGATGAACAGATTTATGAACAGTTGAAAAAACTGGCCATGGTGTTTGAGGTTGCACGTGACAATTTCGTAGAAGAAGTTGACGAGAAAAAGATGCTGGAAGGGGCGATGAACGGTATGCTGGGGGCGCTGGACCCGCATTCGTCGTATCTGTCGGCGGATGATTTCAAGGAATTTAACGATAAATCCCAGGGCGAATTTGGCGGTCTGGGGATTCAGGTCACCAGTGACCGCGGCGCGGTGCGCGTAATTTCGCCAATTGATGATACCCCGGCAGACAAGGCGGGGATAAAGGCCGGCGATTATATCACGCATATTGATGGCGACCAGGTGTTTGATCTGACACTGAACCAGGCGGTTAAAAAGATGAAGGGACGCCCAGGGACCAAGGTGAAACTGACGGTTGTTTCTGATGGCCAGGAACCGCGTAATATCACGCTGAAACGCGCGATTATCAAGGTGAAATCGGTAAAGTTTGAAGAAAAAACAATCGCTGACGCGGACGAAGATTCCAGTGAAAAAATCGGATATATCCGTATTTCTGATTTCGGGGCGACAACGGCCAAAGAACTGAAAAATGCGATTGAAAAACTGGAAAAGAAAGATGTTATTGGGTACGTGTTGGACGTGCGTAATAATCCGGGTGGGTATCTGACCGCCGCCATAGAGGTTGCAGATGCATTCCTGGACGATGGCGAGATTGTTTCCACACGTGGTAAGTCCAAGATGGATATTGAACGCAGTTTTGCACGCCCGGGTGATATGACAAACGGCAAACCGGTTGTTGTGCTGATAAATCATGGGTCGGCATCGGCATCTGAAATTGTCGCCGGTGCGTTACAGGATAATGGACGTGGCCTGGTCATGGGGTCCCAGAGTTTTGGCAAGGGCAGTGTGCAACAGCAAAAGCCCCTGGGGGATGGAACGGCGATTCATATCACAATCGCACGTTATTACACGCCCAGCGGTCGTTCCATCCAGAACGAAGGCATTACACCGGATGTAGAAGTCTTGCAGAGCAAGGTTGAAGCCATTGAACGTCGCGAAAGCCTGTATTCAGAGGCATCGTTTAAAAACGCGCTGAAAAATGAAAACGCCAAGAAAAAGGCTGATAAAAAATCAGATGATGACGCGGAACCGGAACTGACCGACGCGGAAAAAGATGCATTGGATTATCAATTGCAGCGCGGTCTGGATATGGTGCGCGCAATGGCAAAGTTGCAATCACGTGCGGTGGCGACGGTTACGGATGATGACGTGGCGTCCGCCGAAGTGGCAGAATAAAAAATGGGGCAAATGCCCCATTTTTTATAAATACAACGAATTATCGTGTATGTGTTGGACCGTTCGGGTGGCGCCCACCACCGTGACCAAATGTCATGCGGAATACCTGGGCCACAATGCCATTTTGATTGCCAACAATGTGCAGTTTAATACGAACGCCCGATTCGCGAACCTGGTTCAAGGCTGAAATCGCGTCGTATGCGCCATCGTACATTTCTTCGTCTGGACAATTTACATACAGGTTCACAGTCGGAATGTCGGCGTCTGGGTCACGAACCCAATTGTTTGGCACAATCATCATTGTGTCGTCAAAGCGTGTATTGCGTGCCTCGTTGCCGGCATCGGCAATACGGCGACCGAATGCGCGGTTTTTCTGCTTGCTGACGTTCTTGAAAGACCCCAGAATATAAACATCTTCGCCACGCACGAAATTTTCTTTGCGTGCAAATGGATCTACCTGTTTTGCAACACCAATGCTAATTGGTATTATGTCAATTTTCCCTAAATCTTCAAACATTGTTTTCCCTCTTGTTGTTTATTTGTGTGATCAATATAGTACTAAAAATATATTTTGTCAAGTATTGTTTTAAGTTATAGTCTTGCCTTGGATAAAAAATCGCGGTATGATTTCGCCAGAAAAGAATTATCACAAAGGAATCAGGAATCATGGCGAACTTAATTGTTGATGGAAACTGGGCGGCGGCCGATGTCGCATACAGATGTGTTGATTTTGCGGCAATTTACCCAATCACCCCCAGCAGTACGATGGGCGAACTGGCGGACGAATGGTCGTTTCAGCATAAAAAGAATATCTGGGGCGCGATTCCACAAATAATTGAAATGGAATCAGAGGGGGGCGCCGCCGGCGCAATGCATGGCGCGTTGCAGATGGGGGCGCTGGCCACAACGTTTACTGCATCCCAGGGATTGTTGCTGATGATTCCGAATATGTATAAAATCGCGGGCGAACAGACGCCGTTTGTTATGCATGTTGCGGCGCGTGCGTTGGCGACGCATGCATTGTCTATCTTTGGTGACCACAGTGACGTTATGTCGGTGCGCAGCACGGGTTTTGCACTGTTGTCCAGTCATAATGTGCAACAGGCATCTGATATGGCGGCGATTGCGCATGCCGCGACATTGCGGGCACGGGTGCCGTTCCTGCATTTCTTTGATGGTTTCCGCACCAGTCACGAAGAATCCCGTCTGGACAGAATCAGCGATGATGTGTTGCGTGAAATGATGCCGGATGCATTGGTTTTGGCAAATCGCGCGCGTGGTATGACACCAGATAAACCGACAATCCGTGGTACGGCCCAGAACCCCGATGTGTATTTCCAGGGACGCGAGGCCGCCAACCCACTGTACGCGGCAACCCCGGGAATTGTTCAGGAATGCATGGATATATTTGCAAAATTAACGGGGCGTAAATATAACCTGGTGGACTATGTTGGTGACCCGGCGGCAGAAAATGTTATCGTCGCCATGGGCAGTGCGTGCGAAACAATAGAAGAAACATTGCCGTTCTTGCCGCGCGGACTGGGGCTGGTAAAGGTGCACCTGTATCGGCCATTCCCGGTGGATGCGTTCCGTGCGGCATTGCCACAGACGGTTAAACGCATCGCGGTTTTGGACCGTACCAAGGAACCAGGCGCGATTGGTGAACCATTGTACCAGGATGTAAAAACAGTTGTCGGTGATGCGGCGGCGGTATTTGGCGGACGATATGGCCTGGGGTCCAAGGAATTCAAACCACGCGATGTCAAGGCTGTATACGAAAACCTGATGCGGGATACATTGCACCATAATTTTACCGTTGGTATTGACGATGATTTGTCGGGACTGTCGCTGAAAACAGATCCGGCGTTCGCGGTCCAGGCAGAAAATTTCAAGACGGCAATTTTGTATGGTATTGGTTCGGATGGCACCGTTGGTGCGGTAAAAAATATTGTAAAGATTGTCGGCGAAAATTCTGAATTATATCCGCAATCATATGCCGTGTATGATTCCAAGAAATCGGGTGGTTTGACGGCGTCGCATATCCGCTTTTCTGATGCGCCGATTAAAAGCCAGTATTTAATAGAAGTTGCAGATTTTATCAGTGTTTCAAACTTTATGATTGCCCAGCGTTTTGATGTTTTCCATGGTCTGCGTGCCGGCGGAACGGTCATGATTAATACATCAATGGCGCCGGATGTGGCGTTTGCAAATCTGCCACGTGAAACCCAGGAACACCTGATACGTATGCGTGCAAATGTTTATTTCCTGGATGCCAACGGCGCGGCGGCAGAATTGGGACTGGGGAACCGCATTAATACATTTATTATGCTGAACTTCTTTAATTTAACCCAGATTATCAATCCGGCGGTTGCGGCCAAATCGGCCAAGGTTGCCATTGAAAAGACGTACAAGAAGAAGGGTATGGATGTCGTCCAGGCGAACTGGACCGCGGTTGACCGGGCGGCGGACTATTTACACCAGTACACATTGCCGTCATCTGTGTCCAGTTTTGCACCGGATTTTGTTCCAGCAATGACGGCCGATGCCCCGGCAGAAATTGCGGGCACATTGGGTGAAATGGCGGCGCAACGTGGTGATGCGATTCCTGTGTCACGTTTCCGTGTGGATGGTGAATTTGGCGCCGGTCAATATCCGGTTGGCACATCAAAATATGAGAAGCGTTCTGTATCAGATCGCGTTGCGACGTGTGATTTGGAAAAATGTGTTCAGTGTGGTCGTTGTTCAATGCTGTGTCCGCATGCGGCAATTCGTATCCGTGCATTAAATGCAGACCAGGTTGACGCGGCGCGCGCGGCGGGTATTGTTGTCGTCCCGATGAAGACCCCAGAACTGGGGCCAGACATGTATTACACACTGGCGATTTCGGCGGCTGATTGCACGGGATGTGGCGTATGTGTGAAAAATTGCCCGGTTGCGGCATTGACAATGCGTCCGGCGCGTGACGTGGCCGCGACAGAGCAGCGTGCGTTTGACGCGGCGGTTAAATTGCCGGATATCCCACGCGAAAAATTAAACCTGAATATACCAAAGCATATTGAATTGTTGCCGCATTACTTTGAATTCCCGGGCGCATGTGCGGGATGTGGCGAAACACCATATGTGAAAATGTTGTCGCATCTGTTTGGTGATCGCATGGTGGTGGCAAATGCAACGGGGTGTTCATCAATATACGGGGCGAATTTGCCGACAACACCATGGACACGTGATGCAAACGGTCGTGGACCGGCGTGGTCAAATTCGTTGTTTGAAGACAACGCGGAATACGGTCTGGGGATGCGTTTGGCATTGAACCAGAAACGCGACACGTTGCGCAGTTTATTGTTTGAATTAAATATACCGAACGTTGATGCAATGTTTAATGACACGAACCCGGCGCACCAGCGCGCAAATGTGGAAATGTTGCGTGCGCGCCTGGCGAACGAGGCGGGACCGCGTGCGCGCCTGGCGGAAAGTTTGGTTGGTGAACTGGTTGATAAATCGGTATGGATTATCGGCGGTGACGGTTGGGCGTATGATATCGGTTACGGCGGACTGGACCACATACTGCACAGCGGTGAAAATGTAAACATATTGGTGCTGGATACCGAAGGATATTCAAACACCGGGGGCCAGCAATCAAAATCCACACCATTTGGCGCCAGTATGAAATTTGCCATCGGGGGCAAGGAACATGCGAAAAAAGACCTGGGGATGATGGCGATGATGTCGGGTGCATATGTTGCCCAGATTGCATTGGGTGCCAATCCAGCCCAGGCGATTCGCGCATTCCGCGAAGCAGAATCGTTCCCCGGTCCATCAATCATATTGGCATATGCGCCGTGTATTGCGCATGGGTTTGCATTGCAAAACGGGGTACAACACCAGACGCAACTGGTTCAAACCGGTGCGTGGCCGCTGTATCGTTTTGACCCGCGGCTGATAGAAGATGGCCATAACCCACTGACACTGGATTCCGACGTGGATAATCCAACACCATTGGAAGACTTCCTGAAAACAGAGAGTCGTTTTGGTGCGGCGCGTGCGGCAAATCCGAACTTTGATAAACTGGTTGCGTTTGCCAAGGAAAATAATCGCTATAAAAGCGAACTGAAAAAATACATCGCGCATTTTGCAATGATGCAGGCGAACAATCAAACCAAAGAAAATGGCGAAGGATAATCACAATGAGAAAACTGACATTAATCTGCTTAATCGCATTGACGGCATGCACGTTCCAGACAAAACATCGTGGGTACGTTTTCCCAGATGACCTGGAAACGGTGGTGGCGGACATTCATACGACCGCCCAATTGCAGGATAAAATCGGCGCGCCCCAGGTAAAAACGATTTATGGTGATACCGTGTGGATTTACTATGGCGTGGATGAAAATTATCGCGGGCCGTTGCCGCAACGGTATGAAAACAAGACCGTGTTACTGGCGTGGGTGAATGGTAATCGTGTGACCCAGACCCAGGTCTTGCACGATGCGGATTTGCCAGATGTTATGATTGCCGATGGTGAAACAGAAATCCCGGCGGCGATTGAATTGAACGCGTTACAGGAATTGTTTAACAACATTGGCCGATTCACACCGGCGGGATTGGGACAATAAAAAGCGTTTGGATTTTTGGCACAAATTGTGTACAATATGTGGAACCAGAGAGAACCGTAGTATGAAGAAGATAATTTGTTCCGTTTTTATATTCGCGTTTGCATTTTGTGCGGCGGATGCGGCGAAATTCACGTCTTGTGGGGCGGGTTATGTGCTGGCATTGCATGCGAAAATTGACGGGCTGAATACCGCGGAATGTGTGAAATTATGGTGCCGTGATTTGGAAACGGGGCGCGCAATGGGTTCGGGGGACCGTGCGGCAAATGGGTATGTGGACACATCGGAACCGGTGGAATTAACAGACGTGGCGGGAAATCGTATTGAATGTTTTGGTCGTCGCAAATGGTGCGGTGGCGCGGCCACGGGCGAATGGAACCCTGAATATGGCGCGTATACCCGTGATGGTGCGGATAACGCAACGTACCAGTCGTACCAGAAAGGCAGCTGCTTTACATGGCAATTGGAAAAACCGGAATGTCCGAATGGCCAGTCGGCGGTTCTGCAGAATGACGAATGGGTTTGTGTTGATTTTGTCGTATCCCCGGATACAGTGCGTAAATCCACGGTTCGCCGAACCGGTACGGTGCGTCGTATAATTCGGTAATGAATATGTGCCCCACAATGGGGCATTTATTTTTTTAGTCAACTGTTTGTTTTTCGGTTTTTTTGTGGTATAATATGTGGGACAGAGGGAATGGCAACCGCAAAAGGGTAACGTTATTATGCCAAGTAAAAAACTAGATTTTAAAGCCGGTCAGTATGTTGTATACCCAACCCAGGGCGTGGGCAAACTGGTTCGCACCGAAGAGCAAACAATCGGTGACCAGAAAATCAAGATGCTGGTCATTGAATTTGAACGTAATCATATGACATTGCGCGTGCCGGTTGAACGTGCCGAAATTTCCGGATTGCGGCCATTGACCACCGCCAAGAAGATGGACGAGGCAATTGCATCCGCCAAGGGCAAGGCCGGGGCAAAGCGTATGATTTGGGCACGTCGTGCAGCCCAGTACGAAGAAAACATTAATTCTGGGGATCCAATGAAATTGGCCGAAGTTGTACGTGACCTGCAACGGCGTACGGCGGCGGACACGATGACGTTTTCGGCGCGCCAGTTGTATTTGCGTGCGTTGGAACGCATGGCCCAGGAATTTGCCGTATTGCATAAAATTGATTTGGATGCCGCATCCGATCAAATAGAAGACATTTTGGGCATTCCAAAGGAAATTGACCTGAACGCTGTTGAAACAGATGATGAAGACGAGGATATGGACGAAGAATCCGAATAATAACGCAAGGGGTTTTTTCTATGTGGTTTCGGGCTGCATTTATTATTGTGGTCGGCTTGTTCGTGGGGGGGGGCGCGTTTGCCACGCCGACGGTTGGGATTAATCCCATTGGAATGATGGGCGCAACCGCAGGGTGCTCTGTTGTGTTTGCAGATAATGGAATCCTGTCGGGGGCATTGAATTCCGGTATGATGGATGAATCATCATGTGAATATTTTAATACGTATCAGGTTACATCCCAAAAAACAGGACAACAATGGTTGATTGCAGAATGCGCAACTTGTAAAACCGGCCTTGTCGCGAATGGACTTGCCATTTCTAGGACGCGGGGGGGCGATGGTGGCACGGTGTACACATTTGGTGATTATGCCATGTATAATTTGACAGATTGTGGCGAGGTTGGTTATCAGTACAGATGTTCGGCCAAGAGTAACAATAAATGCAGCGTCACAGGTGGTACCGTGATGGACAAGACGTCATTGCCAAATTGTAAATATTCCAGTATCGTCGTTGTTGGTTCTGATGAATATGAAACATGCCGGGTATGTGACGATGGGTATACAGGTGTTACGACAACCAAACAAAATGTGACGTCTGCCACATGTACCGGGTCCGCTAATATTGCTATTACAGGATGTGAACCGGAATGCAGAATATCAGAAGTTCCCGGCGTAACCCCCAGTATTTCATACTGCAAAACGCCAAAGCGTCTGAAATATGGCAGTACGGAATATAGCACATGTCTGGAATGTAATTCTGGATATTATCTGGATTACATATCGCCACGGGCGGTTACATCATCCAACTGTCCGGATCCGGTATATGCGTATTCGTGCTTGACAAATTGTGATACGGCCACAGAATGGGTAAAATCGCCCGATGGCACATATTTAATGTGGCGCGCGGTTGAATCCACAACGGTCCAGGGCAAGGCAGTATGCCGTGGCCAGTTCTATTTTCAATGTCCGGCGGACACATATGGAACCGTGTCTGATGAACGCGTGGCAAATTGCACCAAATGTCCAACGGTTGAAAACCGTGTCGGAAAACGTGCGGTTTATCCCACACCGTCGGGTAATGCATACCCGGTCAACGATATTCCAATCACCGCATGCTATGAAGAATCTGGCGAAGATGACACCGGCGAATATGATTATGTCAGCGGTGGTCAACCCGCAATGTGTTACTATAAACTGGGTGAATAAATGGGAATAAAAAATAACGGCGGAATATCCCGCCGTTATTTTTTGATTTACATTGTGAAATCTTCGCCCAGGTATACCTTTTTCACCATTTCGTCCTGGATAATTTCGTCGGTGGTTCCATGCTTCAGAATTTTGCCGTCGTGCAATACATAACTGCGGTCGGTGATGCCCAGTGTTTCACGCACGTTGTGATCGGTAATAATCACGCCCAGTCCGCGGTTCTTTAACTGGGACACCAGGGTACGAATTTCGTTCACCGCAATCGGGTCAATGCCGGCAAATGGTTCGTCCAACAAAATAAATTTTGGGTCATTTGCCAACGCACGCGCAATTTCCACACGGCGACGTTCACCCCCAGACAGCGCGGTTGCCGGACTGTGGCGCAGGGCCGATATGGAAAATTCATCCAATAACGCATCCAATTTCTGTTTGCGTTTCTTGCGGTCTGGTTCTACGACCTCCAGTATGGCCATGATGTTTTGTTCCACCGTCAGTCCGCGGAAAACACTGTTTTCCTGGGGCAGGTATCCGATATGTAACCGCGCGCGCTGGTAAAACGGCAGGTGGGTTATATCCTGGGAATTCAGGAAAATTTGGCCACCGGTTGCCGCCAACTGGCCCGTGATGCAATAAAATGCGGTTGTTTTACCCGCGCCATTTGGACCCAACAGGCCAACCGATTCGCCCTGGCGCGCAATCATTGATATGTCACGGATAACCATACGTTTTCCGTATGATTTAGACAGATGTTCAACACGTAATACGGATTGTTTCATAATTTCACCACCAGTTCGTCTGTTAAAATTTTGTCGCCATTGCTGGAATCAATGCGCACATGGCCACGCAATGTAATTGTGCGGGCGCGACGGTTATATACGCCTGAACGCGCACGAATGTCATCGGTTATTTTCTGGCCATTTGACACGCGCACCACGGTCCCAGATACCGTTTCCAGAAAAATCATATCGGGCGTATCGTATTCCTGGCGACCCGATGCGGCGCGAATTTTGAACGGATTGCCGTTTGCGTCGGTGCCGGCAAATGCCGCGTCAGACATTTTAAACTGGTTACTGACGATATCTGTCATGTTAATTGCGGTGATTGGTGTCCACAATAATTGCTGGGTAAACAGGGCGCCTGCAACCAATGCCGCAACCATCACCAGGCCCCATCCGGTAAAGAAAAACTGCCACAGGCGCTTTAACCGTCTGTGTTTAAAAAATATGATAAAACTGCGTCTGTCGCTTTGCACGGGGTTCAGTGTAGCGCGCCTGAACATAAAAAGCAATTTTTATATTTATTCAGATATTTTTTTATGTTATAATATGTTGTAAAGAGAGAGATGAAAAAAAACTTGCTGATTTTATTGGGTGTTGTATCGGGCCTGGCATTTGGCGGGGCGGATGCGGCGGTCACAATTAAAAAGGCCGCCAGTGTTTCGGCCCAGCAAGCATCGTCTGGCATGGCGGATGATGCGGCGGGACTGGCCGGGACGGTGCTGGGGCTGGTTCAAAATGTCAAGGTCCTGAGTGCCCAGGACAAGGAACTGACGGATGCATGTATCCCGACCAGTCGTGAAATATCATTCGTAAACGATATGATGAAAGAGTGGGCCAAGGTTGGTGAAATGACCGGGGCAGAGGCATGGAACAACCTGGGGCGTCGGAAATGTGAGAACAGTACATTCCAGGCACGGGTGACAATGTCGGCCGGCACGGATGAAATGAATTCATTGTGTTATGATGCGTTCACGGATAACGGTGTATGGAAAGGCTATCCAAAGGCCAGTGTGGCAACATATTGTTCGGATGGTTCTTTGTCGTGCAAGAATAAAAAAACAATTTCAAATATATATGAAATATTCAACCTGATTGATTTTTCAGACCAGGATTATACCATAACCGAATTGACCCAGGCGACTAATTTGATGAACAAGGTTGAAACGTGCAGCTCTGCGCGTCTGTCGGCCAAGAAACGCGAAATGTGGGGTGAATTCTTGACCACAACGGTCAGTGGTGTTGGCCAGAAGACGAATACCGGGGCAATTATGGAAACAGTTGGCGGCCTGACAAACGGCAGTGGGGTGTCATCGTTGGGGTCGCTGGTATCACAATTTTCCGACCGATAAATTCGCGCCATATGGCGCGTTTTTTTTTGCTTTACTCATATGCTTAAAAATCGTATAATACAGGGGATTACAGAAAGGAAAGTTTATGAAAAATAAATCTTGTGTATCAACATGGATTATTACCCGTTTTATCGCGGCGGCGTCTGTTGTCGTGTTGGGGGCATGTGCCGGTGGCCAGAATAATAATGACACCTATGCACCAATTGACACACCGACGGTTGATTATGTGGAACAATTGGATGTTTATTCCGCCCCACACCAGGATTCCTTTTTGAATCAGTTGGCGATGAATTATCGTTCATATGCAATTTATAATGCGCGTACCAGTGGGTATTCTGAAATGGGTGAACTGTTCGCGCAAAAGGCGGTTGCCGCATTCAGTGGCGAAGTGCCATTCCCAGAAACACTGGACAATTGGCCGGTTGATGACCAGGAAACTGGTTTTGAATTGTCGGCGGCGTATAATGACCTGATGGATCAATTAAAGAATGATGCCACGGAAACAAATCCACAGCTGGCGGCCGAAGCCCAGGCGAAATTTGATTGCTGGTTGTCGGCGGCGGCCAGTGGCCAGACCGGTACGGCAAATGAATGTCGTGATCGTTTCCAGAAAACATTGACCGCGCTGCGCGATTGCCGCGGTGGCAAGGTTGTTGCAACTAACCAGGTCGCGACGGAAACAGAAACAGTGACCACGGCGCGCGCAACAAATGCCAGCAATGTCCCAACGGATTTCTATCCAGAAACACGTACAATGCGCGCAATGAATGGGGCGGGACGTGCGCGTGATGGTGTAATTATCGTGAATAATGTCAATGTGCCCCAGCATCTGATTAATCCAGTTCCGGTTCAGCCACTGGTGTTTAACCAGAATATTTATGGTGGCGATAAAACCATTTCTGACAGTAATAATGTTGCCATGTTGGCAAACTGTGATGGCGACATGGGCGCGGAATGTGAAAATCAGCCGGGCCAGGATGAAATCCCAACGGTCAGCGAAGAATTGGTCACACGCCAGGAATTCATTAATATGATGATGGCAATGCGTGCAGAATTGGCGGCAATTAATTCACGCCTGGATCAAATTCAGGCCGCATCGTCTGAAAAAACAATTATAAAGGTTCAACAGATTCCACTGGAACCCAAACAGCATGTTATGGAAGAAGTGTTTGAAATCCGCTTTGATTTTAACAAGGCAACAATCAAACCAGAATACCAGGATCTGATTAAAAAATTGGCGGATGCAACCCAGGCAAACAAGAATATCAAGGTTTCTGTGGTTGGACATACCGACACCATGGGCACCAAGGATTACAACTATGCCCTGGGCGGACGTCGTGCCGAAGCGGTCCAGAAAATGTTGATTAAATACGGCATCCCGGCCAGCCAAATTGTCGCCGTGTCATCGGGCGAAGAAGACCTGGCGGTGCCGACAGCCGATGGTGTTGCCAATGCGGCAAATCGTCGTGTGCGCGTTGTCAAAGAAACACACTATACCGAAGAACAACAGGCGGCCCCAATTGTTGTTGAAGAATATTCTGCAACCGAACCATGTGGCATGTATGGTTGCGCGGAATAGGGATGTTGACAATAATACTTGACAAAAACGGTTTGGTATTGTAATCTGACGCATGTCAGAGGGGTATTTTGACAAGAGGCATTGATTATGACCGATAATGTGAAAAGTTTTAAAACCGCGACCGGTGCCTTGCAGGACAAGGTGCACGCTGGGGGTTACAAAAAAGGTATCGCAGCAGTAAACCTGGCGGCCGAATTCAGCGCGCGTGGTATCAATGTGCGCGACATGAATCAGAACGAAAAATAATTTATTCTGGTTGCGATTATATGACCGAAATCAATTTTGTTCAGGGGGCTTTTGCCCCCTGAATTCGTTATAGAGATAGAGAGCAAAGAGCAGAGCGCAGAGAGCAAAGAGGTGCGCCATCCGGCGCACTTGTCTCTTATTGTCGCGGACCAAAGTTCCCCTCTACCGGGCCCCGCGAAATCGTATGATTTTGTGGCTGGTTCCGCCAGAGGGGAACTTAATACGTTCTTTACTATTGTCATTCCTGCGCAGGCAGGAATAGGGTCTTTAAAATTACTTCAGTTCACTGTTGCGCAATATTCAGCAAAAACAGCGTGCAATCATTACAACAGTCGTCACACCAGCGCCCGGGCCCCGCGGAATTGGCAAATTCCGTGGGTGGTACCAGGCCGGGACCCAGTGCCCCGCAGGGAAAATAAAAAACACGTGGGTTATTTCTTGCTGGCCCAGAACAGTGACCACAGCCAACCAATGCCGGTCCAACTGAATACCCAACTGGCCAGGCGAACCAGAATCATATCCTGTTTATTTTTTGCGGTTTGGCGCGCAATCCACGCGGGTGCCAATAAAACCATGACGATCAATGCGATTGAAATCGCATATTTCGCAATAATTAAAATTTGGTGCGTCGTTATCATATTCGTTCAAATAAACGGGGGCGCGAACGCCCCCCTTATTCACATTTCGCGCAAATTATATACCATACTTTGCCGATTTGTCCAGTTCTTCTTCTATGCGCAACAACTGGTTGTATTTTGCCATGCGGTCGGTGCGCGACATGGAACCGGTCTTTATCTGGCCCGCGTTGGTCGCCACGGCCAGGTCGGCAATCGTGGTGTCTTCGGTTTCGCCACTGCGGTGCGAAATGATTACGCCGTATTTCGCGTCCTGGGCCATTTTTATCGCGCGCAGGGTTTCGGTCAGGCTGCCAATCTGGTTCACCTTTATCAAAATTGCGTTTGCAACACCCGCATCAATCCCACGGGCCAGGCGCGCCGGATTCGTCACAAACAGGTCATCGCCCACCAGTTGACATTTGACACCAATTTTATCGGTCAGACGTTTCCATCCGTCCCAGTCTTCTTCGGCCAGGGCGTCTTCTATGGAAATAATCGGGTAATCGGCGATCAGTTTTTCATAAAATTCAATCATCTGATCAGATGACAATTTCTGGCCTTCAAAATTATACACGCCGTCCGCATAGAATTCAGATGATGCCACGTCCAGGCCAATGGAAATCTGGTCGTCAGGGATGTATCCGGCATCGCGAATTGCCGCAATAATTGTGTCCAGCGCCGCGCGACATGAATGAAAGTTTGGTGCAAAGCCGCCTTCGTCCCCAACGTTCGTGGAATTGCCACTGGATTTCAGAATTTTTTTCAGGTGATGGAAAACCTCGCTGCCCATGCGGATTGCGTCTGATTCAGATTTCGCGCCATTTGGAATAATCATAAATTCCTGGGCGTCCAGACCGTTGTCGGCGTGCGCGCCGCCATTGATGATATTCATCATCGGGCGCGGCAATACGCACGGGTTTTCATTGCCGTACAGCCCGGCGATATAGCGATACAGTGGTTGCCCGGATTGTTTTGTCGCCGCGTGTGCCGCCGCCAATGACACGGCCAGAATTGCATTCGCACCCAGTTTTTCTTTGTTCGCGGTGCCGTCCAATGCCAACATTTTTTCGTCCAATGCGGTCTGGTCATTTGCCATCATACCGATAATCGCCGGGGCAATAATTTCATTTACATTACGAACCGCGGTCAGGACACCTTTGCCCATATATGCATCGCCACCATCGCGCAGTTCCAGGGCCTCAAACGAGCCCGTAGATGCACCCGATGGAACCGCCGCACGACCACGTGCGCCACCCGACAAAATAATGTCGCATTCAACCGTTGGATTGCCACGACTGTCCATAATCTGACGTGCGTGAACAGATTTGATTTCAAACATGCTTTTTCCCCCTTGTAATGTTGTAATAATTGTCTTGCCCTTGTACCAAAAAATTTTTTATAATGATAGCACAAAATTGCAAGGAATGGAAAAAATATGTGTATCACGTTACAGAAATTAATGTCGTTTTTATGCTGTCTGGTGCCGTTTGGCGCGACGGCGGCCGAAATTAATCCTGGACCTGCGGACAGTACCGGGGTCATAAAACTGGATGAACTGAATACCACCGGGGACGTTATTAAAATCACGTCTGGGGATGCGTTGACGATTGGAACTGGCGGGCTGACCATCGCCGGCAATTTATACATCGGACAGTATACGAGTGAGGGTTCGGCGGCAACGTCTGGTAACATGTATATGACAGAATTGACCGGATCACCATACTCCATCACATCCAGCAGTAATATCACGGTTGCTAAAAATGTGGACATTGCCAGTGGACGTATATTAAAAATTCAAAACGGTGGAACAACGGATATTTCTGTTGCAATTGGCGGACAAATTGTTGCCAATGGCGCGTTGTATGTCGGGGCCAGCAGCACGGGGCGCATATCCAATTTTACCGTTGATGGTATTACGGCATCTGATATGTTAAATATCGTGGCGTCGCAGGCTGATTTGGGCGCGCTGACGGTTAACAGTGGCGCAACATTGGCACTGAATATCACGAATGGGTTGCACATTGGCGAATTCAAGAATTATTCCACCGCCACGGGTGTGATAAATACTGGGACGGGTATTTCTGTCACGGGCAGTATCCAGAATATGGCTGGGGCGGGCCCGCTGAATATTACGACCACCGCGGGTGATATTGACGTTACGGGTAATGTTGAAAACCAGGCGTCCAGTATGATGACGTTTAATTCGTCAAACGCTGGTAATATTGTTGTGGCCGGCACAGTTTCAAACAAAGACAGGGCCGGGACACTGAAATTCTTGAACGCCACGGGATTGAGTATCACAGGTGGCGATGACAACGATGCATCATTGGTAAATGCTGGGGATTTTTATGCAGATGTGTTGGGGGCAACCAACCTGGCACATGGTATTGATTGGTCGGGTATGGGTGCCACAAACAGGTTTGAACTGAACACTGGCAGTTTGACTGTATCTGGGCGTGACATGTTACTGGACCAGGGTATCGTAAAAATATCCACGACCAACGGTGACATGACCTTGGGCGTGGTGTCCAATAAATCTGATATGACATTGACCAGTGCGGGTACATTGGCGGCAACGTTTGTGATAAATGATGGCACACTGGCGATGAATGCCCAGGACATAGATATTAGTAATACTGTTTCATCATCTGGCACAACGAATATCACAGCAACGGATACGTTGACTGCGGGTGCGGTTTCTGTGACAGGTGGCACAACAACCCTGGGCGGCCAGACGGTTAACCTGGACGGAATTGCGGTCAATGGCACGGACAGTAAATTAACTGTTTCTGCATCAAACAGTGCGACCGGTGCAATGCATATTACCGGTAACGTTACGAATACCGATGGGGAAATAAATATCAGTGGGCGTACAATCACGATTGATGGTACGGTTGCAAATAACAGTGGTGTTATGACCATCGCCGGTTCGGGCAGTTTGGACGATAAAATCACCATGGGCGCCCTGGATGTTGCCGGGGGCAGTGTGGTTATGAACGCCCTGTTGGGTGATATCAATGTGTTGGGGGCGATGACGGTTTCTGGGGGTACGCTGAACCTGGATTCGGCGGTTAAAAATCTGGTGGTGGCGGATTCAATCCAAATTGACGGTAACTTTATCGCCGATGCCACGTCGGCAACGTCGGCGGGTGATATGTCGGTCGCGGCCGCTGGTGTCCAGGCCTTTACAATGAAATCAACAAACGGCACGATTAATATCGGTGGCAATGTTTCGGCAACAGACAGTGTCGCGCGCACGGTGCGGATGGATGCCGATATAATTAACGTTGGTGGAAACATCATCGCGGCAAATACGAACCAAACACTGGGATTTTCAGGCAATACATTGGATGTAACTGGAAATATATCGGCGACGAATGGTGGGGTGATTGAAATTGCGTCTGGGGCAACAACGGCGGATGGTGTTACCGCGAATGGTGGTCTGTTGCAGTTGGGCGGAAATTCATTAACGGCGAATTCGGACATCACGGTTGGTGGTGAATTACAGTTTGGTGGTACAACCGCAACCGGTGCAATGATTACGGGTGATGCGTACACCATGACAACGACCAATGGGGATATCACCCTGGCCAGCGCAAATATCATCACGGGCAAGGATTTAACCCTGGCGTCGGGGCGGGATTTGCGCGTAAATGGTGCGACCCAAAATGATGGAACATTGGTAATTACATCGGCGGATGCATTGATTCTGGGAAAATTGAACAACAGTGGCACGTTCACAGGCACGGCCACGGTGGTAAATGGCGGTGCAATTACGAATTCGGGGACGACAACAATCACGGCCACAGGCGGTGATGTTACACTGGGCCAGGTTGACAATACCGCGGGTACCATGATAATTAGCGGTCAAGACGTGACAATGGGTGCGGTTGACACGGCAACTGGGCTGGATATCACGGCGGACAACATATTGATGGGTATGCTGAATATCACGGGGGGTGCAACAACATTGCACAGTGCGGATATTACGTCATCGGGTAAAATTGCGGTTACAGGCGCATTGACCCAGGTTGCGGCGGGTGATGCCACGGCGGATGGATTGAACATTGTCGGTGGTGCAACCGTACGCGGGGGTGAATTGACCGTGTCTGGTATACTGAACGCACTGAAAAATTCTGTGGATTATGTTATTACAAACGCGGTGAATTTGGGTGGCATTAATGTTGCAACTGGTGCGGCGGCAAACATCCAATCTGATTATGCGACAATCACATCGGGTGATGTTGTCAATGCCGGTGAATTGGTATTGGCGGCGGATGGTATGACCCTGGGGACGGTTGATAACAGTGGCACATTGAACCTGGATTCACGCACAGGAACCGCAAATGTTGCGCAATTTAAGATGTCGGATGGCACGGCGACGTTGGCGGGCGCGGGATTGACGACCAGTGGTGTGTTCCAGGCCGGCACACTGTACCAGAATGGCACGGCGACGACGGCGCGTGACGTGAATGTTGCGGCAACAAATTATAAATTGGCGGCATCCAATGTAATTGTTAATCGTATTGACCAGGCGTCTGGCGCGTTGGATATTGATACATCTGATTTGACTGTTGCAGGCGATATTGTGGCAAGCGATTTGCGCGTGCATTCAAATGCGGGCCTGGCCGTCGGTGTTGCTGGGAATGTTTCCGGTGGGGTACAGTTTGGCGGTCTGAACCAAATGAATGTCACGGGAAATTATCTGTTTAATAATGACAGCCAGATTTTCGCCGGTATAAACACAAAGTCATCATCGCTGGCGCGTAATTATTGGTCCACGGTCAGCCTGGCCGATGACAACACACTGGGGCGCATTACAAATGCAACGGACGGCACGGCGGGCGCATTGATTCAGGTTGGTGGCGCATTCACGGCGGATTTAACGTTGGGGATTAATCCGTCAACCGGATTTGCAAATGCGTCAGACCAGATTGGTATTGCACTGCGTGAACTGGCGGATGCGGGTGATGCGATTTGGTTGCTGCATGCCGACGGCGGTGTGGACGAATTGCATGATAAATTACGTAACCTGAACGTGGTGGTGTGCAATGCGTCTGGGACGCTGTGTTATGACTATTTTACCGGTCTGCCGGCGGGGATAGATTCTGCGTATCTGACCGTGCGTGATACAGATAATGATGGCACCAACGACAGTATTTATGTCGTGTTTGATCCACGCTTTGGTGGGCCCGTAGAGGTATTTAAACTGCAACCAATTGTTGAACGCACACCAAACCATACGTCTGGCGAATATATGTCGGCGGGCGCGCTGGACGATATGTTGGCGGGGTTGGCGGCCAAGAATGGTTTTACAGGGCGTCATTCCATTGAATTGCTGCCACTGATATTCCGTGGAACAAACCTGGAAACGATGGGGCGCGAACTGTATGACCGAATGGAAGATTACAATACCAATCGTGATGGCGCGGCATTGGCGAATTTCAGCCGTCTGTTCCAGCCGCGCGAAATAGAGCAGGTCGCCGGCAGCATTGTATTAAACGAACACACAAATGCGCGTTCGTTTGAAGATCGCATGTTGGATGAATTCATATGGAATCGTAATCGTAACCTGAAAAAGGCGTGGTTGAATGCGGAATTCGGCATGTTCACGCAAAAGGTCACAGATGACAAGCGCGCCGACGGTAATCGGTTCAGTGTGTCTGGTGGTTTTGATTGGCAGGAATCAAATACGCTGATTCTGGGGTTGACCGCGCGTGTGTCCCATATGTCGGGTGATAATGACGATGCAATGAACCTGGGCTATACTGTGGCACGCCCAACGATTGCCGGTCATATGGATACCCGCGTGGCGGATACAAACATCGGCCTGGGTGGATATATGATGCAAACATTGGGTCAGCGCACACGTGTGTATGGAACTGCAATGCTGGATTTGCATATGATTGATATCACACGTCACCAGACGTACGTTGATGGCGCAATTGATGGTACGGGCTCGGCGTTTGCATTGACCAGTGAATGGGGACTGCTGCATGATTGGCTGAATCAGTATATCGTTGGCAATATGTATGCCCGCGTTGGATATAATTTTGGATTCAGCGTCACAGAAAAGGCCGCAGGCAGTGATTATATGAAAATGAAATCCGATGGATATCTGATGTTCACACCGGGGTATTCATTGACCGCGCAAAAGCGTATATATCCATCGGCGTGGTTCCAGATTCGTCCGTATGCAACAATTGGTGTTGAATATGACGTCCTGGGCGCACCGGATACGGTAAAGTATAAATTTGCGGTGGCGGATAATTTCACCAAATACGACATAAATATTGACCCACTGTGGGCGAATATTGGTGGCGGCGTGGAAATGTTGTCCGCAACCGGGTTCCAGGTTGGCCTGGATTACCGTTACCAGTACAACCAAGATATTCAATTACATAATATCAAGGTTTCCGGTTCATATCGGTTCTGATAAAAACGCCGCCCAAATGGGCGGTGTTTTTTTTTATTGGCGATAATGAGTAGGTGCGGGCGCGCGCAGCACGACCAAATCGTCACGAATGCCCCGCAGTTGTGGTGTGCCACAACGAGGGAAAGATGAGAACCAAGTTTCAATCCGCGTCCCGCGGAAAAAAATAAAAAACGACCTAGAAGGATTGTCAAAATCGGAGCAGGGCGAAAGATTCCCTCGGCCGTCGCATAAATGCGCCGTGCCTGCGGGGCACTCGTTCGCGTCCGCTGGGGTGCGGGGCGAAAGGATTGGCTACGCCGACCTGGGCACATTCGCTGGTGCGAACCGGCATACTGCCGTCTGCCTTGTGCCTGCGGTTCGAACCTTCTTCTCCAAAGGTTCGAATCCTGCCACTCTCAACGGATGAATAAAAAAACGGTATCTGACGATACCGTTTTTTTATTCATGGTCGGGGCGAAAGGATTCGAACCTTCGACATCTTGCTCCCAAAGCAAGCACTCTACCAGACTGAGCTACGCCCCGAAACGACAGAGATTATAACAGCATTTTTTATAATTGCAAATGTAAAATGATTTTATGCTTGTCGTGCAGGGCAAAAATTTCTATGATTATATAAAATGGTATGGGGAAAACGATTTTTTCTGGCATTTATTTGCATATTTATGCTGGACGGCGCGGTGAATGCCGCGACCCGGGCGTCGGCGTATATGAATACGAATGCGTATAATAATCTGTATCCGTATATGAACAATAAAATGCGCACAGAATTAAATCCGGGCGTGTCGCCGTCCCAGACAACGAACCAGGTTGATGTTCTGACGCGCACGGTTGCACCGCAAAATACAGGTGGCGCGACGTCACGGCGGGTTGTATCGCGTGGCGCAACAACATCCGCACGCAGTGCGACAAAAACCGCCGCAACCGCGGGAATCAGTAATTCTGGGGCTGGGACCGCACGTCGCGTTGTCGCACGCAGTGGCGCGTCTGGCAACAATGCCACCGCCGCCCGCAGCAGTGTTCGTACCAGCGCCGCCAGTACAACCACAGGACGCACGGTGCGTGCCCGCAGCAGTAATCGCAACAACACATCCAGTACCGCCGTACGCGGTAATTCATCAAATGTTATTTCTGCAACCAGTGATATTCATGTCAGCCAGGCGCGCTGTCTGGCGGATTATACAGAATGCATGAATGGATACTGCCAGCGCGCGGATACGGCGTACAATCGTTGCTATTGCAGTGCGCGATTGGCCCAGATTGATGGGAAATATCAACCTGTAATTGACAATTTAATCCAGCAAATATTAAAGGCCAAGGGCACAAGTAGTTGGTCTGATGCGGAAATGAACGATTATTGGATGAGTGTGATTGGCAAATACACAGGCGAAAATACGTGGGAACGCCTGGACCAGGCGTTGGATATTGATTGGGCCAGTATGGAAAGCCGGGTGCGTGGCCAAAACGCATTTGTGACAGGACACGAATATTGTGCCCAGCATTTGCGGGGCTGCTATTACATGGCGGTCAATATGCGTGATGTATATCGGTCGGAAATCGCACGGGATTGTGCATCGTATGAACAGTCGTTGCAGAAATTACAAAATGCAGCAGAAAGTATATTGGGGGCATATAAGTAATGAAGGCGTTATTTGGTGTTGAATATGGGCGTGGTGCAACCGCGCAGTTAGTAGAAGGCGGCCCGGCATTGGCGCCGGCGGCGGTGCGTAAAATGTACCCTGATGCAGATTGGACAACAGTTGTGGCCGACGCATGCGATGCAGAACTGTGGGCGCGTGATCGCTTTGGTGAAAATTTTTTAATCCAGCAAAAGATTTATGCGGCGACACCGCATGTCCCACATGTGTTAATTGGTGGCGATCATTCGGTTAATTTTGGGCATGTTGCCGCATTGCGTGACCGTATGGGTGATGCGGAACTGTGTATGGTGTATATTGATGCGCACCTGGATATTCATACGCCCGAATCGTCCCGTGCCCAGGCATCTGGGGCACCGCATGGAACGAATGTTCGGGCATTGTTGGGCCAGGGTGATTCACGTTGGCTGGAACTGCCGGCGCGCGTACCAGCATTGCGCCCGGAAAATATTTTTTATCTGGGGTCACGGTCGTATGAACCGGCAGAAATAGAATGTGTGAACCAGAACAATATATTCATGCGCACACCATTGGATTTAGATACACCTGAGAAGGTAGAGGCGGTCATCGGTGAAATTATGCGCCAGATTGATGACCGACCATATATTGTGTCGTTTGATTTGGATGCGATTGACCCGTCTGTATTTCAATCGGTGTTGGTGCCGGAACCCGATGGAATATCACTGGATGCGGCGCGCCAATTGGTGCGTGCGTTTGCGCCGGATGCACACAGTTTTGAATTTGTGGAATATGCCCCGCGTGATGATGATACGCCCAGTGCCGATATCGTTCGCGAATTGGTCGGCATTGCTGTGGCGGACTAGGGACGTTCGCACATCAAATTGTGTCGGTAGATATTGCGGGCCAAATCGTCGCTGATGACATCCCAATCGGTTGCACGTCCATAAATTGGCGCACACGGTGGGCATGTGTTATTCGGCAATGGTGTATTTTTCGCGCAAGATGCGGCGAATATCACGCATGCCAGTATGCATAGTTTCCTCATTTATTTTCACCTGGTGTTGATATATGTTGTGTTGAATGTTTACGTTGTCGCGCGCGCGGTTGCGTTCGCATTTCAGTGCGCCAATACGTACCCCGGCACAAAACGCGAAAAAAATAAATGCGGCCACCGCCGCAATCAGATATGTTTTCATTGTGTTGTTTCCAAAAAAAACGCGCCATTGGCGCGTTTTTTACTGATTCATGGAATTAAAGAAATCTGTATTCGTTTTGGTTAAACGTAATTTATCCAGCAAGAATTCCATGGCCTCCAACGTTCCCATTGGGTTGATGATACGGCGCAAGACGTACATTTTTGACAATGTTTCCTTGCCCACCAACAGGTCTTCTTTGCGGGTGCCAGATTTTGTGATATCAATCGCCGGATACACGCGTTTATCAGACAACTTGCGATCCAGGATGATTTCGCTGTTACCGGTTCCCTTGAATTCTTCAAAGATAACTTCGTCCATTTTGGACCCGGTATCAACCAGTGCGGTCGCAATGATGGTCAACGAACCGCCACCCTCAATATTACGGGCGGCACCAAAGAAACGCTTTGGGCGTTGCAATGCGTATGCGTCAACACCACCAGTCAAAACCTTGCCACTGGATGGGACACATGTGTTATATGCGCGCCCCAGACGTGTGATGGAATCCAACAAGATAACGACATCTTGGCCGGCTTCTACCAAACGTTTGGCCTTTTCAATGACCATTTCGGCAACCTGGATATGACGGGCGGCCGGTTCATCAAACGTGGATGAAATAACTTCGCCTTTGACGCTGCGTTGCATATCCGTCACTTCTTCGGGGCGTTCATCAATCAGCAACACAATTAATTTTACATCTGGATAATTTGTCGCAATTGAATGTGCGATATTCTGCAACATAACGGTTTTACCAGTACGCGGTGGCGCAACAATCAGACTGCGTTGACCCTTGCCGGTTGGGGAAATCAGGTCAATCACGCGTGCGGACAGGCTGCGTCCTTTGTCCTTGTCATCTGCCACCTCCATTCGCAGCATTTCATCTGGATACAGTGGTGTCATATCGTCAAACGATACGCGGTGGCGCAATTTTTCTGGCGCATCACCATTAACGCGTTCAATCGTTTCCAGCGCAAAATAGCGTTCAGATTCGTTTTGTGGGGCCTGAATTTGACCTTCTATGTAATCGCCGGTCTTCAGACCGTATTTTTTAATCAGGTTTGGCGATACGTACAAATCGTCCGGCCCGGCCAGGTAATTGCTTTCTGGGGCGCGCAGGAATCCAAAACCGTCCTGCATACGTTCCAGAACACCATCGCCAATCAATGTTATCTTGTTATCGGCGGCAAATACGCGCATTACGGCAAAGCGCAACTGTTGCACGTTTAATTGCGATGGGTTTTCAATGCCCATATCTTCGGCCATTTTCAGCAATTGCTGTGGCGATTTCGCCTTGATTTCATTTATATGCATAAATAATCCTTTTGTGGAAATGGGCCTGTGCGAGAATTCGCGCCCTCTATCATCACTTATTATACACTTTCTGGGCGCAAAAGTCAAGATATGTTATTTTTACTTGATTTATTGGCGCGTAATTGCTTTCATTAAACATACAATATAACAAAGGAAGTGAACATGGCAGGCAGTATAAATAAAGTGATATTGGTTGGTAACGTTGGTCAGGAACCCCAGGTGCGCACAATGCAGAGTGGACAAAAGGTTGTCAGCTTTTCATTGGCAACATCGGACAGATGGCGCGACCGCGCGACCGGCGAACAGAAAGAACAGACAGAATGGCACCGCGTTGTGATTTTCAATCCTAACCTGGTTGATGTTGCGGAACGCATGTTGCAAAAGGGCACAAAACTGTATCTGGAGGGTTCCCTGCGCACCCGCAAATGGCAGAATCAACAGGGCACCGATGTTTTCACCACAGAGGTTGTCTTGAATCAATTTGCCGGCCAGATGGTTATCCTGTCTGGTGCCAAGAGCCTGGATGCCCAGTCAATGGGTGACGCCCCAGCGGCGGCGCCGGCACCACGCGAAGAAATTTCTGTGTCGGATATCGGTGACGACATTCCATTTTAATGGAATGGCGTCACCGGATTTTGCGTATGCAAAATCAATCGGTGATGAAACCAAGCGCCCAGGAAACTGGGCGCTTTTTATTTGTGATGCTGAAATTGTAAAATCAGTATTGCCATCATAATCACTGATGTGCCGATGATGAAGTTTACAGGGTTTATATGTTCATGAAACACCAGAATAGAGCACAACACACCAAATGGAATCTTTAAATTATTCATAATTGCCAACGTCCAGCTGGAAACGCGTCGCGCCCCACGGTTCCACAGGTAAAATCCAATACCGGTTGGCACAATCCCCAGGTACAATATTGCCATCCATTGGGGCGGCGTCAGGGTCGCCAGCGAAAAATCACCATGTGCAATAACAAACGGCAAAATCATCGCCAATGCGCCTAAATATGCACTGGCCATCAGATTTTCAGACCGGACGTTGCATGGAATAAACTTTTGCCACAATACCTGGCCCAGGGCAAATGTACAGTTTGATATTTCCATTAACAATACGCCATACACGATTTGTGAAAATTCCAGGTTTTGCCATACGACGATTCCGGCGCCACACACCGACATCAATATGCACAGTATGTATATAAACCGAAATCGGTCACCAAACAGTGATGCCCAAATTGCAACAAATACAGGTGTTGTGGTGGTTAACAGCGCAACTTCATTTCCCTGCAGGTATTTGAACGCACGCAAGAATGCGAAATACATTACGCCAAACTGGATTATCCCAATCAAAAATGCGCGCGCGTGTACACGCCAATTTAATTTCCGTATAAACGGCACAAATATCAATGTCGCAAATACCAGGCGTAACATTACCACCCAATCGGTGGGCAGTGTGCTCAACTGGCTCTTTATCATGCCGAATGACAATGAAAAGCATAGTGTCGCGATTATTAGATTTATCATATATATTCCTATTTTTATTTGCCGCGTAATCTTGACATTATGATGCCGGGCGGGTCAAGTCATTTGTTGCATATGAATTTTTGCCGATGCGTGGGACTTGAAACGCGGGCGCAAAAGTATTACAATGTCATTACATAATTCAGGAAAGGGAGTTTAATATGCCAAAAAAAGAAAATGTAAAAAAATCTGTGCCAAAACGCGTTCGCGCACAGCGTACACGCCGCGCACCGTCTGACCCGATTGCAGCCGCGGTTGAACGCCTGTATGCAAAATCGGCCCCGCTGTTGATATGCGAAGGATTGCTGTTCGGCATTGCTGCGATATTGATGGCATTGCGACCTGTTGCAATTTTAACCGCGATGACGTTTATCATCGGTATCGGTTTGGTGTTGTTCGGGATGTATCGCACAATCGCCGGGTTCGTTGTTTCGCGTAATGTCGGTGGCGGATGGATTGATGTGCTGTTCGGATTGATTAACGTGGTCTTGGGTGTGTTGTTCTGTGTATATCCGACCGGTTCAATCATCGGCGTTACAATGATTTTTGTGGTACTGTTCTTGTTCAAGGCACTGCGTGCGTTGGTGTTTGCAATCAATATGGCACGTGCCCGTTTTGGTCATTGGGTGTTTGACCTGGTGATGGCGATTGCACTGGTTGCGCTGGCGATTGCATTGTTGTTCTGGCCAATGGCGGCGCCGGTGGCGATGGTATATTACCTGGCAATAACATTGTTGCTGTATGCGGCATCAGATATATACATGTATATAGAATTGCTTAAATTAAAACGTAGCGTATTGGATTAATGATCCCAAAACATAAACATCCCCGCCATCATGGCGGGGATGTTTATTCGCCGTATACCAAGATACAATTATTCCAAACCAAAGGCCACGCATTAAATGATTCTGTTTCTACATATGATACTTTGCTTATGCCCGCACTCAATGCGGCCTTGGCTATACTTCGTTCCGTTTCCGCTGGAATAAAAAATGCACTCTGTTCCATAAAAGATAGAGAAACAACGAATCATTGTGACAAAAGCTAAAATATGATATATATTCTCAATATGTAGAGGAATAATATGAAACCAGACATTAACAAAATAACTATTCACAACAACGAAGAATTAATAGTTCAATTTATTGAAGAAATGCTTGTAAAGCCAAGAATTTCAGTTCATAAATGGTCTAAAATAACAAATCAAACCCCAAATCTAAAAATAGGTTATCCTGGACAACATTTGGCAAGTTTAATATTAGGTATAAAAGGTTCTGCTTCTGGTGCTCGTGGAGATGATATAGCAGATGGAACTGAAGTAAAATCTTGTAGTTTGGTTGACCAAAGTGATAAATGTAATAATAAAGAGTGTGGAAAAAATTTATTTAAAAGCGATAATAAATGTCCATATTGTGGTTCTACGGATATTAAAAGAAATTTTGATTCAAAATGGTTAATTGCAATTCATAGTGAAGAAGAATTAAAAGAGGCGACAGAAACAGATAGATTTTTATTTATTGTTACTGATTATCCAGATAGAACTAACTTTGATGATATTAGAATAAGGGCTTTTGAAGTATACCCAAAAGAACCACGTGGAAAAAGATTTGTAGAACTATTAGAAAATTATTACCATTACATATACTTACCACATATTAAGGCAAATCCAAACGCAAATCCTGCCCCAAAAAACCTATTTCCTGATATGTACCCATTTTATATGTGTAATCCCGTTAAAGTTTTTGAATGTGAAATTAAGGAGAGTATAAAAAATCCACAAATAAGCATAACACACTATATTGAACCTAATGCTGATAGAAGTTCGCTAGAATCAGAACCAATGCCTAAATCTTTATTAAAACCTGACGAAAACAAGATATTATTATCAAAAGGTTTTGATATATCAAAATTTGATAAAATTTCAGAAAAATTAAGAGAGTATTTACCACTTCGTGATACAGATAAGGCACCAAAAACAATTAAAAAGACAAAATTATCAGAATAAAGACAGTTTTGATTTTTCAAATCTATCATTCATTTTGTCAAAATATTCTTTATCTAACTCAATAACTGTAGCTATTCTATTGTTGTTTTCACAAGCAATCAAGGTTGAACCACTACCTGCAAATGGGTCTAAAACTTTATCGCCTTCATTAGAACTAACTTTAATTAATCTTTCTATAAGTGGTAATGGTTTCTGAGTTGGATGAATTCTTTTTTCTGAATAGAAATCAATATCATCCCATACATCAGTTATACCCATTTCGGCATTATATGTTTGTGCTATTTGTTCATAAGGAATATGGAATTTTAATACTGATTCTAATTTTGCCCATAATTCTTTTGTAGGAAATTGTTCACATACATTTTTACCTGTATATATACTCCACATACCACCACCATTAGATTTTACCCCTAATGCTTCATTTATTTCTTTTGACTTTAATCCAAGTTTCTTTTGTTGGTCTAGCAATAATTGTTTAGCATATTTTTTATTATCTTTAACTAAAAATAAAACAGATTCAGTTACGTTAGGAAACATTTTATATTTTTTAGTAGCACGACCAGCAACTGCTTTCATACCTTTATTGATAATTATCTGTTGTCTTAATTCAAACCCCATATCTTGTAATATAGGAACTAAAAATACCAACATTCTAAAATAACCAAATAAATAAAATGTTCCACCAGTTCTAAGTGTTCTATAAACTTCTTCTAACCATTTTTTACACCAATCAAGATAATCTTCTTCGGTTCTCCATTGGTAATCCCACTTTTCACCGATTACCTTCCAATAGGGTGGGTCTGCTACTACTAAATCAAAATAATTGTCTGAAACAGATTTTAATTTTTCTATACAATCGCCTAAAATTATATTGTGTTTATCAGTCATTTTTACATTTCCCAGTTATCTATGTTATTCATTTAATACTTTTTTTCAATATTAAAATCCTGCATTTAATTTAAATATTTGTTTATGTGTTATGGAACTATTTATTTTGATTAAAAATTCAAACATATTTAAATTTCTTCGCAACATTGTTACATAATTTACATAACCTTGTAGATATTTTGTAGCAACTCCACGAAAGTTATGATTTATTAATCCGTTCATACTGGTATGTATATTATCTTTTCTACCTAAATCGTAGGTTTTTGATTTAGTTAAACCTGTTGTAAATTTCTTATGTTTTATATTTCTAATCAAATTATACGATTTTTCACCGTCAGTTATCAATGTGGAATTATTACTAATTTTATCTTGTAAGTTATCACCACCCTCCAACCATCGGTTGGAGGTGTTTTATGTCCACCACGGACACCAGATTCAGAGGTTCTTACGCCCCAACACGGCATCACCATGTCAATGAGTATTGTATCATTTTCGGGGTGTTTTTCAAAGTAATATTTATCAGATATGCAAAACTTGAAATTTACGGAAAGATAGTATAGAATAGCGGACGTGCGCCCTTAGCCCAGCTGGATAGAGCATCGGATTTCTAATCCGCAGGTCGCAGGTTCGAATCCTGCAGGGCGCGCCAGAGATAAAAAATACCCACGGTGTGAACCGTGGGTGTTTTTTATTCTGTGCAAGTCCCAGGATTTGAACCTGCGAATTAAGCAGTTCGACCCGCGGTAAAAAGGCGGAAGCACGCCGGTCCACCGTAGTTTTAAC
>CAKQEW010000007.1 GCA_934230415.1 uncultured Alphaproteobacteria bacterium | reverse complement strand
TGACGGTCAGTTATACCCAGCGCGATTCCAACCTGTGGCAGCGCGAGTTCAAGAAAACCGCCATTGAATTTACAATGCAACAAAGGTTCTAAACAGAGAGCAATGAAACGCGCCATTGGCGCGTTTTTTATTTCGACGCTTCTAATCCCAGATTTTCGGGCGTCAGTAATCCTGTCGCAGACAGCACCGCAAAAAACGCACTGGTACGGCCAAATTTTGCCTGGGCCAATGATACTTTGGTATTTAACAATTCTTGTTCGGCATTCAGCACGTCCAACACTGTGCGACGGCCACGCTTTTGCTCGTCACGCGTGCCGTTCAGTGCCATTTGGTTGGCTTTTACGCCTGCTTGGGCGGCGGTAATTGCGGATTCTTGGGCATTATACATATTCCACGCCTGATGCAATGATTCATCAATTGTGCGGCGCGCGTTTACAATCTGTTCCTGGATACCATCAACGGTATAGCGAACCTTGTCCACGTTGGCGAATGCGTTACCCTTGTCATACAACGGCATTTTCAGATACACGCCGATACGACTGTCGCGGGCACGATCAATGTATGGGATGTCATCAATCTGCATAATGGCACCACGAACGTCAACCGATGGCAACATGGATTTGCGTGCAATCACAATTTGTTCGCGCGCGGCGCGTTCCCGGGATTCCAGTGCCAAAATCGCAGGGTGATTTTTCATGGCGTATTCACTGGCGGCATCCACTGATTCCGGGAACAGCGTTTTAACACGCGACATATCAATTTCACTGAATTCATCTGGGGTGGTGCCGGCGACACGGCGGAACGTTTCAACCGCGTTGTCATATTTCGCCTGGGCGTCCGCCATGGCATATTTTGCCATTTCTACACGTGCTGATGCCTGGGCCACATCTGTTTTAGTCAGACGTCCCACACGCGCGTTATCCGCGCAATAATTATAATATTCTTGCAATACGCGTTGGTTATTTTGGTTCAGTTTTAAAACCTCGCCCGCGCGCAGAACACCGATATATGCGTTAATTGCGGTTAAAAATACGTCGGATTCTGTGGCGTACAATGCGGCGGTTTCGGCATCACGCACGGCACGTGCACCCTTGTATTGGGCAATGGTGGAAAAACCCTGAAACACGTTCTGTTGGAATTCCAGACCAATTCCGGTTGGATTATAATCAAACGTGTAATCACCGATTTTAGTGCGCGCCGCCCCGGCATTTGCCGATACCCCCAGGTATGGTTTGAATCCCGCACTGGATGCCGAAACACCTGCATCGGCGGCCCGCACCGCGGCCCGTGACCCCATGATAACCGGACTGGATTCATATATGGATTGCAGTTCGGAATACATGTCGGCGTTGGCCACACCGGTCACCATCGCCATCATCACAGCAAAAAAACAGCAGTTTTTGTTCATATTATTTTCCTTTCCATTTTTTATAACGTTGTTTTGAATTTCTTGATTGCAACAATCCAAATTATCGCACCCACGCCCAACATGAATACACACTGGCGTGCAAAGTATTCCAGGTCAGATCCCTTTAATATGATGTTGCGAACCATGTATGCATAGTGGGACAGGGGATTGATTGAACTGACATACTGTAATACCACCGGCATATTTTCGGTCGGAATAATTGCACCCGATAACATCAGCGACATAAACGCCACAATCACCACACCCAATAATGCCTGCTGCTGGGTATTGGTATAGTTGGACAGTAACACTGCAATCGCCGATGCCGGCACACAGAATACCAAAAATCCCAGGATAAACATAAAATGCGAACCAACAAATGGGATTCCAAACACCACACGCCCAATAAACAGAATGGACAGCATGATTAAAAACGATACCAAAATGTATGGTAAAACCTTGCCCAATATAATGTCATACTTTGAAATCGGGGCGGACACCAGTGTTTCAATTGTGCCGTTTTCTTTTTCTTTGGTAATTGAAATCGTAATTAAAATCAGCAATGCCAAGAATACCAAGACCGCAATCAATGATGGCACCATGAACCACGGGGTACTTAATTCTGGATTAAACAGGATGCGCATATCAAATTTAATTGGTGTTGCCGGCAACTGGTAATTCATTTCACGCACCGTGGATAATAATACACCAGCCAGGTAACCTTCAATACTCTGGGCCTTTAATATATTCATGGAATCAATCAAGACCTGAATTTGTCCTTCGCCACGTACCAGGGCCTTGGTCAATCCGCCCGCCGGCGCAACAATTGCAACATCAGCATCGCCAGATTGCACCACAGAAACACTGTCGCGGGTTGTATCATTCGCGCGCACAAACCACCCAGAACCAATCGCGTGATTGTAAAATTTTTCCATAACAACATCGCCTGGTTCCATATCCACCGCCAGGCGCAGGTTGTTCGCTTCTAATGTAATGGCGCCACTGTAAATAATCAGCTGAACCGCCGGCATCACCATAACCGCGACCAACAACACTGGATCGCGTAACAGCGCGATAATTTCCTTTTTAAAAAATCCCCATAAACGTTTTCTCATTCCAGTGTCCTCTTAAACCGGGCCAGGCATGCCACCAACAACACCAACGCAATTGTGCCGATTGCGGCGAACTGGTGCCACAGGGCGGTAATTGGACTGCCCTTTAAAAACTGGTCGCGGGTGATTTCAATATAGAATCGCGCGGGGAACACGTCTGATATCACCTGGTACGCTTTGCCCATGTATTCCACTGGGAAAACAAACCCAGACAGCACCACCGCCGGCAACAGACCGACAATCAGTGCAAATTGAATGGCGACCTCTTGCTTATGTGTGGATACGGATATAAACAGTCCCATCGCCAGGTACCCCAGGATAAACAGCATCGTTGCCAGTGTCAGGGTTAAATAACTGCCTACGAATGGGACACCGAATACCGTACGCGCGACAATGAACACCAGGACAAATCCGATGAACGATAAAATGGCGTATGGTAAAACCTTGCCCACAATGATTTCCAATGTTGTCGCCGGCGTGGACAGCAACATTTCCATTGAACCTTTTTCCCATTCGCGACATATGGTCAGTGTGGTCAGCATGATTGCCACCAACGCGATAATCACCGCCGATAATCCCGGTACCGAAAACCACCGTGAATTTAATTCTGGGTTAAACAGGTATCGCGATTTAAACGTCAATGGTGATGCAGACATTGACTGGGGCACCTTTAATATCTTAATCGCGGCATTGGTGTTAATCGTTGTCATGTAATTTGTAATGGCGATGATTGATGAATTATCCGCGCCATCAACCATGACCTGAACATCACCGGTGCGACCCGCAAATATTTCACGTTCAAAGTTTGGTGGCACAACCAATACGGCACGTGCCCGTTCGGCCAGAATTTCATTAAATCCATCTTCGGGATTATCAATCGGATATGTTTTGAAATAATTTGAACTGCCGAATGTGTCAATCAGTTCGCGGGAACTTTCCGTGCGGTCGGCATCATAGTACGCCATACGAATTGACTGAATATTAAATTCAATAGAATTCCCCAAAATCAAAACAATAGCCAACGGCAACAACAGCGCGATAATCAACGTGAACGGATCACGCAATATGTGTTTGCATTCCTTGGAAAAAATTGCCGCGGCACGTTCGCGTGAAAAAATCTTCATCGGTTTTGTCCCTCTACCAATCTGATGAATACATCTTCTAGTGATGGCGAAATCTTTTTAATGTCAAAATACTTTTTGTATTTTTGTACCTGGGTGGCGGCATCCACACCATCGCGAAAACGTATGTGCCAATGGCGACCATATGGTTCGCATATATCCAAAATTCGTGCCGGTGGAAATACCGGATTATCCACCCGTGGGGTAAAGTTATACAGGCTGTCGCCGAATGTTTGTTGTTTCAGATTTTTCGGTGAATCAATCGCAATCAATTCGCCCGCCCGCATCAGTGCAATGCGGTCACAATTTTCCGCTTCGTCCATATAATGTGTGGTGACGAAAATCGTTTTATCATCCGCCGCCAATTTTTTTATCAGTGACCAAAAACGCTGGCGCGATACAGGTGCAACACCCGCGGTCGGTTCATCCAGAAATATAATTTTCGGATCATGCAACAATGCCACACACAGTGCGATTTCCTGTTTAATTCCACCGGGCAAATCGCGCACCACTGTGGATAATTTCTCGTCAAATCCGATAAATTCTAATAACTGACGCCGCCGGCGCAGATACCGCGCCCGTGGCAGGTCGCGCAACGCCGCCGCAAAATCAAAATTCTCTTTGATGGACAGACCATCATACAACGTGAAATGCTGGGACATATATCCCACAGATTGCTTTATAATATTTGCATTTCCGGCGACAAATTGTTTGCCATCAATCATAACGCAACCACTGGATGCCGGCAACAATCCACACAATACGCGAATGGTTGTTGTTTTTCCCGCGCCATTTGCGCCCAGAAATCCAAAAATCTCGCCCGGGGCAACACGAAACGATACGTCGCGCACCGCACAAAAATCACCAAAGCGTACGCATAATTTATCAACATCCACAATGGGGCGTATCACGTTCTTCATTTTATACCTCCACGTTTCAAGAAATATTCATCAAACGTATTACAATGTGATGTCCGCAGTAATTCGCGCGGTTCGCCCGTGCCCAGTACGTGCCCACGTTCCATCAATACAACCGCACCGCAACGTTCGGCCTCGTCCATATATGCGGTGGTCATTATGACCAAAATTCCCTGTTGTTGTGCGCTGTGCAATAAATCCCAGAATTCGCGCCGGCTGATTGGGTCAACACCATTTGTTGGTTCGTCCAATAACATTACGCGTGGACTGCGTAACAATGCGCATATCAGTCCCAATTTTTTATACATTCCACCCGACAGGTTGCCCGCCGTGCGATTTAAGAATTTATCCAATCGCGCCATGTGCAACAATTCACTCTTCTTTTTCTGGTAGTCCTTGTCTGGAATTCCGTACAGACGGCGGAAAAAGTCCAGGTGTTCGTCCACCGACAGATCGGCATATAAACTCTGGCTCTGGGGCATATATGCGATATCGGCGCGCGCATCATCAAACGAATACGGATGCCCATTTTCTGTGTACGTAATTGTGCCGGAATTTTGTTTCATCAGATGCAACATCAACCGAAACAGGGTGGTTTTACCCGCGCCCGCCGGTCCAATCACGCCGTACAACGTTCCCGGCTGAAATTGCATTGAAACATTATCCAATGCAACAACAGGCCCAAAACGTTTGGTCACACCGTCAATATTAATACCAATTTGTTTAGTCATTTAACAATGTGCTTTCAATTGTCATGCCGGATTTCAGGGTTAAATCTGGGTTTTCAAATTTCACTTTGACCCCATATACCAAACGGGTGCGCTCGGCGCGCGTCTGGACATTCTTTGGGGTAAATTCTGCCTGTTCGTTTATCTTGATAATTTTGCCTGGGAATGTCTTGCCGGCGGCCTCTGGTAAAATACCGGTGACGGTATCGCCGACATTCAATTTATGCAACATATCATACGGAACATAGAAATACGCCCATATGTCATATGGATTGGCCAACGATACCAGGGTTGACCCCGGGGCGACAACTTCGCCAACCTCGCGGAACTTGGTAATAACCATACCGTCAATTGGGGACACCACGTTGCACCAGGACAGTTTCAGGTCATTGTCGTGTTTGTTGCGCGCAACGACATCGTATTCGGCCTGGGACATATGACCCTTGGCCACCAGGGCGTCCGCGCGTTCATAATCGTTGTCCAATTGTTGGGCCAAAATTTTGTACGCATCACATGACATGGTCAGCAGTGGTTGGTCGCGGGTGACTGTGTCGCCTTCGGCGACATGGAATTCGGAAATATCAGACGCCACACGTGCAGATACAACAACCTTGGTCGTTTCCAGGGTGCCCGCATATGTAAATGGCCGATGTGAAATAACAAATTTCACAATAATAAATGCCGCGATAATGACCACAGCCGCCATTGCGCATATCCGCAACATTTTCTTTTGTTTTGCTTTCATTTTGTGTTTTCCCCCCCGTTTGTCACATCATTGCAAATTTACACGTGGTTTGCCCCCAGGTATAAATTCTGATGTTATATGTATGTCGCCACGAAAATATCATTTTGCAGAATGCAATACAAGGAAATAATTATAATTTTTAATAATTTTGTTCTTGCATAATTATTTTATGTGGGGCGGGGCGTAATTTATCCTTTACATTTATGTTTTTTTTCGTAATAATCTGGGGGCTGTTAACACAGGCACACAGGTCAAACAGAAAAATGAAAGTAATAAATTTGAAAAAATTTTTATAAATCGCGTGCGACCATCAGTTTAAATGACGGACGCACTTTTCTGCGTCCGTTTTTTATAAATTGCACCAACCAAGGGAAAAGAAAATGGCAGATAATACAACGATTTCAACCAATGAATTACAGGCGCGCCTGCAAAAGGCGGAAAACATCCGCGCCCGCGATGGCGTTGTATGGAAGGATAAATTTGATCGTACGCATACAATCGCTGATGCGCGTGCATTGGCGGATGGCACACCGGTGAAATTGGCGGGGCGTGTGACGGCACTGCGTTGGTTGGGAAAATTGATGTTCGGCCGTATATATGATATCGCCGGTGAAATTCAGTTTTCAATGTCCCGCGAAGAATTGGGCGAAGAACAATACAAGTTTATGAAGGCGAACGTTGACTTGGGTGATTTTATCGGAATTGATGGCGAACTGTATCATACAACTGCGGGCGAATTAACCGTGCGTGTTGCATCATACACCATTTTGTCCAAGGCACTGCGTCCATTACCGGAAAAATTCCATGGTTTGACCGATACAGAAACCCGTTATCGCCAGCGTTATCTGGACATCATTTCCAACCCAGAAACCCGCAATACATTGTTGGGGCGTTTTAAAATGACACAGTACTGGCGCGAATTCATGAACAATAATGGATTTCTGGAAATTGAAACGCCGGTGATGCAGAACGTTGCATCGGGTGCGGCGGCGCGTCCGTTTATGACGCATCACAATGCATTGGATGCGGATTTCCAGTTACGCATTTCCCCAGAATTATTCTTAAAGCTGGCAAATTGCGCCGGATTTGACCGCGTATATGAAGTGGCCAAGGATTTTCGCAACGAAGGTATGGATGCGATGCATCTGCAAGAATTCACAATGGTTGAATGGTATGCGGCGTACTGGGATTGGAAACGTAACCTGAAATTCACATGGGAATTGATTCAGAACCTGATTCAGCGTTGCCGTGGCACATTACAGATTTCATACCAGGGAACCGAATTGGATTTCTCTAAATACGAAATGATGGATTATACCGCGCGTATGAACGAATTGTTCGGATGCAACATTCTGGACTTTGACGATATGGACGCATTGCGTGACCAGTTGGTGTCCCAGGGCATGTTCCCAGCGGGCGAATTGGATGATCTGAAATCCGTGCCGACATTGGTGGATTATGTGTACAAGCGCAAGATTCGTGACACAATTGTTCAGCCAACGTTCCTATACAATTATCCGACATATATGGTACCATTGGCGCGCCACAGCGATGCAGACGACCGCTGCCTGGATATGTTCCAGTTACTGGTATGTGGTGCAGAACTGTGCAAGGGATATTCGGAATTGGTGAACCCGATTCAGCAATTGGCGGCGTTTGAGCAACAGGCCAAGAATATCGCCGGTGGGGACGAAGAAGCATTTAACCCAGATAACGATTATGTGCGCGCGATGGAACATGGGTTCCCGCCGATTTCCGGTGTTGGGGTGGGTGTTGATCGTTTGGCCAGCATTATATTTGACCAGCCAACCCTGCGCGATGTGATTCTGTTCCCGATTATGAAGTAAAGGAGAGATAAAACAATGACAGCCCCGTATCCAGAAAACTATATCAATGATATGGTTGCGGATCATGACAAAAAAAATCAGGAAGCCATAGAAAACGCCCGTGCATCTGGGCGCATTAATGACGAGGCGGCCGCGTACCTGACGCGTCTGTATTCAGACAGCATGACGTGGTACCGCGAAGTGTTCTATTTCCTGGGGAAATGTTTTGGGGCGCCCAAGGCACCGGTTGCGCGTTATGATTATGCCACCGACAGTGCAATTGATGAACCGTTGCGCATTGCAGACATAAATCCATTGTCGCCGTACATTGTGCACCATCGTCTGGATGCGGACCCGATGCGTAACCAGTTCTTTTCCAGCGAGGCCGGACATAAAATAGACCTGGCGGTGTCATCCATCGTTACGGTCATTGTTGGCGCCCAGAAAAGCATAGACCGTGCATTAGATAAAATTGTTGGCAAATATTACGCCCAGTATGTGGAAGAGGTTGCCACCACCGTCCACCGCGTCATTGCATCACACGAACGGGTGGCGTCTGCGGATGCCATCGCGACCAAGATTCGCGAGAAATTATCAGAACGCTATATTTCCACGCCGTCTGAAACGGTCCTGTCCATCATTGGTTCGGGCCATGAACAGATTGCGGTGGAATTGGTGCGTGCGCTGGATAAAATTCGCCCGCCACGTATGCGCCTCCAGGACGTATGGCGTGTAAAGTGCCTGTTTGACCTGATTCCCCAGGCGCGAACATTTATTGAGCGCGTGCGTGAAATGATGCCAGAACGCATTTTGTCGGTGCGTGATAATTTCTATGACATGGACAACCCGCGTAATTACCGTGATGCGAAACTGATAATTGATATCGGCAAGGATGGGTTCGTTGTCCCGATGGAAATCATTTGCCAGGTACGTACATTCTTTGAATACGAACGCAAAACGCATGAACATTACGAGGTTGCACGTAAAAAGGCATGCCGCGCCAGTGAAAACATTGAACGTCGTCTGGCCGATTTTATGGAAGGTGGCGCAAAAGAATACAACCTGATGATATGTGACTGTCTGGAAAGTTTGTTTGACCGTGTTGGGTGGAACATCCTGTACGGCCAGGGCAACGATGTCTCGTTATTTGAAGGGTTCCCAAAGAAATGCACGTTGTATTACCCGCCACGCGTTGTTGAACGCATTATGGGCAAATTGGAAGATGCCATAGAAAACGAGGTTTTCCACATCACCGATGCGCCAACGAAACTGACGCAAACCCAGGAATCAGAAATTTTCCGCTTTATGGCGAACTTTATTCTGGTTGCGGCGATGCCGTATGGCCATCGTGGTTGGTCGGTGCCGTTGGACACGTTGTCTGGTCGTCTGTTTAACTTTGTCATGACCGAGGTCCAGCGTTACTATAAAAAGCCAAATAAATAGTAAAAAAATGGCGGGAAATATCCCGCTGTTTTTGTGTTGCGGGCGCAATTATATCATATTTTTTGATAAAAGTATAGGAATGTTATTTTCTTGCATTGAATCTGTATTTTCGTCACAATTGTACCAGGTTCAGCGTAAGAGTTGCACAGAACCATAACAAGCATAACAAAGGACATAGATTATGCGTCAAGGTAAAGTAAAATGGTATAACGGCAAAAAGTGCTTTGGTTTCATTACACCCGATGCACCAAACGCGGACGGCAACACAGATGATGTATTCGTTCATTCCAGCGCGTTAAAGGCAGCAGGTATCAGATTCTTGAACGAAAATGATATCGTTGAATTTGATGAAGAAGTACGTAACGGCAAATTGTCTGTCACCGAATTGAAATTGATTCAGCGTGATGAAGAATCTGCACGCAGATTCCACGAACGTCGTGCGGAACATCGCCGTGCGACCGAAGACAGAAAGCAGCGCGAAGAGAAATCAACCCGTCGCGGATTTGCATTCTGGAAGAAATCGTAAAACAGATGAATTCTGAACCACCGCCCACCCAGGCGGTGTTTTTTTTAGAGCACAGATAATAGAGCATAGATAATAGAGAGCAAAGAGCAGAGTGCAGAGAGCAATGTTTTTTATTCCGTCATACCGGCGCAGGCCGGTATCTATTGCCCCGCAGGGACAAATAAAAAGACCACCTCCCCCTTCGGGTACTCCTCCATAGAACCACCCACAAAATCTGACGATTTTGCGGGACCCGGGTCGGGGTGGCCACCGGCCGGGGTGGTCTTGAGAAGCCGCAACGTGTTGTGTTTGTGCTCGCTTTCGCTCGCAACATTTTAATTACCTGGATCCCGTGGTCAAGCCACGGGATGACACAAAATAAATTACACGACATAAAATTAAACAATGTTCATAGTAAGGAACTTAAAAACTTGTCATTCCGGGGCTTGACCCCGGAATCCAGGTGAATGGACTTGCGCGTCAGCGCACATATTTGTCCCTGCGGGGCAATGGACCCCGGCCTTCGCCGGGGTGACGAGATATAATAAAGAACGCAGTAAATTCCCCTCTGACCAGAGGGGTGGCGCAACGCGCCGGGGTGTCGGCAGTATGAAACAGTAATCACACAATAACCGTCACCCCGACGAAGGTCGGGGCCCATTGCCACGCAGTGACAACTAAAAAACGCAAAAAAACGCACCTCTAAAAACCGTTACACCCCGCGCCCAGTATGGTGTTGCGGGTAAGAATTAATGCCGAAAATAAACGGTGGTTTATTTTCGGCATTCTTATGAATGGAATAATAGCGGTTTTCTGGGCGCTGTGTCAATCAGATTACGACGTAAATAAACCACCGTTTAGGTTCGGCAATATTGGGGGAGAAACCTGTGTTTGGGATGACTGTTCGGTTTATACGTTTTTTACGCAGTGTGGCGCTGTGCGCGGCAATGGCGATGGTGACTGTGCCGGCAATGGCGTGGTGCCCAGAAGCAATACAATTTATATACTACAACACATGCGACAGTTCTACTATGCACGATAGTTGGTGTACATACGGAGGTGAGGTTGGCACATTCAAAGAGAACACTACCTTTACCTGTGGCGATAAAACATTTATTGGTTGGAACACACAAGAGGATGGCAAGGGTCAAACGTATCAGCCAGGTGAAACAATCCCATCCGACCTGACAGAAATATATGCCCAGTGGTTATCGGTATCGCCGATGGTGAATGTAAAGTATATCCACCAGGCGATTGCGGCAAAGTGGGGAATTAACATCGCATATCACCCAAACCTGAAAAACGAACGTGCGGCGGCAAACATGCGGTATTTAATGGGAATGATTGACGTCGCGAACAAGAGACTGGGCGGGACAGATAAACGATACGGCGACAGTATTTACGCCACATCATACGCCGCCAGTAAGAACACGGTGGACAAGGCGGTTGCGACATTGATTAAACCCAAACCAAAAACGTTCCCGTTCACGGCCACCACCACAAGTGACACAACCAGCTTCAGCTTTGGGATTGGTGCCGCGGGTGAGTTCTGGGTTGACTGGGGCGACGGCAGTGATGTGGAAACAATAACCAAGACCAGCACCAGCAGTCAAACCATCAGCCACACGTACACCACCGCCGCGGCATATGATATTAGAATTGGGGGCGCGGCGACGAAGTATTCAACCAGCTCAATCGCGGCAATCAGTTTTAGGTCAAACAAAAACCTGGCCGGTATCAGCGGCAGTTTGGGTGCAATATTCCCGACATTGGCGAATGGCAGCCAACCAATATTTTACGCTACTTTCTCCAGTTGCACCAATCTGACCGGCAGTATTCCCGAAAACTTGTTCGCGGGGATAAAGGGAAGACCAGCCAGTTATATGTTCTATGAAACATTTGGAAATTGTAAGGGGCTGACAGGCGAGATTCCAGAGAATTTGTTCGCGGGGATATCTGGTGCACCCGCCCAATCAATGTTTCGGTACACATTTAGCGGTTGCAGTGGTCTGACTGGCGAGATTCCAGAGAATTTGTTTGCGGGGATATCTGGTGCACCAGCAGAGTCCATGTTCGATGGCACATTTAGCAGTTGTACGGGCCTGACCAGTATCCCAGAAAACTTGTTCGCTGGTATCTCTGGCGCACCAGCCAGCGAGATGTTCAATTACACATTCTATAATTGCAGTGGTCTGACAGGCGAGATTCCGGGAAACCTGTTCGCGGGGATAAAGGGAAGACCTGCCAGCAAGATGTTCAATTACACATTTAGCGATTGTACGGGTTTGACAAGTATACCAGAAGGTTTGTTCGCTGGTATATCCGGCGCACCGGCCAGCGACATGTTCAACGGCACATTTTGGCGTTGCAGTGGGCTGACGGGCAGTATACCGGCAGGATTGTTTGGTAACCTGTCGGGCGCCCCAGCAGACAGCATGTTCAGTAGCACATTTAGCGGTTGCAGTGGTCTGACTGGCAGTATACCGGCAGGATTGTTTGGTAACCTGTCGGGCGCCCCAGCAGACAGCATGTTCAGTAGCACATTTAGCGGTTGCAGTGGTCTGACTGGCAGTATCCCAGAAAACCTGTTTGCGGGGATATCTGGTAAACCTGCCCATTATATGTTTAGCGGTACATTTGCCCGTTGTACTGGCTTGACCAGTATCCCAGAAAACTTGTTCTCTGGGATAAGGGGTGCGCCAGCCAGCCGCATGTTCGACAGCACATTTAGCGGTTGCAGTGGTCTGACTGGCGAGATTCCAGAGAATTTGTTTGCGGGGATATCTGGTGCACCAGCAGAGTCCATGTTCGATGGCACATTTAGCAGTTGTACGGGCCTGACCAGTATCCCAGAAAACTTGTTCGCTGGTATCTCTGGCGCACCAGCCAGCGAGATGTTCAATTACACATTCTATAATTGCAGTGGCCTGACAGGTAGTATCCCGGCGGGATTGTTTGGTAACATTTCGGGCGCACCAGCCAGCAATATGTTCCGCGGAACATTCTATAATTGCAGTGGCCTGACAGGCGAGATACCATCGGGACTGTTCGGCAGCTTGTCTGGTACACCAGTCTGGTACATGTTCTCTGACACATTTTATAATTGTAAGGGGTTGACGGGTGAAATTCCGTTAGGACTGTTTGGTAACTTGTCTGGCACACCAAACCATGGGATGTTCTTTCGCACATTTTATGGTTGCAGCGGGCTGGTTGGTAAATCGGCACGTAATCCGGACGGAACATACTTGTACGATGTGTTCCCGACCGCGACATCCCAGGTTGGCGATATGTACACCGGTACATGCCTGTATGATAATGCATCCATCCCATCCGCCTGGGGCGGCAAGGCGTGCACATACACCGGCCCAATCCCATCGGACGAAGTGACAGATTTTCCATTCAGCGTCACAACCGTACCGAACACCAGCGAGTTTGCACTGATGTTAGGCGCAACTGGCGATTTTACCATTGATTGGGGTGATGGAAATGTGGAAACAGTGAGTCCGACCAATCGGACAGTCAAAACGCATACGTATTCTAATGCTGGGACGTATACTATCAAACTGGCCGGTTTGGCCACGGGCAAGGCCGCCAGTTCCCAAACAACACGTGCGGCGGGAATTGGCCCATGGAGTGTGATATCGTTTTCAGAGGAAGACACGGGTACTAAATGTAATATTGCCAGCATGTCAGGCAGTTTGGGTAAAATATTCCCCATGACATGGACTGATGGTGGTCTTGCGACATTTATGGCAACGTTCGCTGGTTGCGCCAATCTGACAAACATATCAGAAACGCTGTTTGATGGTGTTACCAGCAGTGATTATTCTAGTATGTTCGCTGGAACATTCAGTGGGACGGGAATAATAGAAATTCCAGCTGGGTTATTTGCCAGCATAAATGGGGCTACAAGTGAGCAAATGTTTGTAGAAACTTTTAGGGGATGTACAAATTTGACCAGCATTCCACAGGGGTTATTTGATGGTGTGACAGTTGATGCCAAAACTGGGTATGATGCGTTTGCTGGCACATTTTATGGTTGTACTGCTTTGACTGGCCCATCGGCCCAGATGTCAGATGGAACGTACCTGTATGACATCGCGAATTTTGGCGACGGCGTTGGTTATGGCATGTATATCGGGTGTACCGGATTGGACGACTATGCCACAATGCCAGATTATCTGAAGGAAGAATAATAACCCCGGCATAATGCCTACACCCCGGCGCGTTGCGCCATCCCTCTGGCCAGAGGGGAACTTTAGTCTGGCGTATTCTTTATTACATTTCGTCACCCCGGCGCAGGCCGGGGCCCATTGCCCCGCGAAATTGGCAAATTTCGTGGGTGGTTCCACCGGAGGGGAACTTGCGATGGGAACTGGGGTCGCGTTCTTTATTCTTGTAATTTTTGCCGTTTGCACTACAATGACTGGGAACCAATAACCAAAGGATTTACTATGTGGACTGCCATCGCTGTTGTTGCAATTTTCGTTCTGTATTTTATCGCTGTTTATAATGGTCTGGTTGCACGCCGAAACCAGGCGCGCGAGGCATTCGCAACCATAGACACACAATTAAAACGCCGGTATGACCTGATTCCAAATTTGGTGGAATCGGTGCGTGGCGCGGCACGGCATGAACGTGAAACGCTGGACGCGGTTATCGCGGCACGCAACGGTGTGACCGGTGCCACCGGTGATGCGCGCATGGCGGCTGAAAACCAGTTGGGCCAGACCCTGAAAAGTATTTTCGCCCTGGCGGAAAATTACCCAACACTGCGCGCGAATGAAAACTTTATGGAATTACAGCGCGAATTGGCGGATACAGAAACAAAAATTCAGGCCGCACGCCAGTTCTATAACACGGTGGTCATGGCATTGAATACCCAGATTGACCAATTCCCATCCAACATTGTTGCGCGCGCATTTGGCATTGTGCACGAACCCCTGTTCGCCGCGGATGACGCGTCCCGCACCAATCCAAAGGTAACGTTCTGATGCAAGATTTTTCGTTGCATACCCACACAATCGGATTTGACGGCAAAAACACGTCCGCTGAAATGGTGGCGCGTGCCGCCGGGCTGGGGATGACGGCAATCGGGATATCTAACCATTTTATTGTGCATCCAAATATTCGTCGTGCGCCAATGTACAAATACGCCGTGCGTTATGGGTACAATGCAATTTATTCAGAATCATTTGATAACACAATCGCACATTTCCAGGCGCATTATGATGAACTGGACCAATTGGCCCAGACATCTGGGATTCGTGTCCTGCGCGGGATGGAGGTTGACTATTTCACATACCCGGGTTGGCGCGATGGATTTATGCGCGCATTGCATGTGTTACAGCCGGACTATGTCATCGGGGCGGCGCATTTCATAGACTGGGACGGGACACTGTGCAATACACATGATGCCGCGCATGCCACGCCCGATGTTCAGCGCCAGATGCTGGCCCAATATTGGGCGAATGTTCGTGATGCGGCGGCGTCTGGACTGTTCACGTGGATGGCACATCTGGATTTGTTTAAAAAGGTCGGCCTGGGCACCGATGACGAATGGGTGGCGGCCGAATCCAGCGCGTTGGATGCGATTGCGGTATCAAATACCGCGATGGAGATAAATACCAGCCTGTACGAGTGTGGAAATGAACCGTATCCGTCGCCACGAATTGTGAAAATGGCGGTTGCCCGTAATATTCCCATCCTGTTCAGTGATGATGCCCATGCGATTGATAAGATTGGGCGCTTTTGGGGACGTGGTGGCGCATTTGCGCGCGAATGTGGTGTAGAAAATACCCTGTCATTACAGAAAATACTTGATTTTCGCACAAAAACGCTATAAACTGGGCGCGCTGGGTAATCAGAACTGATTACGGCGGCGGTGATTTTTTGGTCCCGTACGCGATAAGGAATCTGGGCAAAACCTGGCACCTAAAAACCAAAAACAAAGGATAAAATTATGGCAAGAGCAGGCGCAAAACGCAGCACTCGTAAATTAAAAATCGCCCGCAGTTTGGGCGTGAACCTGTGGGGCCAGGCAAAATCCCCATTCAACAAACGTAAATACAAGCCGGGTCAGCATGGGCCAACATCCCGTGGCGGTAATTCGTCTGATTACGCAAAACAGATGCGCGCAAAACAGACACTGAAGGGTTACTATGGTAACATCGGCGAAAAGAAATTCCGTGCATATTATTTGGAAGCCGACAATATGAAGGGCGACACCCCAGATAACTTGATTGGTTTGCTGGAACGTCGTTTGGATGCGGTTGTATATCGTGCGAAATTGGCACCAACCGTATTCTCGTCCCGTCAATTGGTCAGCCACGGTCACATCTATGTCAACGGCAAACGCGTTAAAATCGCGTCTTACCAGGTAAAACCGGGCGATGTCATCACCGTCAGTGAAAAAGCGAAACAGATGCCATTGGTTGTTTTGGCGTTGGAATCTGCGGAACGCAACTGGCCAGATTACATCAACGTGGACAGCGCGAATTTTACCGCGACATTCACACGCGTACCATCGTTCCAGGATGTTCCATATCCGGTTCAGATGTTCCCAGAATTGGTTGTTGAATTCTATTCTCGTTAAATAGGAATCAATCCAGAAATAAAACCGTCCATTTGGACGGTTTTTTATTACACTTGATATTCATATCAAATAAAACAATTGTCACTGTATTCCAGGGTGCCAGATTCATTATAATATGTGCCGGCCAGTGCATTTCCGGTTATAAATATCAGACCCGCGCATGCCACGAATAACGATATTTTTCTCATTTTTGTTTTTCCTCTCCTTATGTGCATGTTTACAGTAATGCAACAAAAAACCACCGGATTTATTTCAGGTGGCTGGTATAATAAGGAATAGTGTTGTTTATTCAATATATTCACAACCCTCCAACCCGTTGGTCGGAGTTTTTTCCATCACGACGCATGCGCATCGGACGCCTTATTTACGGGTTTCTACACCCCAATACAAAAACACTTTGTATCGGTCACGATTTTACAGAAAAATATTATCTGTGGAACAATATTTTTATGCGCGTTTGTTGCGCGATGTTGATTTTTAATTATAAATGTTATAACATACAAACCGATAAAACATCAGAGAGTGATTACTATGTCCAAAGATATTATTTTAACAGGTATTCGTCCGACTGGTCCGCTGCATATTGGACACATGGTTGGCGCGTTGATGCCGAATATTGCAATCCAGAATGCCGGCGGGTATGAAAAAATGTACGCCATGATTGCCGATGCCCAGGGGTTGACCGATAATTTTGATGACCCGGCGCGGGTTCGTGAAAACGTAATGGAAATCACATTGGATATGTTGGCGGCGGGATACGACCCGTCTAAAACCACCATGTTTATCCAGTCAGAGGTTTCAGAACTGACCGAACTGACGTTCTATTACATGAATCTGGTGACGGTGGCGCGCCTGCAACGCAATCCGACGGTAAAGACCGAAATTGCGCAAAAGGAAAAGTTTAACGGCGGTGTGCCGGTCGGATTCTTTACATATCCGATATCCCAGGCAGCAGATATCACGGCGTTTGGTGCGAATATCGTCCCGGTGGGTGATGACCAGTTGCCGATGCTGGAACAGGCGGCGGAAATCGTACATAAATTTAACAGCATTTATGGTGAAACATTGACCATGCCACGTGCGGTTGTGCCACAATCTAAATCGGCGGCGCGTCTGCCGGGGACGGATGGCAATGCGAAAATGAGCAAGTCTTTGAACAACGGAATTTATCTAAAAGATTCTGCGGATGAAATCGCGGCCAAGGTAAAAACGATGTTCACCGATCCAAATCATATTCGTATAGAAGACCCGGGCAACACAACGGACAATCCGGTGTTTATTTACCTGTCGGTGTTTGCACGTCCGGAACATTTCGCGGCATTTTTGCCAGAATATGCGAACTATGACGAATTGGCGGCGCATTATGAACGCGGTGGTCTGGGTGATGTAAAGGTTAAAAAGTTCCTGAACAATGTGATGCAGGAAACATTGCGTCCAATTCGCGAACGCCGGGAACAGTTGGCGCGTGACCCTGCGTCTGTGATGGAAATTTTGCGGCGTGGCACAATGGATGCGCGCGCGGCGGCGGCGGAAACCGTACGGCGGGTGAAATCGGCAATGAAACTGAACTATTTTGATTAACGTATAAACATGGGAGAGAGATATGAAAAAATCATTCATCTGGGCGGGCAGTGTAATCGGTGCCGGTGCGGTGTTGGCGCTGGTGTTTGGTTGGCTGGATGCGCCACGCGATGTTCGTACGATTTCGGTATCGGGCGAATGCCTGACCACCGCGCCCAAGGACCGAACGGCAATCACACTGCGCGTGACAACATTGGACACGTCTGCGGCGGTTTCCATGAAACAGGCAACGGCGAAAATTGCGGAAATCACAGAATTCCTGAAAAAGCAAGATGTTCAGATGCAAACCACAGATTTCAATTCGTATGAAAAGACTGAATGGAATCGCGAATTGCAGAAATCGGAAACGCTGGGGATTGAAACGTCCATCGCCATAGAGGTTTCTGCGGATAATATTGATATAATTGAAAAGATACTGACCCAATTCGCCGGCCAGAAAAATGTTTATTCTGAAAACCTGCGTATGTATACCAGCAATGAAACCATGAAACCAATCATGGAAAAATGCCTGGGCACGGCGGTTGAAAATGCGCGCACGCGTGCAGATGCGTTGGCGGCGGGCGATCGGCGCCATGCGGGCAAATTGTTGGCGGTGTCATATGATGTGAATACGCGTTCATCGTACCAGCCATTGGCATCTAATTTCTTGCGCGCCAGTGCGAAGATGGAGGCGTCGGATGCCAGTTCGTATGTTGGGGGTGGTCTGGTGACCAAGGATACAGAGGTTTCCGTCACCGTATCTGCAACATTTGAAATCAGATAAAAAAACTAATGTGTCCGCCACGGCGGACACAACGCTATGTATATGAACGAAACTGTTTCGGAATTTATAGAATACCTGACGCGGACGAAAAATTATTCGTCGCACACGGCCACGGCGTACGAAACAGATATTTATGATTTTATAAAATTTTATGACAACTATGCCGGCGGTGTTGCCACGATCGCGGATATGGCGCGTGCGGATACGTTATGCTTTCGCGCATGGCTGGCGGATCGGGCGCGACGGAACCTGGCGCATAAATCAACGGCGCGGGCGCTGTCATCGCTGCGCGGGTTTTATAAATTTTTGGCAAAAAAACATGGGATAAAAAATGACGCAATTGGTCTGATTTCGTCGCCAAAGGTTCCGCGCAAATTGTCCAAGGCAATTGATGTCGCCGATGTTGAAAATATGCATGACGCCATTCGCAATATTGACGGCGGCGACCCGTGGATTGCGGCGCGCGATTGGGCGCTGGTGGTGTTAATATTTGGTTGTGGCCTGCGTATATCCGAAGCGCTGTCACTGACCAACATGGATGTGCGCGGTCGCCCCGATGTATTGCGCATAATGGGCAAGGGTGCCAAGGAACGCATTGTGCCAATCTTGCCCGCCGTATGGGATGCAATTGATAAATACACGGCGGTGCGACCATTTGGAAATGCGCCGGATGACCCGCTGTTTCGCAGTGTGCGCGGTCTGCCCATGTCGGCGCGTATGGCAGAAAAGGTCATAGAGCATGTCCGCAAATATTTACAGTTGCCGGATTACGTGACACCGCACGCATTGCGTCATACGTTTGCAACGGCGTTGCTGGCGGGCGGGGCGGACTTGCGCAGTTTGCAAGAACTGCTGGGGCACTCGTCTTTATCCACAACCCAATTGTATACCAAGGTTAACATGGCGGAAATCACAAACATATACAACCATGCCCACCCCCTGGCAGATAAATAGAGAATAGATAACAGAGCATAGATAATAGAGAGTAAAGAGCAGAGTGCAGAGAGCAATGCAGTGCGCCATCCGGCGCACTTGCTTTTTTCTGTCGCGGACTAAAGTTCCCATCCTGTGGAGGAGTACCGCGCAGCGGGGAGGCGGTCTTTTATTTGTCCCAGCGGTGTTCCTGGAATCCGGGTAATATAAATGCTGCGAGCGAATGCGAGCACAAACATTGCTCTCTACTCTTTGCTCTCTTTGTTGTGGCAGAGACGGATGCTCTCCGTACAGTAATACCAATATAAAAAATTTAACCCTTGTTTTTATTTTTTACGTTTCATATAATACGTGTGTCGTTGGGTGTTCCGACGATGGGGTGTGAGAACCCGTGCTTACGCGTTGCAATGTTATCAGACGCGCGCAAAATGCGCCGTTTTTTAGTTATTGCGATGAAAAAAACTCCTGATTTCGGTCAGGAGGGTCGTGAAATATCAAATACGCGACACAATTCGTAAGATTGTTCTCAACCTCCTGGCCACCAAAATACGGTGGTTTTATTTTACAGTTAGTATGGGAGAGAACCACTATGAAAAAATTTGTTGCCGCCGCATTTATGACAATTGCCATGTGTTTTGTGGCGCATACGGCCGGCGCGCTTACCGTCACAAACACCAGTGCATGTACGGTGGAAGTTCTGGGGTCTTCATACACCGGGGGCAATGTGTGGGGCGATGTATCGTCTGACTGCAAGACGAAACTTTATTATAACGTAAATACTGGTTCGTCAGATATCGTGGTTCAGGAATGTACAGAATGTAATTCAGGGTATTATTTGTCCAGCCAGACATCATCACTGGTTAATGCAATATGCGGGGATATTAAATATTACGGCACATGTACGGCAAAAACGACATGCAGTGTAACAACATCTTCGGCACCGGCATCAAGCCTGGATGGATGTACATCGGCGGTCCAGCTGAAATTTGGCAGTTCAACAGTTTATTCATGTAATGTATGCAATTCTGGATACACCAGAACGTCTGAAAGTGTCAGTGATAAACAATGTACAAATACAATAACCAGGTATTATTGCAAGGCGCCAACATGTTCGGCGGTTACGGTATCAACATACACAACCCCAACCATGACGGGATGCCAGACCCAGGTTAAAAAATCATTCGGTGGTAGAACATATGATACGTGCGACACATGCAAGTCTGGGTATTTCAAGGATATGGTGGATACCACAACCATCAGCAGTTCATCATGCAGCAACACCGTATCCGCATACAGTTGCGTGGCAACATGCGTTACATCATCGGCATGGGAATGCACGGGTGGCGATGGTGCTGGTGACCCTGGTTTTTGCATATTTCGTGGCCGTGCCACCAATAATGGCCAGTGTCAGGGGGCGAATTATATTACGTGCCCGGCGGGGTATTATGGAACCGCCCCAGGTAGTTGCACAAAATGCCCAGATATGGGCGAGGGCGAGGCATTACGTCCGCTGAAAATGCCACCATCTGCTGCAATGAAAACAACCGCAATCACAGATTGCTATATGACCAGGGGTGCAGATGCCAGTGGAACGTATGAGTATGTTATAAACGCTACGGGCAGTGGCGAGACCCCATACATGTGCCACTATTCGAAATAAAAAAACGCGCCGATGGCGCGTTTTTTATTTCTGCACAAAGTGCACACTGTATTGTGGTTTTTTGTCCGCGCCCAGTGCCGCACGCACAACCTTGTTTGACGCAACCTGAACCGCACGAACCAGGTTGTCGCGGTCTTTGCGTTCTGTTTTGGTCAACGCGTCAATTGCTTTGGTGATTTCAATCTGAATCTGGCGTTTCATGAATCCGGTATCATCGGTTTCAAATATACCCGCACTGGATACTTCGGGTACGCCTTTCAGGAAACCACGCTTGTCCACCGGCAATGTGACGAACACGGCACCGTTTGTCGCAATCTTGCGGCGGTTTTTATAAACCTGGTCATCGGCACTGCGTTCTGTTTCACCTTCCATAACGACGAATCCTGTGTCAATGGTTTCACAGACATATGGTTCGGCGCCATCGGCCAACGCAATCATTTCGCCGTTGTGCACAACCATCATGTATTTTGCACCACCGCGTTCCATTGCCATTTTGCCGTTCAGCATTTCATTAATGTAATCACCGTGCATTGGCACAGAAACCTGGGGATGAACCAGGTCATAGAAGCGTTCAAATTCTGGACGTCCCGCGTGACCCGATGCATGCAGGTGATCGGTATCAAATATCGTGTGTGTTTTAATACCCATGCGCGCCAGTTTGTTGTACAGGAACGAAACATCCTGTTCGCGTCCCGGAATAATGATGGAACTGAACAGGACCGTATCGGTCGGCATCAGTTTCATTTCCTTTACATGCCCACGGCACAGACGTGTCAGCATTGCAAATTGTTCGCCCTGGGAACCGGTCAAGAATATCGCCTGTTTTTCTGCTGGCAAATCTTTGATTTCACTGTGCAGGTAAACATCATCTTTGCCCAGATATCCAAATTCCATACCCATTTCGCGGAATTCTGGCAGACCGACGTATGGCACCGGGTTTGGGTTGCTGCGTTCTTTGATTGCGGCAACACGACCAGCGGCGTGCGCGGCCTCTGCAAACATTTTCATACGCGCGATTGAACGTGAATATCCCGTCACGATGACGCGACCTGGCGCTTCCTGCATCAGGCGTGTAAACGTGTCGCGAACCTGGGTTTCTGTGGTCTGTTTTTCCTGGCGTGATGCCGATGTAGAATCAGACATACATGCCAACAATTTCGGGTCAGACCCAATTTCACGCAGGCGCGCAAAATCGGTTGGTTCTTCAATCGGGTTATCGTCATTAAACGTCCAGTCGCCCGTGTGCAGAATCTTGCCCGCAGGGGTTTTGATAATCAACATCTGGGCCTCTGGGACAGAATGCGAAACGTGGAATGTTTCAACCGTAAACGGATCCAAATCCAGTGTTGCACCATGGTGATCAAACACAACGATATCTTTGTCCGGGTTAAAATCCATTTCCATGCCACGGAATGTCTGAATCAGAATTTCCGCCGGGAACCGTGTGCAGTAAATAGGCTTTCTGAATTTCGGCCAAATGTATTTTAATGCACCGATGTGGTCTTCGTGACCGTGGGTGATTACAAATCCAACAACGTCTTTCTTGCGCTTTTCCAACCATGTTGTGTCGCAATACTGAACGTCGCCGGCACCGATTTCTTCTTCCAAAAAACCCATACCACAATCCACGACCAGGTATTTGCCGTGGTATTTATACAGGTACATATTCTGGCCAATGTGTTCCAGACCACCCAACGCCATAAAGTAAACCTTGTCGTCGTTGGCATCTGATTCATGTTTATTCATACCAGAAATTTTTGCTGGCTTTTTGGGGGCATCGCCTTTCTTGGGCGCACGCGCGGGTTTCTTGGCCGTTGGGGCTGGTGCAGGGGCCGCTTTTTTCTCTCTAACTTTTACCATTATATATAATCCTTTTGTTATGTTTAACGTTATTGCACCACCACGCAATCCATTGCCAATAAAGCATAACTTTATTTGTAGTGAATCTGTGGCAGTGCAGGCTTAATCCCAGTGTGGAATTGATTCATATGACAATTATAACACATGGGTGTAATTTTTTCTAATCCAAAAATAATCGGACCAGATTCTCTTCTCACACCGATATGATAGTGCTTTTTGCCATAATTGCAATATAAAAATACCACCCCACGACAGGCCCCCCAGTTCCCCTCTGGCGGAACCACCCGCGGAATTGGCAAATTCCGTGGGTGGTACCAGGCCGGTATCCATTGCCCCGCAGGGACAAATAAAAACGTACTCTTAAAAATCGTTGCAGGGCGCGCCCAGCGTGGCATTGCGGGTAAGAATTAATGCCGAAAATAAACGGTGGTTTATTTTCGGCATTCTTATGAATGGAATAATAGCGGTTTTCTGGGCGCTGTGTCAATCAGATTACGACGTAAATAAACCACCGTTTAGGTTCGGCAATATTTGCAATATTGGGGGAGAAACCTGTGTTTGGGATGACTGTTCGGTTTATACGTTTTTTACGCAGTGTGGCGCTGTGCGTGGCGATGGCGGTAATGACTGTGCCGGCAATGGCGCGCCCAGAAATGATACAATTTACGTACTACAATACATGCGACAGTTCTACTATGACCGATAGCTGGTGTGTAGGCGCTGGCGAGGTTGGTATATTTAAAGAGAATACTACCTTTACCTGTGGCGATAAAACATTTATTGGTTGGAACACACAAGAGGATGGCAAGGGGCAAACGTATCAGCCAGGTGAAACAATCCCATCAGACCTGACCAAGATATACGCAAAATGGTTGGCGGTATCGCCGATGGTGAATGTAAAGTATATCCACCAGGCGATTGCGGCAAAATGGGGGATAAACATTGCATATCACCCGAACCTGAAAAACGAACGTGCGGCGGCAAACATGCGATATTTAATGGGTATGATTGACGTTGCGAACAAACGATTGGGCGGGACAGACAAACGATACGGCGACAGTATTTACGCCACATCATACGCCGCCAGTAAGAACACGGTGGACAAGGCCGTTGCGACATTGATTAAGCCCAAACCAAAGACATTCCCGTTCACGGCCACCACGACCAGCAGCACCAGCAGTTTTAGTTTTAGCATATCTGCCGCGGGTGAGTTCTGGGTTGACTGGGGTGACGGCAGTGATGTGGAAACGATAACCAAGACCGATACCAACAACCAAACCATCAGCCACACGTACACCACCGCCGCGGCATATGATATTAAAATCGGTGGTTTGGCGACGAAGTATTCAACATACCTAGGGGCAATTAGTTTTAAATCAAATACGAACCTAGCTGGTATAAGCGGCAGCCTGGGCGAAATCTTCCCAACACTGGCGGACGGCAGTCAACCACGGTTCCGCGATACTTTCTACAACTGTACAAACTTGACGGGGAACATCCCAGAAAATCTGTTCGCTGGGCTATCTGGCGCGCCGGTCAGCAGTATGTTCTATCGGACATTTGGTGGTTGCAGTAGGTTAACAGGCCATATTCCAGCGGGATTGTTTGGTAATCTGTCTGGTGCCCCAGCCATGTATATGTTCGGTAGCACATTTACCGGTTGCAGTGGTTTGACTGGCAGTATCCCAGCGGGATTGTTTGGTAACTTGTCTGGCGCGCCGGAGGTCTATATGTTTGCCAGCACATTCAGGGGCAGTTCTGGTCTGACGGGTTCAATACCGTCTGGATTGTTTGGAAATATATCTGGTGCACCTGCTGCATATATGTTTGACGGGACGTTTAATGGGTGCACTGGTCTGACGGGCGAAATTCCATCGGGATTGTTTGGCGAACTGTCTGGCGCACCAGCGGCCAGCATGTTTGGCGGTACTTTCAGGGGCTGTTCCGGCCTGACGGGTTCAATACCGTCAGGACTGTTTGGAAATATATCTGGTACACCCGCCACATATATGTTTGACGCCACATTTAATGGATGCAGTGGTCTGACAGGCGAAATTCCATCGGGGTTGTTTGGCGAACTGTCTGGCGCGCCTGCATACAGTATGTTTGGCGGCACATTCAGGGGATGTTCCGGTCTGACGGGTGAAATACCGTTGGGGTTATTTGGTAATTTATCTGGTACGTTACAAAACAATATGTTTACCCATACATTTAATGGGTGCAGTGGCCTGACCGGTAAATCAGCACGGAGCCCAGATGGCACGTATTTGTATAATGCATTCGCGTCGGCAACATCATCCCAGGTTGGCGATATGTACACCGGCACGTGCCTGTATGATAATGCATCCATCCCATCGGCCTGGGGACCAAACAATTCTTGTACATACCCCGAACCAATTCCGTTTGACGAAATGAAATTCCCATTTACCATAACCACTACAAGTGATACGACCAGTTTTGGTTTCTACATTGCTGCCGCCGGGACATTTTATGTGGACTGGGGCGATAGAAGCGCGGTGCAAACAATAACCAGAACCGCTACAGATCAAGACTATATCACGCACACTTACGATGACTATAATCCGGATACGTACAATATTAAAATCGGTGGTAAGGCAACCGCGTACGATGATAGTTATGCTACAATCCGTTTTGATTTGGTCGAACGTACGGCAAAGATATCGGGCAGTCTGGGTGCAATATTCCCAACCCTGGCGGACGGCAGTCAACCACGGTTTTACCAAACATTTTATCAAAACACAAATCTGACCAGTTTGCCAGAAGGCTTGTTTACGGGGATAAAGGGTGCACCAACCGACAGTATGTTTGGCGAGACTTTCGCGGAATGCGAAAACCTGACGGGTGAAATTCCACTTGGTTTCTTTGGGGACCTGTCCGGTGCGCCAGCCAATTACATGTTCGGTGACACATTTATGGGTTGCAGCGGCCTGACTGGGCCATCGGCGCGAAATCCAGATGGTACATACCTGTATAATGTGTTCCCATCGGCAACGTCCGATGAGGTTGGTGGTATGTACAGCGATACTACAGAATTATCAGATTACGACGATATCCCCAGTGATTGGAAATAACCCCGCCACCCCGGCACTGTGTGCCACCCCGACCCGGGCCCCGCAAAATAGTACGATTTTGTGGGTGTTTCCGCCAGAGGGGAACTTTAGTCTGGCGTATTCTTTATTATATTTCGTCACCCCGGCGCAGGCCGGGGGGGCATTGCCCCGCAGGGACAAATATGTGCGCGTACCGCGCAAGTTCAATAACCTGGGTCCCGAGGACACCACCCACGAAATTTATCAATTTCGTGGGACCCGGCAAGCCACGGGATGACAAGTTTTTAAGTTTTTTATTATGAACATAGTTTAATTTTGTGTCGCGGGGTAAGTTCTCCTCCTGTGGAGGAGTATCCGAAGGGGGGGTAATTTGTCCCTGCGGGGCAATGGATACCGGCCTACGCCGGTATGACGTGATATAAAAACATTGTTCTCTGGTCTTTGCTATGCTCTATTCTCTGTGCTCTAAAAAAAACACCGCCCGGGTGGGCGGCGTTTTTATGAAACAAAATCAAATGATTTTAGTTCAAAGCGTCTTTCAAAGCCTTACCTGGTTTGAATTTAGGCTGTGTGGATGCTGGGATTTTAATAGCAGCACCTGTCTGTGGGTTACGGCCTGTTGTCGCTTTGCGTTTTGCAGTCGCGAATGTACCGAAACCAACCAAGCGAACTTCGCCTTTCTTTTTCAGAACTTTTGTAACTGTGTTGATGAAAGAATCCAAGCAAGCAGCAGCTGTTGCTTTTGTAACTTCCGCTTCATTTGCGATTGCTTCAATCAATTGCATTTTGTTCATGTGTTTCTCCTTTCATAATTTTTTATAAGGTGTCCGGCAGTACCAAGGCAATGTCTGTGAAATCAGAACCCAGGTTTTGCGCCACTTTCCAGATGGATGTTGTCGCAATCGCTTGTATTCCACGGACATTGCCTGTCCTGCTTGTCCGAATCGTAGAGAATTCAAGCCTTCAAGTCAAGTGTATATTTATTTTTTTATAAAATTTATGAATGTTGACAAAAAACAAAAATTATGGATGAACCGCATCGGCATGCACCGCACGCGCACCAGGCGTCGTATTTTCACACAGCACATATGCGCCATGGGCACCCGTGATATGCACCGTGCGATAATGATTTGGTGTGAATGAAATCAGCAATACAACAACGCCCGCCCAAAACCATACCTTGGTAAACGCCCACGGGTTTTTAAAACTCTCGCGCTTAAAAGAATCCTTTAACAAATTCTGGTACAGTGCCCATCCCCACACGAACGCCAATATCATGGCCGAGAAAAAGAAGCCCATCGTTATCGGTCGCACCAATGGCACAATGCCATGCGCAATGGAATCCCATGTTGGGCTGGCCGCGGGACATACGTACAGTGCGCCCGCCGCCGCCGATTCAGAAATCGCAACCGCGTTGGTTGCACCGAATTGTAAACCAAACGACACCATCAGCACAATGGCGGTTAACATTACAATTGCAAACAGCATCGTCGGTTTCATTCTTTTATTCCTGTCGCGCATATTATACCACAAATAACATTGCAATTCCAGAAACATTGAATTACTATTTAATATATGTTGGCCAAGCGGATAAATCTTGTTGTGGGATTAACCACATTTGATACGAATATGCTGCGAATTTCTGTTCCGGCATTGGCGCGTTTGCATCGGCATTTTTTATTGATTATTCATAATGACAATCCGGCGGTTACAATCACACGTCGTATGGTGCGCGCACTGGGGTACCGCGGTAATGTACATATTATAAACAGTTCTGAAAACGTTGGCACACTGTTTGCCCGCATGGCGATTGTGTCGGCGGCAACGCGATTTGCACCGAATGCCGGATGGATTGTGTTTGCCAATGACGATGATATGTTGTTGGATATTGATGTGCCAAATGTGTCGTCTGATAATTTTGCGGTTGTGCAAAATATGGTTGTGGTTCAGCACAGTGTGTCGGCACTGTTACGCCTGATGCAGAATCCAAATGATTACAGTCCGGATGACGAAAATATCACAATTGTGCGCCCGCACATGGGACTGGTAGGGTCATTGATTCGCATGGATGTTATGGTTGGGTTGGCGCGTGTGCTGAATTTTGCCGCCGAAGATATACGTCATATTGATGACAGTCTGGATTACCGACCGCCATATGATGCGATAATGTGGACGGCACTGAATACATATGCGCGCGGCCTGAACCCAAATGCGGTTCCGATTTATATGGATCGGGTTGGATACATCGCGATAAAGGTTGACGCGTCGCCCATGAAATATGGACGTCTGCGTGTGCCGGCGCGTGCGGTACGTGACCACTATGTTCGTGTGATTGCGCGTTTTGATGCGGCGCTGCGTGCGGCATTGGCGGCGGCGGCCCCATTGGGGCATACTAATTAATTTTTTCACGTTTTTTTGAATAATATGTATTGCATGACTGCAATAATATTTATAGAATTGCACCGAAAATAAACAGGGATAATACAATGAAATATAATGAAATTCGTAAAACATTTTTAGACTATTTTGAAGCGCATGGGCATAAAATTGTGCCATCGGCATCGTTGATTCCAAATGATCCAACATTACTGTTCACGGTTGCCGGTATGGTCCCATGGAAGGGGATTTTACAAGGAACCGAACCCGCATTTGCACCACGCGTCGCAGACGTCCAGAAATGCATCCGCGCGGGCGGCAAACATAACGATTTGGACGAGGTTGGATTTGATGGTCGTCACCATACATTCTTTGAAATGGTGGGGAATTGGTCGTTTGGTGATTATTTCAAGGCCGGCGCGATTGAAATGTCGTGGGATTTGCTGACCAACGTGTTGAAACTGGACCCGGCGAAATTGCGCGTGACCACACACACGTCTGACGAAGAAGCGACCGAACTGTGGCGTAAAATTGCCGGCAAGGAAGCAATCCGTATGGGTGACCATGACAACTGGTGGTCGGCGGGCGATACCGGTCCGTGTGGTCCATGCACAGAAATCTTTTATGATTTCGGCGATGAATTCACAAATGACGATGACCGTTGGGTTGAAATCTGGAATGACGTATTTATGCAATTTGACCGCGATGCGAATGGCAATCTGACCCCGCTGCCGAAAAAGAATGTTGATACGGGTGGTGGCCTGGAACGTTGGGCCGCATTGATGCAGGGCAAGACCGACAACTATGATACAGATTTGTTCGTAAACCTGAAACGTGCGGTCAGTGATGTGACGCACGTGGCCGAAACACCGGAAAACGTTTCCAGTTTCAAGGTCATTACCGACCACCTGCGTGCGGTGGGGTTTGCGGTTGCCGATGGTGTGATTCCATCTAATTCTGATCGTGGATATGTAATCCGCCGTATATTGCGTCGTGCAATGCGCCATGGCCAGTTGTTGGGTCATCGTGGGGCATTGTTGTCGGAACTGTATCCGGCATTGGTACGCGAAATGGGTGACGCATATCCAGAACTGGCGCGCGAACAAAAACGCGTGGTTGAAATTATCCGCAACGAAGAAAACGCATTTGCAGATATGCTGCAAAACGGAATGAAGTTGTTGGAAAATGAATTGCCGAAATTAAATGGTAACGTGTTGCCGGGCGATGTTGCGTTTAAATTGTTTGATACATATGGTTTCCCATTGGATTTGACGCAAATGATTCTGCGCGACAAGAATATCGCCGTTGACGTTGCCGGATTTGAACGCGCCATGACCGAACAAAAGGAACGCAGCCGTGCCGATACCAAGGGTACACGTACACTGTGGGAATCCCAGAATCTGTCGGCAACAGACGACAGTGCGAAATATGCGCCGAATCCAGATATGGAATCACGTGTCTTGGCAATTTTGCGCAATGGTGAATTTGTGAAATCGGCCAACGTCGGTGACGCGGTAGAGGTTGCACTGGACAAAACCAATTTCTATGGTACCCAGGGTGGCCAGGTTGGCGACAGCGGTGAAATTACGCGCGATGGTACATCTGTTATGACCGTGGCCGAGGCCGCACGTGCCGACAACGTTGTTATTCACAAGGGAACATTGACGGGTGACCTGGCGGTGGGTGATACGGTTAAAACATCCATTAATACAGCTGTGCGCCAGCAGACCACGCGTGCCCACACGGCGACCCATTTGTTACAGGCGGCGTTGCAACATGTCTTGAACGAAGATGTGCACCAGCGTGGGTCCAAGGTTTCGCCGGATTCTGTGCGTTTTGACTTCTCGTTCGGACGTGCAATGACGGATGATGAAAAGAAAGCGGTGGAAGATTTGGTGAACCAATGGATTGCGGCCGATATGCCGGTCACACACGAAGAAATGTCACTGGATGCCGCCAAGGAGAAGGGCGCAACAGCACTGTTTAATGAAAAATACGGCGACACGGTCAAGGTTATTACGGCCGGCGATGTGTCGTGCGAACTGTGTGGTGGCACGCACGTTTATCACACAGGTGAAATATTAAGGGCCCGTGTGAACAAGGAAAAATCCATCAGCAGTGGTATTCGTCGTATCACAATGTCGGTTGGAACATTGGCTGAATAAAAAATGGGGCATTTGCCCCATTTTTTATACAATCCCATTGTAACACATTTCTGCAAAGATTGGTTTATCCAACCCCAGCGTTGGAATCAGTACGCTGGGGTGGGCGTCAACATGAATGTCGCGGGTGTGCACGGTGGTGCCTGTGACGGTTTTGACAACCGCACTGGGCAAATCACCACGCCCGATGCATGACGACAGGTATACAAAGCATTCGTCATTATTGCCCAGGTTTTCAACCGCCAATCGGCGCGCAAAAATATTCAGGGTAACATCGGCCTTGGACGCATCCTTGGTCCAGGGACTGCCCCCGCCGATGGGACAAGCGGTGGAATAAAAATCGCATGCCAGTTTGCGTCCGGTTACACCGCAATCGGCGACGGATGCGTGGTATGTGTACCGACCTGTGCCGTTTATGATAATGCGTCCCGGGTGCGCGCCCAGTGTGTGAACCACAAAGTCGGCCAGGTCTGTATCGGTCAACATTGGAATCGCAACAATTGCGGTATCAATTGTGTCGTCATCGGCCAATGTGATTTGCGTCTTGATATCCAACCCCAGACCAGTTGATTCGCGTGCCAGTTCATACAATGCACGATTCAGTTTTCGTGCCAGGTATAATTCCAGATTGATGTGTCCGTTGCCACGACATGCATATCCGACAAAGACACCCTGGTCGCCCCAACCATCGCGGGTGACACCACGATTGATGTCTGGGGATTGAACGCCGACACGATTAATGATTTCCAGATTGCCTGGATTAATCGTGCGTTCGCCCCATTGGGCGGCGTATTCGCGCGTGTATCCGATGTGTGCCAGTGCGTCAACCACATACTGGTGCACCAATCCCATATCGCAATGACCGGTGATTTCGCCACCCAGAACGACGGTGTTGTTTTTTATCATGACCTCAACGGCATATTTTACATGCGTGTCTTGTTCAATCATTCTGTCCAAAATATAACTGGAAATATAATCGGCAATTTTATCAGGGTGCCCGATTGACACCGCTTCCGCAGTACGCTGCATCGTTAAAACTCCTTGTTTAGTCCGCTGTTGTGGGACAAGTCAGGTTAAATCCACATCGTCACACCCGTCATTGGTTGCGACATAATAATGATTTGCATTTATGTGAAAAAAGTCAAGTGCCAAAAAATGCTTTACATAGTTTTTAATATTTTTTAATATACGCATGTCAACAACAAAGGAAGGAAAAATGGCACAAAAAACAGTTAAGAAAACCCCTGCAAAGAAAGTTGCAGCGGTTAAAACGACGTCTGTAAAAAAGACGGCGACAACCAAGGCAGCACCGGCGAAAAAGCCAGTTGCCAAGAAAACTGTTGCAAAAAAGACAACAGTGAAAAAGGTTGCAACCCCAGAATTGAAACCAGTTATCGTTGCCCCAGAAATGCATGATTGTGGCTGTGGCAAGGATTGCAAATGCGGTCATGGTTGCCCATGTGGTTGCCGTGCAGCACGTTTTGTTAAAAAATTAATTGTTATCTTGATTGTGTTCGCATTGGGTTTTGTCGCGGCAAAAATGTGCTGTGGCGGACCACGTGTACATTTCCAGAATGGCTGCTTGGATGTTGCATCTGTGAAATGTCCAAAAATGCAGGCTGCATTGCCAATGATGGATATGGACGGTGATGGTTGCATAACCAAATTTGAATTCAAGGCATTCAAAAAGCAAATGCGTCGCGCCGCGGTTGAACAGGAAGTTCATGCGGAAATCGCAGAATAAAAAAATGGGGCATCGCCCCATTTTTTATTTCCCCTTTAAAATGCGCGCCTTGTTTTTATCCCATTCGCGCTGCTTTATCGTTTCACGTTTATCGGCACGATTTTTACCGTATCCAATTCCCAGTAACACCTTTAATTTTCCGCGATTGTTAAAATACAATTTCAACGGTACAATCGTTGCACCGCGTTCCTGTAATTTACCAACCAGGCGGTTGATTTGTGCGCGGTGCAATAATAATTGACGCGGACGACGTTCGTCAAAGTTTACAATCCGTGCCGCCGTTGGTAATTTCTGAATCTCTATACCCGCCAGGTACAAATCCGTGCCACGGCGCTGAACAAATCCATCAACAATCGTTACCAATCCGTAACGAATTGATTTGATTTCTGCCCCGGTCAGTGAAATCCCGGCCTCAATCGTATCTGTGATAGAATACGCAAATCGCGCCTTGCGATTTTCTGAAACCTGGCCAAATTTAATAATTGTTCTGCGTGTCATAATGGGCTTATTTTACATCATGTTTTGTAAATTGCAAACGGTTCCGCATGCGCGGATACAAATCATATGTGTTTTGTTCCAGAATTGGTGCCAACGCGTCCAGTGTCATGCCATGAATATCTGCCAATACGCGGGCGGTTTCCACCACCATAAATGGTTCACATTGCTTGCCACGGTATGGAACCGGTGCACAGTATGGACTATCTGTTTCCACAACCAGGCGATCTGGGGGTATCTTTGCAAATGTTTCACGAATTTCCGCCGCGTTTTTAAATGTCAAAATGCCACTGGCCGAAAAATAGAATCCACGATCCAGCATTACACGTGCCATGTCCCACGAACTGGTAAAACAGTGCATAACCCCACGAATGTTGTCATGCAATATGTCCAGTGTGTCACGTTCGGCATCACGCGTGTGAATTGCCACGGGCAAATCATATTCGCGTGCGATATCCAGTTGCTGGGTAAACAATTTAATCTGGGCGTTGCGGGTGTTGCCACCACATTCATGGTAATCCAGACCGATTTCACCAACCCCGATAACACGCGGGTTTGTCATAATGTCATGGGTTAAAAATTGCGTGGCATCTGTGCCGTGATATTCAGGATGAATACCGATGGTCGCCCATATATTGTCGTGTGTATTTGCGATTTTGACGGCGTTTGCAATATCATCTGGGTCGGCGGTCGGGCATATGATTTTTTGCACGCCAGCATCCATGGCGCGTGCAATAACCGCATCCAGGTCGCCATTAACATAGTTATCTGTTAAATGACAATGTGTGTCTATAAGCATTTTTTAATTTCCGTAATAATTTTAAATATTGCGATTTCTGGTTCCAGATACACATTGCGAATATCCGCAATTGCATGTGTTGCCATCGGATAGATATCGGCCAATCCAAATCGCGCAATTGCATCCAACAGTATTCCATACAATGCCGGATCTGTGGCAATACGACGTGCAACCGCCATCATGTCCCCAGAATTCGCATGCGGATTTTCCAGCATTTCAATCAATTCAGAATATACCGCGTCACCACCAGTTGTCTTCAGTGCGGCGATTTTTCCAAAACTGCCGTTGGCCAGTTTGATGATATCGTTGCTGACCGCATCATCTGGCATGTACCGCATGCACAGCGTACGCAATTGGTCGGCGGTCAGTGGTTGCATTTTTTCAACATGGGCACGCGAACGAATTGTCGGCAATACATTTGATAACTGGTGCACCGTCAACAGGAACAGTGTCTTTGCCGGTGGTTCTTCCAGAATTTTTAGCATTGCATTGGCGGCCTCGCGACTTAATTCGTCCACAGAATCAATCAGAATTACACGCCATTCGCCCGACATAGATGACATCTGCATCCGTTCAATCATCGCGCGTACGGTGAATACAGATATGGTTTTGCCATCGGTCTTGGGTTTGCCGTCCTTGTCAATATTGTGGGGCATATCAACGATAAAGAAATCGCCCACGTTGCCGTACACCATGCGCGCAATTTTGTATGCCATGGTCGCCTTGCCAATGCCGCGCGGGCCGGCCAACATCCACACCGGATGAACCGAATGCTGGTCGCGATTATCCCACGCAGATAAAAAATTACGCATCACAGATTCGTGACCAACCAACGTGTCATCGTTGTCAATTGGGTCTGGAAATTTATATGTTGGTGCGTTTTTCTTGGCCATTGGGTGAACCTTTACTTAATTCCGAACAACACAGAAATATTTTTGATTATGCGACCGATAAATTGCACACGACGTACACGTGTTGTTGCAACCAGTGGCGCGCGCGCAATTACGCGACCATCGCGTTCTGCAATAATTTCGCCAACAACATCACCCACTGCAATCGGGGCAGGGTGCGGATCGTCATACCGTGCCAGTACGCGAATTCCGTTCAGTGATTGCTTTTTCTGTAATGTGATTGCGAATGGTTTTGTAACCGTGGCAATTACAAATTTTTCACGACCATACCACACTGGAATCTTTGCAATTTTGTCGCCCGGACGATAAAACACATGGGTGCGGGTCGTTTCGTATCCATAGTTTAACAGTTTCTTCATTTCTGCCGCCAATGCGTCATGACCACGACCGTTAAATCCATTTATCACACCGACCAGACGGCGCCCGCCGACACGACTGCTGGCGACCATGCCATATCCACCATCGCTGGTATGACCGGTTTTCAGGCCGTCTGCCCCCGGCATAATGAACAATAATTTATTGTAATTAACCGTGTGTGTGCGTCCCCAGTCACGGCACCAATCTGTTTGGTGTTCGCCAAATTCAAAACGCTTGGTCGCGAACATAGGATAAATATCCGGGTAATCACCAATGATATGCATGGCCAGTGTTGCCAATTCGCGGCTGGTCATCAAATTGTTTGGATCGGGCAAGCCGCTGGCGTTGCCAAACGTTGACATTGGCATCCCAATTGCGCGCGCCTTTTTTGTCATCAGTTCGGTGAATGCGGTTTCGGACCCGGCCAATTTTTCAGCAACCACAACCGATGCGTCACCACCAGACAATACAATCAGTCCCAATATCAAATCACGCACAGTGATTGTTTGCCCGGCGACCAGACAAATCTTGCTGGCCGGGTACCACAGTGGATTTTGATAGTCGGCATTTGGCCCAACCGTAATCCGGTCATCCATGCTGATATTGCCGGCCTGGATTTCATCAAACAGCACGGCCAACGTCATCAATTTTATCATTGACGATGGTGGCATCAGTGTGTCGGCATTTTTTGCCACAATTTCCGCCCCGGAATCATAGTCAATTAAGAATGCCGACCGTGCACGTGTTGAAAAATCGGCGCTTGCAGTGGTTGAAATCAGTGAAAGTATAATTGCAAATATTTTCTTTTTCATGGTGTTGTGATACTAGCAATAATATCGCAATTTGCCAACTGTTTTTTACAGGGGATTTGCAATAAATGCATCGCCATCAATCCCGACCAGGGCAACATCGCAAACCGTGCGTGGCGCAATCGCGTCCCCGGTGATTTTTACGTCAATATCGTGTGGGTCGCGCGCAATGTTTTTCTGTTCAACCAGAACCTGGACCCGGCGTCCAATTTGGCGTGACATGAATGCAGCGCGATTTTCGTTGGCGGCGTCCGTAATAACCTTTACACGTTGTCGGCTGATTGCGCGGTTAACCTGGGGCGTCATTGTTGCGGCGGGTGTGCCAGGTCGCGGTGAAAACGGAAATGCGTGAATTTTTATCGGGTGTGTCGCACGCACCAGTTCCATTGTTTGGTCAAAATATGCATCAGATTCGCCCGGAAAACCGCAAATAATGTCCCAACTGAACGTGATATCGTCGCCGGTGGCCGCCACGATTTCACGTACGGTTTGCGCACTGTGGCGTCGGCGCATTGCACGCAATACGGCATCACAGCCCGACTGCATTGACAGGTGCATATGCGGCATCATGCGCGGGTTTTCGTGCATTAAATCAATCAATTTGAAAATCTGGGGTGACGCCGGATCCACAGACGACAGACGCAGCCGCCGAATCCCCGGCACATCGTCCAGCAATTTTCTGCATACATCTGAAATCAACATGCCGTCGCGGGCGTATGACGCGGTATCCACCCCCGTCAGGACGATTTCAGAAAAACCATTTTCAGTTGCACGCTGGGCATCGGCCAATATATCGGCATAGTCAAATGATACAGATGGCCCGCGCAGCGCCCGCGTGATGCAATATGCACATTCGTGATTACATCCATTTTGCACCTGAATAAATTGCTTTGACAGGGCGCTGTCGCCATGTGCGAACGTGGCAACGCGCGGATTGTCAAAATGACATGGTGAATCAGCCATCGCCCCCAGATACGCATCCAGATTCATTTTATCGCGATTATCCACAACGATGGCTTTTGGAATGGTCAAGAACAGGTCTGGGTTACGTGTTGCCGCACATCCGGTTACAAAAATCGGCGCATTGGGGTTCTCGCGTGCAATACGGCGCACGGTCTGACCTGATTGACGTTCGGCCTCGGCTGTGACGGCGCATGTGTTGACCACAATGGCGGTATCCAGGGCGCGCGCCAGCATTTCTTGTATCTTTTCAGATTCCAATGCGTTCAATCGGCATCCCATGGACAGGGTATAAATGTTATTTTTATTATTTTCTGCTTGCATTTTTGCCATCCTTGGGGCATTATAGCGTGGTTAAAAACGATTTCAACAAAGGATTTAATGATGGCCCGTACAACAAACTCTGATACATTACCATTTGTAGAAAGCCGTTATGAACTGGGGATGTTGGCGTCCCAGCGCGTTCGTGACCTGAACGGTGGTGCTGCACCGGTTGTTGATAAAAACGATGACAAATTGACGGTTGTTGCACTGCGTGAAATTGCCAGCGGAAAATTGGACGTGAACAACGTTCGCCACGAATTTATTCAGTCGTACAAGGATGCGCCGGTTGCAGAATCTGGCGAAGAATCATTGGAAGTTGCCGCAACAGAGGATCCGTTACTGCGTGAAATTGATGCAGAATTGGAAAATGCATTGGTTGATGAACCGGTTGATCCGCAACAGACCGAAGATACCGCAGAATTGTCTGCTGAATAATCATAGGTTCAGAATCCGGAGACGTCGCATAGTTGGTCTAGTGCGCTACATTGGAAATGTAGTATACCGGCAACGGTATCAAGGGTTCGAATCCCTTCGTCTCCGCCAGTTATAATAAAAACGCCCGATATGGGCGTTTTTATTATAACCAGTGGGTGCGAAAGCGTGGACTAAACATTTACAACGCAGTTGTTGGGTTCGTCAACAAGTAGATTTGACAAGCGTCGCGCTGTCAAATCGTTACGGTTGCCCCGCAGGCGTGGTAACGCCGAGGGAATACTTCGTCTCCGCCACAAAAATCAAACACCCCGCACGGGTGTTTTTTTGTCAGGTTGCTTTTTTATATGATTTGTGATATAATACGCACATCAATCAGGTGGCGTGTGCCGCCGTTTTTATTTTCTCCCCCGCCCATCTGTGGGGATTTTTTTATTGCAATAAAAAGGAATCAAAATGCAAATGCCAAAATTTTTACGTGAATTGATGCAGTCGCCCGCATATATGGATAAAAATAGTGATGCGTATGCCATGGCGGAAAAGTATCTGAAAATGTTATATCCGGGCGCGTTGGGCCAGGATGCCACGGGGCGGCTGACTGTGCCTGAATACGATATGACGCTAACCCAGTTTCATGCCGCGCAGGCGAAATTAGAGGACACGTTAAAAGAAGCTATAGCCGAGGCCGAGGCAGAATATGAAAAAGCCGGGCAAGAGATAAATGTAGAAGACTATGTAGAATTAAAAGAAACCATAGATGTCAAAGTTCTGATGCCAGATGGTCGTATTGAAAATAAACGGCTAGAGGTTTATATCCTTGAACTGCCAGAGGCTGATGATACACCAAATGACAAACCACGTCGTGTGTGGCGTTGGCACAGTGAAAACGGTGACAACACCTGTGACGAGTGCGCCCAGCGTGATGGCGAAATATATGACAGTGAAGATGACATCCCGGAAATACCGGTTCATCCCAATTGCCGATGCAGTATTACTGAGGATGTAATAGATTCAGATGGTAATACCATCAGCAGCAAGCCATTGTCGCCAAATAAACCAACAACAACGCCAGAAAAAGCAACGTTTGAAAGGCCGGTTAATACCAAACCTGGTTACTACGCAGCATTTGATGGCAAGAAGTTTACATTGTATGTAGATAACAAACCGGTAATATCGTGGAATGCAGTGTCCGGGCGTCCTGGTTACCAAAGTCCAGAATATCAAGACCAGAAATCTACCGGCCCAATCCCGGAAGGAACCTATGTTGCAAGACAGGAAAAATTACAACACATAACACCATACGGCTTGATTGTGGGAATTGGTAATATAGGAACTTGGCCGGGTAGTTTGTATTCGTGGGGCTCTTCAAGAATAAGTCTGGAGGCATCGAAAGAAACTAACACATATAACAGAGGAGGTTTTTACATTCATGGCGGTTGGGAACCTGGATCTAATGGTTGTATAGATTTAACATCACAAATGGGGGATTTTACAAAATGGTTTGAAAAAAATGGACATGATTTAATTATTACAGTAAAGTACAACCGATGAGTTTTATAGGCAGTATTTTATCGTTGGCATTTGGATTGTTCTTTTTGAACGATTTATATGGACTCTTGGTTAATGGAAAATGGGATGGACTGTTATATTTCTTGTGCGAACATGACTGTTTGATAACTGTAGACAAAATAGCTCTGGTGTTATGCTTGGTTGTTTTGTTAATGCTTGCACCTGCAACAATACAACGGTACCGATGGAAATACCTGTTGGTGCCCATATTTGGGGGACTGGTGTGGCTATTGATAATGATGCTACATCTGCTGATTGTATATATTTTCTTTATATAATTATTGTTGGGTTCATGCAGCTACAGATGCACGACTTCGGCCTGAGGTAATTGGTCAGCGATATATTCGGCGGCAACGCGTCGGTGACATTGCACGGCGGATTTTTCCATGCATAACAGGCAGATACGGTCAATGTTGTCGGGTGTCAATCCGGTGGTTGGGTGCCAGGCTCTGCGGGATGTATTGATATGACAGGCAATATGAATAATTTTGTTGCGTTATTTGGGTTTGTTGGTAAAGATTTAATTGTAGAGGTTAAATATTAGGAAGCAATATACAATGAAAATAAATTGGCAAAATACCATGTATTACAGTGCTGTGGCCCTGTGGGGGGCATTGTTTGTATTTTTGATTGATTTGTCGGCAATGGGACGTATCGCAAAATACGACGCAGTGTGGTGGTGCTTTTGCCATGATTTATCTGAGAAATCCCGATTTTTATGTGTGGTTAAGCATGATGTTGTCGGTATTATATGCGCGCTAGTGGGACTCTTGTTCCTTACATATAAGTTAGTGCCTGTATATAAAACACAATTGTTGTTGCCGATTATGATTCAGATGAAAATGCCCAAATAATTATTGTGAAATCAGATAACGGTATTACAGAAAGATTCTATAAAACAGAATCAGATACGGTATATCTGTATTCAGATGGGTGTAAATTTTATTTCAAAAGACATTAAATAAATCGCAGGGTTATTTAGCGCACCTGGTTCACAGCCAGGGCGATAACCAGCAACGGCGCCAGAAGCCCTTGACTTTTGTTGCTGTTTTGTCTACCCTGATACGGGCTAAAAACAGGATATGAAAATATGCATAAAATTTGGAAATCTGTAAAATCATTTATAAAAAATGATAATCCCCAGGCGCGCATTAAATGGTCGCTGTATGGGCGTGTATGGCGCGAAATCGGGCGCGCGAACTGGAAATGGTTGCTGGCCGGTGTCATTTGTACCACAATCGCCGCCGGTGCCGAAGGGTTCTCTATCACATTGGTAAAGCAGGTTATTGACCGCGGTTTTATTGAAAAAAACATGGATTCTCTGTTCCTGATTGGGTTACAGATTATCGCGGCATTCGGGGGCAAGGGATTATTCTCGTTCCTGAAAACGCTGTGCATGACGCGCGCCGGTTTACTGGGGGCGACAACACTGCGCCGCAAGATTTACCGTCATATGTTGAAACAACCGATGAGCTATTTTGGTCGTACCCATACGGGCGATATTATTAACTATTTTACCGGTATGGCGAACGCGGTTTTGGCGTTGGTGACCGATACGGTTATCAAGACTGTGCACAATGTCGCGACAATTGTGATGATGGTCGGACTGATGATATGGTATGCGCCCCAGATGACGGCGGTGTTGTTGTTCTTGGTGCCGGCGATTGTTGTGCCGTTGACCATTATCACGCGCAAGCGCAGAATTCTGTCCCGTAATTCGTTCGGTGCCGAAGCGGCCGCGATTACCCAAATCAGCCAGAGCATAGAAGGGGTCAAGACCATCCAGGCGTTTTGCAGCGAAAATCGCGAGCAGCAATGCATGAATCACATAGAAGATGAACGTGTATCGCTGGGGATGAAACATGCGACACTGTCTGGCATGCAGAGCCCGATTTTGGAAACGATGATTTCGTTTGGTTTGTTTATGGCGTTGATGGTTGGTGGGTACTTTATCGCGAATGGTTCTATATCAACCGGTGATTTCGCGGCGTTCTTGCTGGCATTGACGGCGGCGTACCAGCCGGCAAAGTCCCTGACCAATGTTAATGGTGGTGTTCAAACAGGGCTGATTGCGGCGGAAAATCTGTTTGACTTTTTGGATACCCAACCTGAATTGCAGGACGCGCCCCAGGCCACAGAATTGGTCAAGGGCCCAATGCAGGTTGAACTGGATCACGTATTTTTCGGGTATGACCGGTCTGATGGCGAGGTTTTACGTGACGTATCCCTGGTGGTTCAGCCGGGCAAGACATGTGCGTTGGTTGGACCGTCTGGTGGTGGGAAAACCACAATATTTAACCTGTTACAGCGTTTCTATGATACATGGGGCGGTTCGGTCAAGATTAATGGCACAGACATCCGTTCGTTTACATTACATTCGCTGCGTGCGAATATCGCCACCGTGTCCCAGGATGTGTTCTTGTTTGCGGGAACGATTGCCGATAACATTAAATACGGTGCCCCGGATGCCACCATGGAACAGATAGAGGAAGCAGCACGTGCGGCCAATGCACATGATTTTATCATGAGTTTTCCAAATGGTTACAACCAGGATGTTGGTGAACGTGGCACAGCGTTATCTGGTGGTCAAAAGCAGCGTATTGCAATCGCACGTGCAATTTTGAAAGATGCGCCAATATTGCTGCTGGACGAAGCGACATCTGCCCTGGATACAGAAAGCGAGAAATTGATTCAACAGGCGTTAAAGAAACTGATGCGTGGTCGTACGACATTTGTTATTGCGCACCGTCTGACAACGATTTTGGATTCTGATATCATTTGTGTGATAAAGTGTGGCCAGATTGTAGAACGTGGCACCGACGCGGAACTGTCGGCGCATGATGGCGAATACAAGAAACTGAAAGATATCCAGTTTAAAAATATCACCGAACAACCCGAAGAATGTCCGGTGGATGCATTAAGTGCAGAAGAAAATGCAGAATAAAAACGGGGCGCCGCCCCGTTTTTTATTACTTTAATTCTGAAATCGTATCCGCAATTCTGTATGACAGTTTTGCGACCAGCTTGCTCTGGGTGGCGACAATTTCTTCAAAGTCTGGTGCACCAGATTTCATCGGGGTGGGTGCCGAAAAAGTATTCTTTTTCTGGACAATTACATCACCATGATTATCCGTTATCATCCACCACGCGGCCAGGGTAACATCCCCATCGGCAACGGTGTCAAAGCGCACAAATTCCACCGCAACGTTGTATTTTGCGGCCTTGCGCACACCAACGCGTGCGGGGCGTGCACTGATATTTTTCGCGTATGCGTTCATATTTTCAGATATCGTAACCGGCAACGCGTTATCCAAACCTTCTATCCAGCGATCAAATTCCGCCACGGTGAATTCTGTGGAATCGGGCTGGCGCATAACCATTTGTGGGCGCGAAACCGATTGCGGAACCGTTACAGAATCAATCACAATGTTCGTGACATTGGCCGGGCCACGCGTCTGGTTTTCAATTGCGGGCGTGTACAGACCGTAAAATCGTGATTTGGGACTGGTGTGGCCACCAAAGCAGCCCGCCAAAATCAAACATGCCGCCGATGTGGCGATAATCTTGCTGTGCATTAATATCCTCCTTTGCCTTTTAATAACGCCTCTGGGTGGCGTTCCAGATAATCACTTAACCGTGATACAGATTGGGCGGCATCGCTGACGTCGCGTATCATTTTGTTTAAATCGGTAACACTGGATGAAACCGGATCGCCCAGTGCGCTGACCACGTGGTTTATCGCCGCAACCGCCGCGGTCGTTTGGCGCAACAATTCTGGGATTGTGTTGTTCAGGTTTTGCAACAGTGCATTTGTGTTATTTGAAATATCCTGTAATGGAATTTTTTGCAGATTCTGGGACAGTTCGTCAAATATTGACGGCACGGTCGGAATTTCTGGTTCATCAATTCCATACTTTTTTGCCAAGAATTTCGCCGGATATTGTGGATAGAAATCCAATTCAATCATCATTTGCCCGGTCAGAACGCTTTGCGTTTGTAATTTTCCTTTCAGTCCGTGTGCAACCAGCGCATCCAGCCAGTGCGTTTCACCAACGGTTTCCACCGCCGCCTGGGTTGCAGATGTTACGACCTTGTCATCAAACGATATAAACACCGGGATAATGATTTTATCCTGGCTGTTGGGCAATAATTGGATTCGTTCCACCTTGCCCACGGGGACACCACGAAAATAGACCTGGGACCCGACGGACAGGCCACTGACCGACCCTTCAAAAAACAGGACGGGCGTTGTTGTTTTCCGTGTCAGGCGATTGCCGAAAAAGAATATCAACGACAATACGACCAGCACAATGCCAAAAATCATGAATGCGCCAACCGCGCGTTTGTTCGGTTTTAACATGTTTTCCCCTTTGTGTTGCCACGTGTCAAGAACTGGATAATTTCGCGGTTCTTGGTTGTTTTTAACAGTTCACGCGGATTGTCCCGACCGGTAATTCCGTGCGTCTGGGCATCAATGTATACAGAATTTGTTGCGATTGACATAATTGAATCCAATTCATGTGTCACCATCACGATGGTCGTGCCGTCACGATTAATCCGTACAATCAAATCATCCAGTTGCTTTGAACGTATTGGATCCAACCCCGCAGACGGTTCATCAAAAAAGACGATTTCTGGATTCAGTGCCAATGCCCGCGCCAGTGCCGCCCGCTTTATCATACCGCCACTGATTTCTGTGGGGTATAAATCACGTGCATCACGCAATCCCACCAGGTCCAGTTTTTCATCCACCCGGCGTGCAATTTGTGCTGGCGACATTTTGTGTGTTAAATCCATTGGCATGGCAACATTTTCGCCCACCGTCATGGATGAAAATAATGCGCCACTCTGGAACGATATTCCAAATGATTGCAGTATGCGCTCGCGCGTGCTTGCGTCCGCACCCCACAGGTCGGTTTTGCCAATCATAACGGTACCTGATTCTGGCGCTTTCAGCCCAATCAGGGTTTTCAGAATCGTGCTTTTACCACTGCCACTGCCGCCCATAATGACGAATATATCGCCGCGGTTCACGGTAAAATCAATATGCGATACAATTACCCGCGGGCCATACGCAATGGTCAAATCAGTTGCTGTGATAATCGGTTCGTTTTTTATTCGCATCGTCGTTATATATCCAACCAATTAAATATCAGTGTTAAAATTGCCGTCACCACAATGCACCAAACAATGCTGTACACCACGGCGCGTGTTGTTGCGCGTCCAATGCCATCGGCACTGCGTTGGGTATTCAGACCGCAATAGCATCCACAAATTCCAATTACCCAACCATATACCCAGCCATGCAATACACCGATTGCAAAGTTGTTAAACGTTATCCATTCAAACGTCATTTTCCAGTATTCGGCCATGGACACGTTCATAATCATCATTGCGATGCATGCACCGCCCAGTATCCCCACGATATCGGCAATGATGGTCAGTATCGGCATTGTTATGGTCAGTGCCAACACACGTGGCAATACCAAGAAATCCATTGGACGCACACCCATCGTACGCAGGGCATCAATTTCCTGGTTCACCTGCATAGAACCGATTTCGGCGGCATATGCCGCACCGGTGCGGCCCGACATAATAATTCCGGTCATAATTGCGCCCAGAATGCGTGTCGTCGCGATGGCCAGCAATGCGGCAACATAAATTTCGGCCCCAAACATTTCCAATTGCATTACGCCAACAAATGCGATAATTACGCCAATCATAAAACTGATTAAACATGCAATCGGCACGGCGCGAATGCCCGCCTTTTCCAATTCAGACCATAAATCAATCGGGCGAAATACCGCACGTCCCCGCACCAGGCGGCCAAAACTGGCAAATACATCCGCGCAGAACCGTGCACCGGTGTTTATACGCGCCACCACGCCCAGGGTGAAATCACCCACACGGTCGGCAATTGTTTCTGATAAAATATGCGTTTTTTCGTGGTGCATTTTGCCTACATTCTGAATACGTGAATTTTATAATAAATCGCGATTTCAGTCAAACACAAAAGATTTGACAATCGTCCCAACCGCGCACAAAATAGAACCATGAAAACCAGTGAATTTAAAACCAATGTGATGCGCATATTGGACGCGCATAAAACAAAGTATAACCATTATTGCTATGCCGACACGCCGGCGTTGTCGGGCGTGGATGTGGCGAATGTATTGCACCAAAATCCCAACCAAGTATTTAAAACATTGGTGACGGTATCGCGTTCCAATCGGTATTATGTTTTTATGGTTCCCGTGTGCCGTGAATTGGATTTAAAGCGTGCGGCGGCATCTGTTGGGGAAAAGGCGATTGATATGTTGCACCAGCGGGATCTGCTGGCACTGACGGGATATGTTCATGGCGGATGCAGTCCGATTGGCATGAAAAAGCAATTTCAAACCGTCGCGGACGCGTCGGCGCATAATTTTTCCACAATTATATTCAGTGCCGGCAAAATTGGATACCAGGTTGAAACCACCCCGGACGACTTGGCAAAAATCATTCCACTGAAATTCGCCGAAATCTGTGTTTAATTTATTTGGTATAGTTACATTGGGGGTCGTATTCAAAACTGCCCGTGGAATCAGCCCCCGTGGTTATATAGCAATCTGTGATTTTATTGGTATACTGCGCCAGTATGCCAGTGCCTGATTTTTCTGTAACGGGTGTGGTTGTACCGCCATCTGGGCATGCGGTGCATGTGGTGCCATTCCCATAATATCCGGTGGCACAGCGTTTTACCGTAACCTCCACACATGTTGAACCACCATCAACTATATTATCCATGCAGCTGCGGTCTGTGCGGGAATCTACCCCTGTGCCGGCTGATACCCACGTCGTATCGTTTTTGCACAACCGTGGCAGACATAGTGTAGCATTTTTTTTGCAGATACTTCTGCTGTATGTATTTGAACACCCGGATACGGTTAATTCATCAACAGTCAGGTTATACCCGGTTTCGCATTCGGTGCATGTGCGTACGGGCTGACCACCAAAACACGTGGTTGTTGATGTTGTACAGTTGGAAATCGCGGCGGCATTGCCGGTGATGCAAGAATTGGCGACCGCCTTGCATGTTGTTGTATTAGGTACGCAATTGTCATAGGTAAAAGAGCAACCGCCATCGGAACTGGTGCCGGTTACCTGGGTCAAGGTTGAACCAGCCGCACATGATATACATGGGGTCACGCACGTATCGGCGGCGACAGAACTGCCCCCGTAACAAACCCGACTGGCTGATGATGCGCATGCGGTTCGTATCAGCCTTGTTGTTCCCGCCATATACCCCCCATTGCTGATGGCACATTTAATATCAGGGCCACTCGTCGCGGCCCATGCACCGCTTGTAATTAAAAAAGCGGAAAGCAAACCAACGTTTATTTTCGGCAAAATTGGGGGAGAAAATGTCGCAGAAATTCAAGGTTTTTATTAACAAAATTTTGCCGAAAATAAACGTTCCTTTTTTTTCGGCATTAATTTTTGCTCTGTGTCGCCCGTATTATACGCGTTTGCGGGGTTTTATACAAGTGTTTTTTATATGTGCAAAACGTTATTGAAAAATTCCAGTACATCCCGTTGAACATCGGCATAATTGGTGTCCATCAGTAATTCGTGGCGTGCGTCTGGGTAAATAATTATCGTCAAATGGTTCAGATTCTGGGCACGATACGTTCGGTACAGTGACATGGCCAGACGGCTGTTCTGGCTGACGATATCGCGACTGCCACTGATTATCAGTAATGGTATTTTGCGGTCGGCGGTTCCGGTTAATTGCAACAAATTCCGGAACAGTGAATAATAAAACCCGTATGAAAAATGGCGTGCCCGCATTGGGTCGGCATTGCGCAGGGCAATCTGGTGCTGGTCCCGGGTCAGGTATTTGCCCGCATGGGCACGACGAATCGGCATAAATAGTTCAATCGCACGTGCGGGGGCGTCGCGCCCGAACATATGTTCACCAATCCATGCGGTCGCCGCGGCTATGCGCAGCATACCATGTGGGTATTTCGCCGAACCAGATAAACATACACCCGCCGCCGCCAGGTTCGTTTCCTGCATTAAACGCTGGGTTATAAAACTGCCATAACTGTGCCCGAACACCAATACTGGCAAATCGTATTTGTTTTTCAGGTATTTCAAAATCGCCAGTTCATCAGATACAATTGCCATGAATAAATCAGGCGTATTGCCGGTCTTGCCAATGTTCTGGGGCGCGCCCGCGGTGCGCCCGTGCGCGCGGTGGTCATCGCCAAATACAATGTATCCGTTCTGGTTCATGTATCGCGCAAAGCGGTCATAACGACTGACGTGTTCATCCATGCCGTGAATTATCTGAACCACGCCGATTGGACAACGAACATCGTCCCATAACGAACAGACCAATCGTGTTCCATCGCGTGCTGCCAAAACCACTGTGTTCATCCGCCAACCCCTGGTATAGTACAATTTGATTGTACGGGATTTATTCGCATAAATACATAGGTATGAATTCTAGGCGTTCTGGCCGGCGATGGTGCCACTGGCCCATGCCCAGTGCAGGTTGAACCCGCCCAGGTCGCCTGCGATATCTAAAACCTCGCCGGCAAAGAACAGGCCAGGGCGAATTTTGGATTCCATGGTCTTGGATGATACGTCATCGGTTGCGATGCCACCACGGGTAACCTCGGCCCCGGACATGCCGTGTAATCTGTATTTGTCATGTGCAATCACAATGTGATTAATGCGTTGTGCCATTGTGGCCAGGGCCGTGTCACGCATATCGGCAATATGCGCGGGGGCGCCATCGGCAATCCATCGCGCAACGCGCGCCGGCAATTTTTCAGACAATATCGCCCCAGGGGATTTTGACCCCATGGTCTGCTTTGCCGTGCGCAACCACGCAAATGCGTCCACGTCCGGCAATAAATCCAGAATCAAATCATCGTTGCAATCGCGCACAGTTGTGCGGTATGCCACCGGACCACCAATTCCACTGTGCGTGAACAACATTGAATCCGTAACGTGGTCGCGTCCACATGTGATTTTTGCGTTCAGTGATATTCCCGCCAATTCTGGGGGAATCGCGTCTGTGACAATCGCGCACAGTGCCGGACGCGGCGGTACGATTTTATGGCCAAAATGCTTTGCAATTTTGTATCCGATATCTGACACGCCCAGGGTCGGAAATGAAACCCCGCCTGATGCCACAATGACGCTGGTTGCGGCATATGTACCCGATTGTGCGCGGATAATAAATTCTGTGCCATTGTGCTGTACGTCCAGAACCGCGTCGCCCAATATGATTTTTGCGCCACGTGTGTCCGATACCAGGGCGTTAACCACACTTTGTGCGTTGTCGCCAAAATATTGCCCGGCGGATTTCTCTGACCACGAAATATTGTGACGTCGCGCCCAATCCAAGATGTCATCTGGGGTCACACGGGCCAGGGCGCCCCGTACAAAGTCCGGGTTCGTGCCAAAATACCGGTCGCGCGTGGCGGCGGCATTCGTAAAATTGCAACGTCCACCACCCGATACGGCAACCTTGCGCGCAGGGGTGGCGCCCATATCAATTACGGCCACACTGCGCCCGTGACTGATTGCAGCGCGGGCTGCACTCAATCCCGCCGCGCCGGCACCAATAATAATTACATCATATTTTTTCATGATTTGGATTGTATCCAATATGCATATAAAAATCCATGATTAAAAAACCGCCCGTTTGGGCGGTCGCTCTTTACCATGCGGTATATCCTGGTTCGCACGTACGCACACACTTTTTCCGCGCGTTATCCCATTTCATTGTGCCGGTTTCATCCGAATATCCGGTAACACTGCAAATCAGTTCGCAATGATTCCCGTCCAGATTATACTTTTCACCCTGGTACATGCATGATGCAATCTCGCATCCGCGGACATACGTGCTGGCGGCGATTTCGCCATCTTCGGCATACTTGTTCGCGCATACGCCACATCCATTCTGAGTTGTGTATCTGGGGTCTTGTTCCGATGGATCGGTTGTGTAACCCGGTTCACATGTGTCGGCGATGCACGCATCCCATTTGTTGGTGGCGTGATTCCATTCCTTGGTACCGGTACCATTTTCAACACTGCACGGTTGAACATCAGATACGCATGCATTGGATGCCACGTGGAAACCACCGTCGCATTCTGTTATTGTGCATGGGCCAAACGATTTGGTCGCCGGATTCCATGTCATGGTTGCCGATACCGCATTCGGGGCGGTGCATACCTGGACGTTTTCTTCGCACGATTTGTCGTTCGGGTGATATCCCAATTCGCACAACGAAACGAAACAGTTGCCCGTATCTTGGTACCCCAGTGCATGATCGCGGTTGCAGGGTACGCACACACCATCATCCATTTCATAGTCGCTGTTGCACGATGTTTCGCGACATTTGCCATCAACGATGTCGCACGGATTCCCAGAATCAGATGTTCCGGTAAATTCGCACTGTGCCGGCCAGAATACAGTTGGCTGAACCGGGTTCGCCGTACCGCCAATTATGCTGTAACTCTCGCACATGCGGTGGCATGCATTTTGTGATGTGCTGCCTGCATCGGCCAATGGCCAATCCGCCGGACACGCAATTGGCGCGGTCGCCACGCCGTCACAATAGTGACCATTTGGACACGGTACGCATTCGCCATCACTCAATGTCCATCCGGCGGCGCATGCGGTGATTTCACACGTATTACTGCCGTCGTGGTAATCGCGGCCACGCATTGCGGTTGCATGTTCTGCATTTGCACAATCGCGATAGCAACGACCAACATCGGTTGTTCCGGCGTCCGCCATCGTGTATTCGCCCGATGTCAGTTCCGTACAGGTTTTCTGTTCACCATTTGCACAGACATTGTTTTCTGGACAATTCACGCATGTATTGCCAACACGGTCAAACCCGGTATCGCACGCCGTAACGACACATTCTGTGCAATCGGCGGTGTATTCGTTTGTCGTACCGTCCAGGTGGCATGTGTTTTCGCCGCGGCCATTTGTGATTGGGCACGCAACCCCATCTTTATAGCAGTCGTACGCCGATGTGCTGGTTTCTGTTGTTGTCGTGCCATCACCAATACACTGAACACGTGTGGTGACGTCGTTCGCACTCCAGAATCCGATACCAACCGCGATACAGTCGTTTGGTTCTGTAACCGAATTATACCAGTATCCGCCGTCACACACCGTCATTATTGCGTTACCGCAATTTGTATACGCCGCGGATTCCGTGTTGTAGTCACAGCGTTTTGTTCCATGACCATGGTCGGCGGTATACGGTTTTTCCGCCAGATAGCACAGACCAATTTCATTGGCAACATTGCTGACGGTTGTTCCGCGCATACCGTTTTCTGTTGGGCATTCGTGACGTGCCAGTTCATCGGCCCCACTGTAATATCCTTGGCCAATGGCGGCACAGTCTGTGTCGCTGGCCGCAACGCGCCAGTATCCGGCCGCACACTTTGTAATAACCTTGTCGGTGCATTCTGTTGAATACTGGGCGGAATCGCCATCGCCGGTGGTATAGTGACATGTTTGGGTACCACTGCCGTGTTCGCCCAGTAACAATACCAATTCACGATAACAATCACCCGATGACTTGCGGTCACCATCAGAATGAACCAGTCCGCCATCCGTATATCCCGGGCATTCGTTTTGTGTTGTTAAACCGTACAGTGAATAGTGTCCATCAATCGCCATGACGCAATCTGGGGATGTCTGGTTTGCTGCATTTTCTGCATCCAGATAGTACCCCGCATCGCACCATGTAATCGCGCGATTGCGACAATTGCTGTCATAAACCTGTGTATCGCTGTTATAGTTACATGTCTGGGTTCCGCGACCGTGGTTGGCGGGGTATGTTGTCAACCCATCCAGATAACAGTCTGATATTGATGACGCATCATCCGATGCAACCAGACCGCCATTCGGGCATGTGTTGCGACCCGCAATTACGCCACTGTCTGTGCCAAATGAACCACCCGGACAGTAATACTGTTTCGTTTCCGAATTTGCGTTACATGGCGCGCATGTGGTACCGGTGCCGGTATAATACTGACCCGCTGGGCACGTTGTGCGACCCGCAGACCACTTTACATTAATCGTAGCATCCTGATTTGTTGTCATGGTCAGGGCGTCAACCCCAGTTTCAAATGTCCCATCATTGGCGACAATCATCAAACTGTCGGTGAAATACCCCGCAAATTCATAACCTGTCTTGGTGGGCACGGTATCCAGCCGGACAATTGCGTTGGTCGCGGCGGCGTCACGGAACCAACCTGTTGCATATTTCAGATACACACTTGCAGGTGTCGGTGCGGTCGTTGCATCGTTTTGCACCAGGTTCACACGATACACATTTGGTGTCCATATCGCGTACAGCTTTGTGTCTGTGCCATCCGCAGATATGTTCGGTGTGATTGTTTCACCACCGGTATAGCATGGCGCGCCACCAGATGCCGTTGTGCACCACTGGGCACCAACCGAATATCCGGCACGTGTCAGTGCATCTGTCGCCGGCAGGGTGCATGCCCCACTGTCAAATGTGCATTGCGCGCTGGCCACGATGTCGCCATTGCCGCCATTTTTATCCAGTGTAATCGTATACACATGGCCGTTGCACGATGGCACGGCACCATTTGTGGCATCGTATCCCGTGTCGCATGTAACATTATATGTACACTGGGCATATACATTTGTATCTGTGGCATACACACGCCCATTTTCGTTTGTTGATGTAACCGTCTGGGAATGTGACACATCAGATGGTTTCAAATCGCAATACTTCCAGCACTGGGTGACACGTTCGGCCGTGGATTCAGAATGAACGATGTTATCTGATGCCTCGCGATAGTCTGGGCACTTTGTCTGTGTTGTGCTGTCTGCCGCCGACCAATATCCATCATCGGTCGGAACACACAATGTTTCACCACGGTTTGTGTAATAGTGCCCCGCAACACACGTGTGAACTTCTTTGACGCTGCAATTGCCGTATGTGCCAGACGCAACATGGTAATTACACTGGGCCGCCGCAGTACCGTTCTGGAACGATGACCATGGGTCTGCGATGTAATAACACGCGGTCTGTTCAGATGCACCCGCCGGACTGGTCTGGGCATTGTTTGGTGCCGCCGGACATGCAATATTGCATCCGCCACCATTGCCCGCCGGTACGACATCAATACCGTTGCTGCCGCGACCCGGACACCAGCTGCCCGCTGGACAGTCGGCAACCTGGTCATCTGCATTGATATATTTACCCGCACCCGGGCATTCAATTACATTCTGTTCCCAGTGGGCATACCATGTGGTTGCCGCGGTGAATGTTGCGTCCGTCAAAATCGTGCCCGCCTGTGATACAACCATATCGCCACCTGTTGGGTCGGTAAAGTACCCCAGGAACGTATAGTTCGCACGTACCGGAACCGCCACAGATGTCACCTGGTTCTGAACATCCGCATCAGCATAGAAGCCAGTCGCGAACAACTCATAAATTGTACCGGTGCCACCAGTGCCATTGTTATCATCAATCACAATGTTGTATGTGTTCGGATCGCACGAACCGATATCATTCTTTTGACCCGATGGCATTCTGAAGGTATACCCGGCTTCGCAAGAGCAGTTTGTCGCAGCGCAGCTTGCATTATATCCTTCTGTGCAGACTGTTTCTGGCCATCTGCGAATACCATTAATTTTTTCGTACAATGGTTCGCACGTTGCATGTTCAGGAGTCAGTTTTTTGACATCTTCGGTACAGTCATACATACCAGACTGGTTATAACAAACGGTTGCGCCATCTTTTAAACGACCGCCAGTAGATTCGTTCCACCACAGCATGTTGCCAGTGTCTGGATCATTAAAGCTACCCAGGTTCGTACAAGCACTGCATTCGCCCAATTCGCTGTTCACATAATAATTAGCTTTGCACGCCAGGCTGCTTGGCAGAATAGGGCACTTGTCATCAACACCGGTTGGAACAACGCAGTCGCCATTATAATACTGCATACATTCAATGGTGTTTTCAGGATCGCTGTCATATGTGCAACGAAGTGTAGTAGAAGGACATTCTGTATTTTTGCCTGGGTCACGACATGCTTTTGTGCCTGGTTTCCAGCACTGTTCGGCACTGGTGGCACCAGCGTCAGATGACGTGTAATCATCGCCCAGTGTTGTACATTCAATCGCGCATCCTGCGCCACCTTCGGCGGCGTCACCGGTACCCGGACAATATTTGCCAGATGGGCATTCAACCTGGTTCGTGCCGTCATAGTATTTGCCCAGTTCGCACGCAATACGGTTCTGGGACCAGTGTGCATACAGTGTTGCGTTGCTGGTTTTGTCCCATGAACGCAGTGCGGTTCCATCAGACGCATAGTACTGAACACCGGCATCCTGGTCGTCAAAGTATCCAGTAAACGAATACGTGTCACGGGTTGGCAATGTGGTCAGTTTGTCCATGCGGGCGTCATACGTCGCTGTGGCTGTGGCGGGACCACCAATACCACCATTGGCATTAAATGTGATTTGGTATGTATTTGCCACACATGCCGTGTTACCCGTATTTTCGCTGTATCCTGCATCACATGTCCACCGTGCCCAGAACACTTTGTCGCCGGTTGTGCCTGTTGCAATCTGGGTTACCTGGTTTTCAAACGTGGATTCTGTATACCAGCCGCCAAATGCGCTGTGCGCGCGGGTCGGCGTTCCCAACGCGATTGTCGCAGCGTCAATCGTATATGACGTTGGTGCACTATTTACGTTCGTACCCCCGTTCAGGTTATACGTAATGGTATATGTTATCGGCGTCCATTTTGCCCAGAACGCCTTGGCACCGGTTGAACCTATTGCAATCTGGGTTACCTGGTTTGTAAACGCGGATTCCGTGTACCAACCGTCAAATGTATACCCGGTTTTGGTCGGCGTCCCCAGCGTTATCGTCGCGGTTTCAATCGTATACGATGTCGGTGCGCCACTGGCGTTTGTACCACCATCCAGGTTATACGTGATTGGGTATACAATTGCACCACACGATGCATTGGCAGTTGCCCCATTGACCAGGTTTTCATACCCGGTTTTGCAGCTGGTTACATATGTGCAAACGCCAACAGGTGCCGATATGGTACAATTCACGCCATTATCGGTGCATTCCGCACATGTGCCCCATATACCATACAAGTCAATTGTACCACCGGCCGTGGTCAGATTCTTGACCTGGGCCCCGGGCTGATATGTTGTGCCGTCACCAGTGCTGGTGGTGTTCCATCCGGTGAATTCGCGGTGGCCGCCCAGGTCCGCCGTGTCGGCCGTCCAGGTATTTGCCGCAATTGTGCATTCCGCATCATATGTGCATGTCGCAGTAATCGGTTCCACAGATGATGTTCCCGTCGCATTCTTTAGATTAAAATTATAGCGAATTGTATACGTTGCAGCGGACCACCCGGCGTACAGGGTCGTGTTTGCAACCTTGTTCCATGTGCGCGTTGACGCACCATTTACGTCATAATACTGGGTTCCCTTGGTATAGTCCGCATTATCATACCAGCCCATAAATGTATATCCTGTGCGGGTTGGGGCGGTGGTGCTGATTGTCGGCATCGCCGCATCATATGTCGCGGTGACGGTTGCCGTCTGGCCACCGGTACCACTGTTTGCATTGAACGACACGGTTGCCGTCCGTGCCAAACACGTGCCGGTAAACACCGTCTGACCAACCGTCGTCGCATCAATCTCAATAGCCCCATCATCATTGGTTCCGCCACTCGCAGAATACCCAGGTTTGCACTCAACAATCACACGCAACATGTTGTCAAACGTGGCCGCATCTGTATGTAACGGTCTGACCTCGGAACATCCATTGGTCATATCGCCCCCACCATGCTCAACACGGCACGTCGGTTCCGTGTACTGGGCATACAGGCTGATTTCGTTGTCCGTCGTATTGTCAACCGTCAGTACCGTCGGATCTGGTAATACACCCGTCGCCGGGATAATCTGGTCACCACCGGTTTCCGCAGTATAATATCCATTAAACACCGCACCCCGATACGGCAACCCAACCTGAGTCAGTGCATAGCTTGTTCTACCGTTTACCCACGAAGTTCCAAACACCTCTACCAAAGCCGATGGATAGTCGTCATTCACTTTGCCATCATGTATTAATCTAGCAACAATATCCAATCTTACTGGATCTGTTACAGCATACAGCACCTTGTCGCCACTGAAGTCCGCAGGTATACTTGTTATCTCTTCACCCCCACAGACCCCCTCGCTATTTATATATTCATTATTCTCACCTGGATAGCACCACTTGTCAGTAAAGTCTATGCCGTTATCCGCATACAGTAGATTGGTCTCGCGGTTCAAATACTCACGCAAATCAGACGCCGTCAATAATGGGGTCTCGCTGCCATAGGTGTATGTCCAATCTGGTACGGTGATAGTGCCGTCGCGGTTCGGCGCCAGGTATTCGGTAATATCGTGATTACCCAACATGTACGTAATCTTGTACTTGGTCAGTTCACAGTAACCACGTTCATTCAGGGTATAATGCTCATTACAGCTGGTCGCTATACACCAATTTGTAACCGTGTTATCGCTGTTCCAGGTCGCAGTTTCCCAGGTAGCGGTACCCTCGGCCCCAGTACTACAGGTTGCATCGCACGATGTGCTGCCCGTACCAGACGTTGTTGTGCCACTTTGACACGCGGTACACGCCGATGCGCCCGACGCACTGTATGATCCCCGGGCACACGCTGTGGCACCACCAACCGTCGGATATTCACCGGTTGTTACCTCGTTCCAGTATTCATTATAAAAGATTTTCATGCCGCCCGGGCAATAATAACCCGCTGTACAATCTTCTGCAACACTGTTCACGGCTGTTACCATTTTACCAGCGGCCAATGTCATATAGCACTGATTGATTGAATAGCTGCCTTCGTCACTTTCAGTACGATCCCCACCAGTATAACCATCGCATGAGAATTTTCCGGTCGCTTCTGTTGCACCGGTGGGCGGCACACTATACGTGCCACCAGGGCAATAGCTGCCCGCAGGGCAGGTGGTTTCGCATGTCGTTGCGCCCGGTATAATCAGTTTACCTTCGGCGCATGTTACGCTGATTGTTGCCTTCTTTGGACACACGGTGCCTGCGGTGGTCTGGTATGTATAACCGCTGTCCGTTCCCTTGATACAGGAATTGCCCGCCACCATGTCGGATGACGCAATCGTCTGGCCCGTCCATTTGCTGGTGTCTGTACCGCACGCCGATGGGTAATATCCGGCGTTACAACTGGTGTATTTCTTGTACGTCGGGCATGAATACCCGCCGGTGCCACTGGTGCTGCTTGCTTTTGGGCATACCGCACCGCCAGAGTAGGTGTACGATGTATCAGAACCGGCAATACATGAATTGGAATTGGCCAGGTCAGATTCAGAAAGCGTTTGTCCAGTCCAATTGGAAGACGAACCACAATCGGACAGGTAATATCCACTGGCGCAACTGGTATAAACGCGATCAGTACTGCATGTGTATCCGGCGGCAAACGAATTTGCCGTAAACATAAAAACAAATAAAGATACAAAAACAGCCAGGAAACTGCGCATTTTTCCCATAACTTCCTCTCTTTTATAACCAATCATAGAAAAATTCCACCAACCACTGCAAGAGAAAAAATGAGTTATATATAAAAAGGCATGCCAATGGCATGCCGAATTTTGTGGTGGGTTAGGTAGGACTTGAACCCACGACCAAAGCGTTATGAGCGCTCCGCTCTAACCAACTGAGCTACTAACCCACGGGGGCAATTATATATGTTTTCGCATTTGTTGCAAGTCATTTTTATTATTGTGCTTTATTTTTTGTCGCCATTGTGCCAGGATTGGATGCATGAGTCTGGTTAAACCAATTTTAAACGATGTTCAAATGGCGGCATTTGATGCCGTGGCACATTCTGGGGCAAATGTCCTGATTCTGGGCCAGGCGGGCACCGGCAAGTCAACGTTTGTGAATTACCTGAAATCTGCATTGAACAAGCGGGTCGTCTGTGCATGTCCGACGGCGGTATCGGCGCTGAATATCGGGGGACAAACCATTCATTCGTTGTTCCAGATTCAGCCGCGTGATTTTATCATGCCGGAATTGCTGAAATTAAAGGCAAAACCACGCAATATATTAAATGCAACAGATGTCTTGATTATTGATGAAATTTCCATGGTCGCGCCGGATTTGCTGGATGCGATGGACATCTTGGCACGCCAGGCGCGTCGTAACAATGCACCATTTGGCGGGATCCAGATTGTTGCGATTGGTGATTTGTACCAATTGCCGCCGGTTATCACGCGCGGTGCGACCGAATACTATGCCCAGGCATATGGTCACGAAAATGCATATTTCTTTGATGCAAATGTTGCGCACCGATGTGAATTTCAGCGATTTGATTTTGAATGTGTGTATCGCCAACAGGACAAGGCATTGTTGGATAACCTGGTGCGGTTGCGTTCGGGCGATTTGGGGGCATTGGAATTCTTTAACGCGTGCAGAATTGATGATCGTGCGCGTCGCGATAACGCCGTGATAATTACCCCGTTTCGTGCGGTTGCCGAACGTATTAACGCCGAACGCCTGGGCCAGATTGGCGCGCCAGAGGTTGCATACACCGGAACATTATCAGGAACGTTTTCAGAACGCGATGTGCCGGCACCACTGAATCTGGTGTTAAAGGTTGGGGCGCTGGTTGTCTTTGTGAAAAACAGTGACAAATGGCACAATGGATCAATGGGAATTGTTCAGTCGTTGTCGGCGCGTGAAATTGTGGTGCAATTATTAAACAAATCGCGCGATGTTGTGTCTGTGCGACTGGAAAAGTGGGAAAAGATTGAATACACGCGTGATGAAAACGACCGCGTCGTTGAAAACGAGGTCGGCAGTTTTCGGCAATTCCCATTGAACCTGGGGTATGCGATGACCATTCACAAGGCCCAGGGAAAAACACTGGATGCGGTTGTTGTGGATATTTCGCGTGGGGCGTTTGCACATGGCCAGACGTACGTTGCACTGTCACGCACGCGCAATGCCGCGGACATGCATGTTGCGTCACCGTTGCGTCCACGTGATGTTATTTTTGATGCGCGCGTATTGAATTTTGTCGCCGCAAATCAGTCAACATAATATTGAACAGCACATCGCCATTACGTTTCATCTGGTCAAAATCAATACCGTTACCATTGGTCAGTGTGCGTACAGATGGTATGGCGCGTCCCAGGCGCATATTGCGCACACCACGAACCAGCGCATTACGTTCGGCGGTAAATAGAATTTCACCTTCGTCTGTGGTGGCTAATTTGTCGCGGTCACTGGCCAGCAAACCACGATGATCGTGTTCGCCCATTGGTACATGACGTACGCGTCGCACAACAAATACGTTTCCATGGCTATCCCCGGCAAAGAATGCGGGCACAACATCGGCAGAATTATCAGACATGTATTGTGCGAATTGATTTCCGTGATTTAACATAGATGAATCTTCGGCGGATGCAAATGACAGTGTATTAAAACGCGCATTATTCAGTGGCGTCAGTGGCGCATGCTGAATCACCAACAGGTTGCGCTGAATCCGTGCAATTTGTTCAGGATTACGTCCGGCGGCCAACAGTTCATCATGCATGCGTTCGCCCAGTTGGCGGATTACCGCCGGCCCGTGCGAGTGTGCATAAAATATAACATGTCGCATATTTCGTACCGCAATATTCAGTGGCAATGGGCGACCATTCGCGTCAAATATCCGTGGACGTATCAAAATATCATACAGTTCAGAAACATATTTTGGCGTCGGTTCTTGTTGTTGCATTTCGTCCATCCGTGCCTGCAGTGCGGCACGGGCAATTGGGTCGTCTGGAAATTGCAGCCTGCGCCCCGCACGCCGAAACAAATCAGCGCGTTCCAGGTGCGGGCTGTGTGATGCAAACTCATATGCCACAGAATATATATTCATTCCGGAAATTTGTTCTTCATCCAGCACGCGGTGCAACATTTTACTGTACGAATTTGCCGTATGTGGGTCTGTGGTTAATTCGCCACCAAATACAACAATTGCAGGCGTGTCAACCGGGATATTCGTGACGGATTTCTGGCTGTTGTCATGCTGGTGTGTGCATTTTATTATTTTGGCATGGCTGGGGATGTATGCAGTCATAATTCCTTCTCCATTAAAATGGCATCTGTGCCGTCATAGTATCCGGGACGCACGCCAACCTGGACGTATCCGTTCTGTTCATACAACCGACGGGCAGGGTGGTTGTTTTCTGCAACCTCCAGAAAAATCTTGTGAACACCACGCTTGGTCAAATCCTGGTCCATGATATGCATCATGGCGGCGGCAATACCACCACGCCGTGCATCGGGGTGCACACCAATGGTAATCAGTTCTGCTTCGTCCAGAACGCCGCGATATACAATGAATCCATTTTGACTGGCGATAATATCACAACCAGATTTTTTCAGGTCTGCAAAGTCCGCCGCCGTCCATGGTTTTGACGGAAAACACAGGCGATGAAGATTTTCCAGTTCATTCAGCATGTGTGGCGTGCTCTTCGGCATAGCTGGGGCGCAGGTACATTGGTACAACCGGTTCTGGGTTGCCGGCGGTCAATTTCTGTTCAGCGATTTTTGTCGCGTACGTTAAATCAAATGGTTTGTGCCCGACCGTCATTGGACATTCCATCTGGCGTGTTTCCAGTTCATCAATTCCCATTGTCTGGGGCGCGGTTTTATTTGATGCAACAAAGAAATCACCACGTCCGGAATCAATTGCAACAAACGCATCAGGATTTTGCGCCATATATAACTCAAATGCATTAATCGGTACAACCGGAATATTCAAGCCCATCGCCAGACCCTTGGCATACGCGATACCCAGCCGGATGCCAGTAAAACTGCCGGGACCAACAACAACGGCAATTGCACGCAACGCAGACCATGTGGCACCGCATTCGTGCATAAATTTTTCGCATTCTGTTGGTAACGACAACGATTGTTTTTCAACCGGGATACGCGCGTGATGCGTCCCCAGCACAAATTCCAAATCGGCCCCCGATGTGTTTATAACCAGAATCATTTAATCCCCCATTATATACGTGCACCAAATCCAATTCGTTTGGATATGTTGCCAGATTTGTGTGCCGCCAGCAGTTCATCAATTTTGGTAATTGTGAATTCTGTTTTTTCATCTGCGCAATTATTTAATAACAGTGCGCGCCGTAATATTGCGGTCAGTTCACGTTGCAATTCACGCACACCCTGTTCAGATGTATAGTTATGAATGATATGGCGCAACGCGTCATCACCAATGATAATGTTATTCACATCCCAGCCCGTATCATGTGCCGCGCGTGCAATCAGATGTTCGCGCGCGATACGAACCTTGTCATCTTCGCTGTATCCTGGGATTTCAATAATTTCCATACGATCCTTTAATGCAGCCGACATATTCAGGCTGTTTGCGGTCGCAATAAACAGTACATTGGACAGGTCAAAGTCCACTTCCAAATAATGGTCGCGGAATGTTTTGTTTTGTTCCGGATCCAGAATTTCCAACAATGCAGATTCCGGGTCGCCACGCCAATCGCGTCCCATTTTATCAATTTCGTCCAACACGATTACTGGATTGTTTGCCTTGCAGCGTTTCAGGGCATCCATAATGCGACCCGTCTGGGCGCCGATATACGTCTTGCGATGACCGCGGAAATGCGCCTCGTCTGAAACGCCACCCAATGAAATACGCTGATATTTGCGCCCCAGTGCACGTGCGACCGATTTGCCCAGGGACGTCTTGCCAACGCCTGGTGCACCAACCAGGCACAAAATACTGCCCTGGTTTTTACCGGTCTTTTTCATAACCGCAATGTGTTCCAAAATGCGTTCTTTAACGGGTTGCATGCCGGAATGTTCGCTGTCCAAAACGGCACGCGCCACATCCAAATCAATTTCAGATTTGTCTGATTTATTCCATGGCATGGCCAACAATTCATCCAGATACGATTTTAACAACGCACCATCATTTGACATCGGGGCGAACGAACGCATGCGCCGCCATTCGGTCATGGCCTTGTCACGTACGTCCGCGGGCAGGTCGGCGTTTTCAATCCGCTTGCGCATATTTTCAGAATCAACCTCGTCACTGTCTTCGCCCATTTCATGCTGAATCGCGCGCAGTTTTTCTTGCAAAATTGCATCACGACGTCCGCGTTCCATCTGCTGCTGAATACGGCGATTAATGGAATCTTCTATCTTGGCAGTTGCCATAATTAAATTAATCTGTTCCAATAATATTACCAGTTTTTCGTACCAGCTGGTCGCGCGCAAGATACGCACCGCCGTATCCGTTTCCAGACCGGTCATTTGAATCACCGCGTCAACAAATGCCGCCATTGGGTAATTTTGCATGATTGCGCGCAGACGGTCAATTTTCACCTTGCGTACGCTGGACAATGCCTGCAGGTTTTCAGCGATTTTATCGCGCAATGCAATCGTTTGTTCAGACGCAGCGTCATTCGCAATAACAATTGGTGTTGCATCCCCAGAAAACAGCCCACCATTCACCGTAATATCGCCCAGGCTGACCGCACTGGTTGTATGAACAATAACATGGGTTGCGCCATCTGGCATATGCAGTGCCTGAACAATGTCGCCCAGTGTGCCGACATCGTAAATATCAGCCGGATTTGTAGGATATGCCCACGAATGTTGTGGCGCCAACACAATGCGACCACCCGATGCAACGGCGGCCTCTATACATGCCACAGATTGTGGGTTATCAACATACACCGGCACCGGAATATCCGGATGTACAACTAAATCACGAACGGGTAATATAAATTCTTTCATAGTGATACAAATATAAGATATTTTTATGATAATTCAAGGCTAATAAAAATCCCCCGAAAAAATCGGGGGATTTCAAATAATTGTGTACACAAATTAACGACGACGACCGTTAAACCCGTTGTACTGGGCGGTGTTGCTGGAACGTTTTGACAGGTAACGCGCCGCAATCAAAACCAACCATTCCAATGCCAATGTGCCCATATAGAACAATTTGTTTTCAATCCCAGGTACAAAACCCAGAACATAAATAACCTGGGCCATAAATGATACATACAAAATACCGAACATACCTGTAAAGAACACTTTTTTAACTTTTCCAAACATTTTTCAGCCTTTCTGTTTCCTTAGTTTTTTTATTCATAAATGTCGGGTTTCTGTTGCCGGGCACCCGACGGCCCCGCAATAAGCGAAATGGATACAATCAACAATTGCCAATCATACCCGATGCCATATTAGGCAGCCATTGCAAGGCGAACATTGTCGTTCGCAGCGATTCTATCGCCATTCAGTTTTTTATAGGCTTTTAACGACGCCATGTCGGATTCAATCTTTTGTCTTTACTGCGCCTGTCGAAACTATGTCAGCCCCAATAAAATCATTCTGGTCGGTATCTGCGAATTAACGCATGTCCACAACCACAATGATTTTCTGAAATAAATCTTGGTGGAGCTGTGGGGTACCGCCCCCCAGTCCAAAACGTCTATTCCACAAAGACTTCAGAATCATCATCACTTGCGTGACATTGGTATTATAAATATTTACGGTGGAAATTGCAAGTTTTTAAGTTATAATCAAACAAAACAGGATAAAATATGAAGTTTCTAGATAAAGCAAAGATAACAATCAAAGCAGGCGACGGGGGTAACGGCAGTGCCAGTTTCCGCCGCGAGAAATATATTGAATTTGGCGGTCCCAACGGTGGCGACGGCGGCCGGGGTGGCGACATTGTTTTTCGTGCGGTGCCAAATGTAAACACACTGATTGATTATCGGTACAAGACGAATTTTGCCGCGGGTCGTGGTGAAAATGGTATGGGCAAAATGCGTACCGGTGCGTCGGGCGAAACATTGATTTTGCCGGTGCCAACCGGGACGGTAATTTTGTCTGAAAACGAAGAAATTGAATACGCCGACCTGTCCGCGGACGGTATGGAATATCGTGCGGCACGTGGCGGTAATGGCGGGTGGGGAAATTTGCATTTCAAGAGTCCGACAAACCGTGCCCCGCGCCAGGCGAACGACGGTCTGCCGGGGGAATCGCGTACGGTTGTATTGCGCCTGAAACTGATTGCAGATATCGGTTTGGTTGGTTTTCCAAATGCCGGTAAATCAACATTGCTGTCGGCGGTGACGTCTGCCCGGCCAAAGATTGCAAATTATCCATTTACAACGCTGAATCCGCAACTGGGCGTCATGTATGCACATAATCACGAATATGTGATGGTTGATTTGCCCGGATTGATTGAGGGGGCACACACTGGCGTTGGTCTGGGGGACCGATTCCTGGGGCATGCCGAACGCACCAAAATGATTCTGCACGTGATTGACGGTACAGAACCCGACTGGGCGGCGCGGTATGCGGCAATCCGATACGAAATGGATTCGTATGGCGGTGGCCTGGTGAACAAGCCTGAAATGGTTGTGATTAATAAAATTGATGCCATTGACCCAGACGATTTGAAAACGCGCCTGGCAGAATTTAAGAAGTCATTTGGACGCCGGAAAAAACCGGAAATATTAACAATCAGTGCCGCGGGAATGTTGGGAATAAAAGAACTGATTTCCGCGATAGAGAAAAAATTTTTGGAGGTAACTGAACATGAAAACACAGCGAAATCCACTGGCAGCGTACCAGGACAAGAGTGAGAAGTTCTACGCATATCGCAGCGCGGGTCGCGCATGCGCCGTGGCGTACAAATCAGACGGCACAACGATTCCATTGCGTTCTGTTCCCGCTGACCAGGTTGAATTTATTGGTGGGCTGTGGCGTGTCCAGGACCAGAAATCGTATAATATAAAACGGGTACGTGATCGCGATTTGATTATTGGTGGCCAGTTGCCACATAACGAAAGAACATTTTTTGAATATTACCAGGCGTCCCAGTTAACATATAATTGCTATGGAATTTTGCCACCACAGTTTGACTTGGTTGTGGCAAAGTATGCAACAGACAAGGGTATATATTATTCATATGGCAAAAATATTGCGGACGCCCGGGCGTTTTTGGGAATTCGCCTGTACGATGAATACATGGATTTAATCCATTCGGTTGCGTGCAAAAACACTCTGCAACACAGCGGAAAGTAAACGATATTTGTCACGGTTTGCTTTTTGTTTTTTTTCTGGTAAAATTCGTCTTGTCAATAAAAGGACAGAAAAGGAGAAAACTGATATGGCACAAACATCGTTAAAAGGTACACAAACCGAAAAAAATTTATTGATTGCGTTTGCGGGTGAATCCCAGGCACGTAATCGTTACTCGTTCTTTGCATCCCGTGCCAAGGACGAAGGTTACCAGGCGATTGCAAAAATATTTCTGGAAACAGCCGAACAGGAACGTGAACATGCGTCCCGTCTGTTCAAGTTTATGGAAGGTGGCGAATTGGAAATAACGGCGTCGTTCCCTGCGGGCAAGATTGGCACAACATTGGAAAATTTGCAGGCCGCTGCATATGGTGAACACGAAGAAAACACCAATATGTATCCTAAATTTGCGCAAATCGCCGCCCAAGAAGGTTTCCCAGCAATCGCGGATGTTCTGAAAAACATTGGGTATGCAGAACGCTATCACGAATCACGTTATCGCGCATTGATTGATGCAATTGAGGATGGCACACTGTTCAAACAGGATCACATTGTTATGTGGCGTTGCACGAACTGTGGTATGTGGCACATTGGGACCGAGGCACCAAAGGTATGCCCGGCGTGTCTGCACGACCAGGGATATTTCATCAGCGAGGGTACAATTTCCCGTTGTGATACGAACGAAGGTTTTTGTGAATACACAAACATTGATGAATAAAAAACGGGGCGTCGCCCCGTTTTTTTATTAGAGAGCAAAGCGCAGAGAGTAATGAAGTGCGCCGCCGGCGCACTTGTTTTTTACCGTCGCGGGCCAAGTTCCCCTCTGGCGGAACCACCCACAAAATCATACGATTTTGCGGGGGCTGGGTCGGGGTGGTTTTTATCCATTGCCCCGCAGTGACAACTAAAAAAAAGACCACAGCAACAACCCGTCGCCTGGGAATATAATCCCAACGAATAAGTACTTGACAAATATGAATTTTTTGCCAACAATTAAGGTACAGTTAAACCGAA
>CAKQEW010000006.1 GCA_934230415.1 uncultured Alphaproteobacteria bacterium | reverse complement strand
ATGCGAATACGTTGCCGGTCCCGGTGGTACGCGGTTTTGCGACAATCTGGGCTGCTTTACAATCCCAGCCGGCGCAACCATTGTGGAAAAATAAAGTACTAGTTCGCAAAAATATCCAAATGCGATATTGTATCGGCGATTTTCGCCATTTGATCATCCGGAATACGTCCCAGAACCCAATCCGCCGCACCGATGGGTGATGCAAAATCACGTGGGTGCGCAATGCCAATTCTGATACGCCGATAATCGCGCCCGACCGCGGCATCAATGGATTTAATGCCGTTGTGACCTGCACTGCCCCCGCCGATTTTAGTACGCACCGCACCAACCGGCAAATCCATATCGTCGTGAATCACAATCAGGTTCTCTAATGGCACCCGGTAAAACGTCATCAGTGGTAACACCGCATCCCCCGACAGGTTCATAAACGTCTGGGGCATGGCAAAAATCACGCGGTGGCCATCAATCATACGTGTGGATGTCAGTGCATTTTTTTCACGTTTCCATGTGGCGTCATCGCCCGCCAAATGCGCAACGGCCATGAATCCAACATTGTGACGCGTGCGCGTGTATTCTGGGCCGGGATTCCCCAATCCAACGACCAAAACAGGTTTATTTTCTTGCATATTGGTATCTCTTTTTTCTAATATAATATCACACAAAGGAGAAAAATATGAAATTAAAAACAATCGGCGCGATTTCTGTAGCGTCTGTGTTGTTTACCGCGGCAAATGCCAATGCCGGCAATGTGTTGTACGACCTGTATGCGGGCGTAACCATCGGCGTCGGTGCGGCAACCCAATTTGCCGATCATCACAATAATACTGAAAATGCACAATCATATGGTGCGGTTGTCGGTCTGGATATTCCGGTATTGCGTCTGGAATTGGAATACAATTATATGAACAGTGATATCATCAAAATGCATGCCGGGTTCGTGAACCTGTATGCCAAGATGCCATCAACCGTTGTTCACCCGTACCTGGGTGTTGGTATCGGTTCGGTATTTGGTGGTGACATTGATATCCCGGACATTGATATTGATGGCGGTACCGCATACCAGGGCATGTTGGGCCTGACATTTGATGTACCGGCATTACCAATCAAAATTGATGCCGAAGCACGCGCGACATACGCCCCAGATGTATACAAAATCGGCGACGTTAAACCCGATGTTTTGCAATACGAAGGTCGCCTGAAATTGCGTTATATATTCTAAAGGTTAATTCACTGGGGCGCGAAACGCGCCCCAATATTTGCGGAATGTGAAAAATGCTGACACTGATTGACGGAAATTCGTTGTTATTTCGTGCATACTATGGCGTGCACAGTCGCCTGACGCGCAGCGATGGCACCCCCACCGGCGCCGTGTACGGGTTTATTAACATGATTCTGCCAATTCTGGGGGCGGCACATGCCGATGATGCGTTTGTGTGCGTCTTTGACGCGTCCCGCACCACATTCCGCCAGGATATTTACCCCGCGTACAAGGCAAACCGCAGTGAAACACCCGCCGACCTGGTCACACAATCGTACATGGTGCGTGATGCGGTCGCCGCGATGGGTATGCCGGTGCTGTGCATACCGGGGGTTGAGGCAGACGATGTCATCGCCACGATTGCAAAAAATAATTGCAGTCTGCACGACGCCACACGCATAATCACCGGGGACAAGGATTTAATGCAACTGGTGTCTGATTGTGTGTTCTTGTATGATGGGATGAAGCAGCGGGAAATTCGCGCACCGGGCGTGATGGAAAAATTCGGCGTGTCACCCGATCGCGTGGTTGATGTGCAATCATTAATGGGCGATTCGTCTGATAATGTGCCGGGCGTTCCAGGAATCGGCCCGAAAAAGGCGGCCGAACTGATTAACCAGTTTGGGTCGTTGGATGCACTGTACGAACATTTGGATGATGTCAAAAACGAACGCACACGCAACATGTTGCGCGACAATCGCGAATCGGCGTATATATCGCGACGCCTGGTCACACTGAAAGATGACGTGGATTTGGCGGGCCTGGAAATTTCGCCATTTGTGTTTAACACGCCACGCGCGTTGGCGTATGTTCGCGAAAAACTGGAAAGTAATTCATTGGCGGCCAAGATTGAAAAACTGTTTCCAATGTCTGGATTTGACGCCACACGCGCCACAGATTTCGCATACCCTGGCAATGATTGTCCAATGGACGCGGGTGACACGACGGCCACGCCCCGCCCCACCCCAGTGGCCGCACCCATGACATATGAAACAATTATGGATGTGGACGCGTTGGATAAATTTTTATCCCGCGTACAAAATATCATCGCAATTGACACCGAAACAACCGGGCTGAATCCGATGGTGGATAAAATGGTCGGGATTTCATTGGCCGCCGACGCGGTGCACGGCGCGTATATCCCGCTGCGCCATATGACACACGCCGCCGATCTGTTCGGGTCAGATGCGCCACTGGCCGGACAATTGCCAATAAATGTGGTGTATGCAAAATTGCGTCCGATATTTGAAAACCCAAATATTATCAAGGTGGGACATAACCTGAAATATGACATGCACATCATGGCAAATGATGGATGGGATACAACAAAAATCGCACCGATTGACGATACGATGTTGCTGTCGTACGCATTGCACGGGACATTGCACGGGCATGGATTGGATGAATTGGCGGTAAAATACCTGGGACATGTGAACATTCACTTTGCGTCACTGTTTCCGCCCAAAACGCGCGATGCCGATATGCACTTTGCCGACCTGGATATCGCCACCGCAACACCATATGCCGCCGAAGATGCAACCGTGTGCATGGCGCTGTACAACCTGATGCGACCGAAATTGGACGCAAACGAAAAACTGCGCGAATTGTATGACACATGTGATTTGCCACTGATGCCGGTGTTACTGGAAATGGAACGCACGGGCGTATTGGTTAATCGTGCGGGGCTGGGACAATTGTCGGGGGTATTCCACGATGGACTGGCCAAACTGGAATCAGAAATTTACGCATTGGCGGGACACGAATTCAATATCGCCAGTCCGAAACAACTGGGCGCGGTTTTGTTTGACGAATTAAAATTACCAGAAAATAAAAAGCGTTCCACCGATGCAGAAAACCTGAACGAACTGATTGATGCGCATCCAATTATTGACAAGATTCTGTCGTGGCGGTCTATTGCGAAATTGGCGGGCACATACGCGGACGCATTGCCGCGGCAAATTGCATCTGATGGGCGCATTCACACGACATATCTGCAAACCAGCACAAATACCGGGCGCCTGTCCAGTCGGGATCCGAACCTGCAAAATATTCCAACAAAAACAGAACTGGGCGCCGAAATCAGAAAATGTTTTATCGCGCCCGCGGGGCGTGTGCTGATATCGGTTGATTATTCACAAATTCAACTGCGCCTGTTGGCAGATGTGGCAAACGTTCACACGTTCAAGGAAACATTCCACGCCGGCACGGACATTCACGAACAAACCGCACGCCAGATATTCGGCATACCGGCGGACGCCCCTGTGCCACGCGACATGCGGCGCGCCGCAAAAACCGTAAACTTTTCCATCATATATGGAATATCGTCATTTGGATTGGCGGGGCAATTGGGAATATCACGCGCCGATGCGGCCAAACTGATTAATTCGTATATGGCGGGATTACCTGAAATCCAGGAATATATTGAACGAACCAAGAATTTCGCCATGACACATGCATGCGTGTACACCCCATGGGGGCGCCGCATAGAATTGCCAGAGGTTAAAAATCCCCGCATGCGTGCATATGCCATGCGTGCCGCCGTTAATGCCCCAATCCAGGGATACGAGGCCGACCTGATGCGGCGCGCAATGGTGCAAATTAGCCGTGATATCGTGCATCCAAATATGGATAAAATTAAACTGATTATGCAGGTGCATGATGAAATGGTATTTGAATGCGATGCGGACGTGGCGACCGAATTCGCCGAAAAGATAAAATCTGCCATGGCAAACGTTGCCACACTGTCGGTGCCATTGGCCGCCGAATATGTAATTGGCCCATTTTGGGGCAAATAAAAAACCGCCCACGTGGGCGGTAATTTTTATCTGTTAAATTTATGATACGGATTACCTGCAACCTTGGTCGGTAATACGGTAAACACGAACATTACAACGCTGACCGGCACCGACAGGAATGGCACTTCGCATAACAGGTATAACAACATCCACCATGCCGACAGACCAATGTCATGCAGACGGCGCACCCGCATTGATATTCCCGGAATAATCGCCGCAAAACCGTATATCAGCGCGATAACCACCATCAGTCCCGTCATCACACCAAATGTATCTGTGGCAATATATTCCAACGTCGCCACAACGCACCCCAAAATTCCCCACGCAATAAACAGCAATGAATTTACCAATTGCGCAAACCAGAATTCTGAACGTGATGATGTTCCGGCCCATTCACTGAACCCGCGACGCCAAAATGCGCCGTATGCCAGGAACATATTTGTGTACGTTTTGCTGATTTTTGGCTTTTGAATCTTTTTCGGTGCTGTCTTTTTATTTGCTGCTTTTACTGGCATAATATAATCCCCCTGTTATATAACCACATACATGGGGATTATATCACATTTGCATCCACAATACAAATCCAACAAAAAACCGCCACATGGGCGGTTTAAATTTAGAATCCGAATACCATACGTTGTTTTGACTGACGTTTCTTTTCGTTACGCACGGCTTCTTCTTTCAAACGTTTGCGCTTTGTAGTTGGTTTTTCATAACGCTGACGTTCTTTCATTTCGCGGTACAGACCTTCTTTCTGAGATTTACGTTTTGCAACGCGCAGAGCCTGTTCAACGTTGTTATCGCGAACCAGAACTTTCACCATATGTATTCACCCCCTTCGGCGTAATCTTTGCATTTATCTTGGTGGAGCCAATCAGACTCGAACTGACGACCCCCTGCTTGCAAAGCAGGTGCTCTACCAACTGAGCTATGACCCCAAAACTTTGCGCTTTTGTCTTAAAGCCCACGTATTCTATACAATCCCACAATTAATGTCAACATAATTTTTATCACAAATATTGACAATATGTTTGTTTTGTCTATAATACAAACAAATAAAGGCAACAAAACACAACATGGTTCAAAAAGCGTGCGCGATTCCAAATAATTTTGCAGAAAACCTGCCTAATTTAAAGGAACAAACATTAAAATGGTCAATTGACATCAAACTGGACGGGGGAAATTTCCACGCCGGTGATATTTCATACTATTCTGTTGGTGATGCCGCCCGCGGTAATTTTATTTTGGTCCCCGGCCTGGCCAGTAACACCGCCACCGAACCATTGATGAAGGCACTGACATGGTGGTCATTAACGAACCGATACAATGTTTATTGCCTGGACACATTTCTGGGGGATTTCAAACCCACCGTTACAATGGACGACGCGGTTCGTAATACCATTCCAAAATTCATTGATGTTGTTGATACTGGCCTGGACATAATCGGAAAGCACTGCGATGGTGCATGGACATGCATGGTTGGTCATTCACTGGGCGCGAATGCCACATTTGAAATATTGAACCGTCGCGTGATTGCAAACCAGCCAACACACCTGTCGGCGGCAATAGTGTTTGCGCCATTCGTATGCAAATCGTGCCTGGAATGGATTGTAGATTACCAGCGCAAACGTCAATGTCCCCCAGATATTTCCGACGCCGAATTTAAAAATTATCCCCTGGGAATGTGCAGTCCCCAAGATGCAGCAATGTCCAAGCAAATACGATACATTTCCGTATTGCCAAAATTTTTTGATGATTTGGACAAAATGACTCCCAAACCACACCTGATGAACAAATATGATATTCCTGTCACAATTGTTGCAGGTGGGCGCGACAAAAAGGCCCCACTGGAACGCCTGCAGGGTATATACGAAACAATGCGCCGCATGTCAAACGCATCCAAATTCAAACTGGTCGTATTCCCGAAAAGCAAGCATTCATTTATCAACCAGTATCGTGATTACGCGGCCGTCGTAAATCTGATAAAATCCGTACGGTTGCGCAAACCACGCCACAAATAATCCGTATTATCCCCTGGACAAATACCGACCATACAACTATAATATATGGTATGGAAAGACCAATGGTAAATTCAACGAATTTTATGTGCCGGCGCACCGCGTCGGGGCGCTATGCATTATATGTGCACGGGCCGATGGGTAAACCATTGCGCGTGCGTGGCATTGGTTTTTCGGCCCAGCCATTTGATATCGTTGCCGAATACCCGGGCACACCGTTTGTTACCGTCCGTCACCAGGTTATGACCCCACGCGGTCTGGAAACCAGATTATTTTTGGTAAATACCAAAACCGGCAAAATCCCTGACCAGGCCAAGGATGGATTTAAGTCCATCGTATTTGACAGTGGCAGCAGAACATTCTATTTCTCGCAGAGTGCGGATGCATATTTTGCCCGCTATGCCCAGTATATGGCCATGCAAAATAATGGTGCGGTTAATATTCCCGCATTACAGTATGCAAACACAACCACAAATGGCACGCCCATTGCGGTTATGGCACCGGCGCCAAAACCAAAACGCAAACGCGCCCGCGGCAAGCGTAAGTTACGCACGTATCGCCGTATGCGTGGCATGCGGAAACAATTACGTGCACGCACCCGGCGCAAACGCACAATGCCACAAAAAATCGCATCACGCCCCGCGGCCAGCATTCAATTGACGGCACCATATGCCATGCGCGATATGTCACCAATTAAGTACGAAAAAACAATTATAAATGGTCCGGCCCAGGTGCGTACCATCGCCCCACACCAGATTTCGCCCCAGATGTTGCAAATGCTGTTGTTAAAGCGTGGTGCAATCTTCCAAAACATGCATTAAACCGATACGAATCGTAAAAAATACCGCCCAAACGGGCGGTATTTTGGTTTTGGGATTTCCATGTCTTATTTCACGGTCAATTCTTTGCCATGAACATCAACGTAAACCGTGCTGCCTTCACCCACGGTGCCGGACAAAATCAGGTCTGCGATTTTATCTTCTACCGCCGATGTAATCAGACGCTTTAACGGACGCGCACCAAACGCTTCATCATATCCGTTGTCGCCCAACCATTTAATCGCTGCATCGGACACATCTAATGTAATGCGCCGATCGGCCAAACGGCGTTCCAGGTTGCGCAACTGGATTTTTACGATACCCGCCATAACATCTTTGCCCAATGGGTTAAAGAATACGATTTCATCAATACGGTTGATGAATTCTGGACGGAATTGACGCTTTACCGCATCCATGGACGGTAAATTGCTGGTCATGATGATAATTGTGTTTGTAAAGTTCACCACATGACCCTGGCCATCGGTCAAACGACCGTCGTCCAAGATTTGCAGGAACACATTAAACACATCTGGGTTTGCCTTTTCAATTTCATCAAACAGCAATACCTGGTACGGACGGCGACGCACAGATTCAGTCAGCACCCCACCCTGTTCATACCCAACGTATCCCGGGGGACTGCCAATCAGGCGCGACACCGAATGCGGTTCCATATATTCACTCATATCAATTCGTGTCATGGCCGTATCGTCATTGAACAGGTATTCTGCCAATGCCTTGGCGACCTCGGTCTTGCCAACACCGGTCGGTCCCAGGAACATAAAACTGCCCGCGGGACGATGTGGATCCGACAGGCCCGCACGACTGCGGCGAATTGCACGCGCAACAACCGTCAGGGCGTGATCCTGGCCAACAACACGGTGGCGCAATTCGTCTTCTATATTCAACAGTTTTGACTGTTCTTCCATTGTTAATTTATCCGCCGGGACACCCGTCCATTTGCTGACAACCGCGGCAATGTGTTCTGGTAAAACAGTCTTGTATTCGCGTGCATCGGCATTCAGCTTGCGAATTTGCTCTTCCAGTTCGGGAACCTTGCCATATTGCAGGGCGGACGCCTTTTCGTAATCGCCATTACGCATTGCGGTCGCAACCTCTGCCTTGGCTGCATCCAACGCCGCCATCGCATCCGACAGTGCACGCATCTTGCCCTGTTCGGCGCGCCAGTCGGCGGTCATTTTATCCGATTCGGCCTGCAATTCAGCAATCAGTTTATCCAATTCGCCCAACCGCTTTTTGGAATCTGCATCTTTTTCTTTCTTTAATGCCTGCTGTTCAATTTTCAGCTGCATCAGGTGACGGTCAACCTCGTCCAACTTCTCTGGTTTAGATGCGATTTCAATACGGACACGGGCGGCGGCCTCGTCAATCAGGTCAATCGCCTTGTCCGGCAGGAATCTGTCCGTGATATAACGATTGGACAATTTCACCGCAGACACCAGGGCCGAATCAGAAATACGCACCCCATGATGGCCTTCATATTTTTCTTTCAGCCCACGCAGAATTGAAATTGTGTCATCAACGGTCGGTTCATCAACATAAACAGGCTGGAACCGGCGCGCCAATGCTGGATCTTTTTCAATATACTGGCGATATTCATCCAGGGTTGTCGCCCCCAGACAGTGCAATTCACCACGCGCCAACATCGGCTTTAACAGGTTTCCGGCATCCATGCTGCCTTCGCCCTTGCCGGCGCCGACCAGCGTGTGCAATTCGTCAATGAACAAAATAATACCGCCATCGGCATCCTTGACCGCCTTTAAAATCGCCTTGAAACGTGCCTCAAACTGGCCACGGAACATTGCGCCCGCCATCAGCGCGCCCATATCCAATGACAGCAGTTTTTTCTTTAACAGATTTTCCGGCACATCACCCGAAACGATTCGTTCGGCCAGGCCTTCTACTATTGCGGTTTTACCAACGCCCGGATTACCAATCAGTACCGGGTTATTTTTTGTACGGCGCGACAATACCTGGATTGTGCGGCGGATTTCTTCGTCACGACCAATCACCGGATCCAATTTTCCATCAGACGCCAGTTTGGTAAAATCTGTCGTATATTTTTCTATCGCCTGTTGCGGAGTTTCTTGCATTTCTTCTGGATTCATGGTTATAAATCCTCCTGTGCTGTTATTATTTATTTTCGTTGATGGATATATAATATCATGTCCCGCATTTTCAAGGCACAGGAATATATTGCGCATAAATTTTTTTTGTATTATTCTGGGGGCAAAACAAGGATTTCTAACATGGTTACATTTTCCCCCGCTGATACAGAACAAATTAAAAATCACGGTCTGACGGTTGATGCCGTTATGGCACAACTGGCCGATTTTGCGTCTGGATTTCCATATGCAAACATCACCGCCCCCGCAACCGTTGGCAATGGAATTACCGAACTGGCCGATGCCGATATTGCCCGATATACCGATACATACATCGCCGCCACGCGCGACCATAAAATTGTGAAATTCGTACCGGCGTCTGGCGCGGCAACCCGCATGTTCCGCGATTTGTTTGAATTCCTGAATACCGGCACAATGAACGATATTACGCGCCGCGTGCTGGATAACCTGGATAAATTTGCATTTTGGGATGATTTAAAGCCATTTTTGCCGGCTGACGCCAGTGACCACGATAAAATCGCGTGTATTTTGACCAACGCGGGCCTGAATTACGGCAGTTTGCCCAAGGGTCTGATTGCGTTTCATAAATATGACGCATACAGCCGCACCGCCGTTGAAGAACACTTGGTTGAGGGCGCCCAGTACGCCACCGCGAATGGCACCGTCCATATTCACTTTACCGTGTCGCCCGAACACATGGCGGGATTCCGCGCACTGTTGGCACGCGCAGTTCCGGAATACAGCGCGAAATACGGTGTAAAATACGACATCACCATGGGGGTTCAGCGCGCGTCAACCGATACAATCGCCGTAAACCCGGATAATACACCGTTCCGTACGGACAATGGCAAATTACTGTTCCGACCGGCGGGTCATGGCGCGTTGATTGAAAACCTGAACGCGATTGACGCCGACATTATATTTATTAAAAACATTGATAACATCACAACCGATGCCAACCGTGGCGACACAATTAAATATAAACGTGCGCTGGCGGGGTTGTTGTTGACTCTGCAGGCGCGCGCGTTTGAATACCTGAATAATTTTGCGGCGCATGACATAAACGAAATCCGCACGTTCATCACGCGCGACCTGGGCGTATGCGTCCCAGACAACGCCGATGCCGATACATTGCGCGCAATCCTGGATCGTCCAATTCGCGTATGTGGTGTGGTAAAAAATATCGGCGCACCGGGCGGTGGGCCATTTTGGGTGCGGGACGAATCCGGCACAGAATCACTGCAAATCGTGGAATCCAGCCAGATTGCCCCAGACGCGCGCGATATAATGAACGCATCATCACACTTTAACCCGGTGGATTTGGTGTGTGGCGTACGCAACGCGCACGGGGATAAATTCAACCTGATGCAGTTTATTGACCCCAAAACCGGATTTATTTCTGAAAAATCGTCTGGCGGGCGCGCCCTGCGTGCGATGGAACGTCCGGGACTGTGGAACGGTGCAATGGCGCACTGGAATACGGTTTTTGTTGCGGTACCAATCACAACATTTACCCCGGTAAAGGTTGTTGCAGACTTACTGGCCCCGGCACACGGCGGGAAATAAACGAAAAACGCAAAACATTACTTGACATTTATGGAAATTTAGTATAAATTATGCCCCAGTTATTAAAGGATTATCAATATGCCACGTGTATGTAAAGTTACAGGTAAGAAAACAGAAGTTGGGATGAACGTTTCCCACTCTATGCGTCATACAAAACGCACATTCTTGCCAAATCTGCAAAAATTAAAGTTCCACAGCGATATTTTGAATCGTGATTTTTCATTGCGTATTTCTACGGCTGGCCTGCGCACATTGACCAAGCATGGCGGTCTGGATGCATACGTAATGGCGAAGCCTGTATCACGTTTGACCGATGATATGGCCGCGATTAAGAAAGCGATTGAAAAGAAACAAGGCAAGGCCGCAGCACCTGCGAAAAAGCCGGTTCACAAACCTGCCCGCAGCGCCCGCTTGGTTAAAAAAGTAGAATCCAAGAAAGCCGCCGCGAAATAATCGCGTATTGGTTTTGGCCCCGTGGCGGAATTGGTAGACGCGCTTGACTCAAAATCAAGTTCTGCAAGGAGTGTCGGTTCGAGTCCGACCAGGGCCACCAAAAATATAAACCACCATTTTGGTGGTTTTTATTTTTGCCCTGGGCGGACCGAGAACCGCGGTTCGGAACAAGCGACACGCACGTGTCGCGCAGTGAAAGGGGCCCACTAAAATCACCAAGAGCCATCGGCGATTGGTATGATTTTGGATGGGAATTACAATCCGACCAGGGCCACCAGATTAAATAAAAAAGCACCCAGATGGGTGTTTTTTTTATTTAACATTGTGTTTTTCTGGTCGGACGAAGAAACGACACAGTCGGTTCGTCATGCAAGTTGGCAAGAACAAGCGCAATTCATTTGCGCGCCGTTCGCGCCTTACGTATGGTGCGCCAGTGGCGTATGCGCCACGCAGCGAACAATCCGACCAGGGCCACCACTATGAGTAGCAGAGCGATTTATCGCGATGCGTCAGGAATGCCGCGCAGGGCTATGCCCAAGCGAAACTGATATAAACCACCATTTTGGTGGTTTTTATTTTTGCCCTGGGCGGACCGAGAACCGCGGTTCGGAACAAGCGACACGCACGAAAGGGGGTCACCAGATTGAATAAAAAAACACCCAGGTGGGTGTTTTTTTTATTTATGCGGCCTTTTTGGCATCGCGCAGGATTTGCACGGGCTGCTTTTTTCCCAGCACAACATTTTTATCAATCACGATTTCTGCCAATTCGGGGTTATCGGGTGCATCAAACATTGGTGCCAACAATATGCGTTCCAAAATACTGCGCAGACCACGCGCACCGGTTTTCCGGGCAACCGCCAATTTTGCAATTTCACGCAGGCCATCATCGGTAATGTTCAATTTCACATCGTCCATTTCCAGCATCGCGGCATATTGTTTCACAATCGCGTTCTTTGGTTCGGTCAGGATTTTTACCAACGCATCTTCGTCCAAATCTTGCAACGTGGTAATCACCGGCAAACGACCGACCAGTTCTGGGATAATACCGAATTTAACCAAATCCTCTGGCTGAACATCGTCCAGATAGTTTTTGGATTCGCGTTCCTTTTTTGACTGAACATTTGCGCCAAAACCAATACCGGCGCGTTCGGATTTGCGCCCACCGATAATTTTGTTCAGGCCATCAAACGCCCCACCACAGATAAACAGAATCTTGGACGTGTCCAGTTGAACGGTGGCCTCGCCCGGGTGCTTGCGCCCCGCGCCACCAGCCGGAACGTTGGCGACCGTGCCTTCTACCAATTTCAACAGTGCCTGTTGCACGCCTTCGCCGGAAACATCACGGGTCAGTGATGGATTTTCAGACTTGCGCGCAATTTTATCAATTTCGTCAATATAGATAATGCCCCGCCCCGCGCGTTCCACATCAAAATTCGCGTTCTGCAACAGGCGCGTCAGGACACTTTCCACGTCATCACCGACGTATCCGGCCTCGGTCAATGTGGTGGCATCGGCAATTGCAAACGGCACGTCCAAAATGCGCGCCAATGTTTGCGCAAACAGTGTTTTACCTGTTCCCGTTGGCCCAATCAATAACACATTAGACTTTTGAATTTCAACATTGGACGACATTGCCACGCTGTGACGCTTATAGTGATTATACACCGCCACCGCCAGTGTGCGTTTCGCCATGTCCTGGCCGATAATGTATTCGTTCAAGAAATTATAAATCTGGGATGGGGTTGGTAACTGGGCGGCATCCTTGTTAACCTCAGTCCGGATGTCGTCTGCCATAATGTCATTGCACAGATTTATACATTCATCACAAATGCACACATTGCGCCCACGAACCAGTTTTTTAACCTCGTACACAGACTTGCCACAGAAACTGCAAAACTGCTGTGCGGTTTGCGCTTCATCGGTTGTTGGTGTGTTGTTGTTTTTATCGTCACTCATATCTTGTCATCCGTTTAAAACAAATTATTTACGTGCCAGAATCCCATCAATCAGGCCAAAATCTTTGGCCTCGGCCGGGGTCATCCAATTATCACGTTCCATCGCGTCAAACAGTTCTTTTTCACTGCGACCGGTGAATCCCGCCATCTGCTTTATCAATGTTTGTTTATTCTTTTGATATTGCGTCATGCGGATTTCCATATCGGTAATCTGGCCTTCGGCACCGGCCAATGGCTGGTGAATCATAATCTGGGTATTTGGCAAAACAAAGCGTTTACCATGTGCACCCGCCGCCAACAGCACAGAACCCATTGACGCAACCAAGCCCATACCAATGGTTGACACCGGCGATTTAATATACTGCATCGTGTCCATAATCGCCCAACCTGCGGATACATCGCCGCCCGGACTGTTGATATAAACAGAAATTTCTGCATTTGGATTTTCAGATTCCAAGAACAACAACTGGGCAACAATGCTGTTTGCCATCGTTGGTTCAATCTGGCCGTTTATCATAACGATACGGTCGCGCAACAGGCGCGAATAAATATCAAAAGAGCGTTCACCACGTGGCGATTCCTCTATAACCATTGGTATCAATGCCATCAAATATCCTTTTATTTCCAGTAAATTATACCACAAAAAATCCGATTCGCGAATTCATAGTCTGATATATAGGAAAATATGTGTAAAATACAAGCCACGTGCACGGTTATGCAGCCTGTTTCATGTCGCGTTTTATGTCACGAACATATTTGCGCAGTTCGTCAATCGGCACCAACGTTCCATCGCGCCGTTCCGCCGACCAATAATCCCAACCGTTAAAGCTGACACTGTGTTGCAGGCGCGCCGCCATAACATGGATGGATGCCTTGCCATACAGGGTATGCGCCAATTGTGCATCACGCGTAATCATAACACGTTCGCCACGCGGACTGACCAACGTCTGGCCAACATATAACAGGCCCGCATCCAACAATTCGCGAAAGGCAACGCGGGTCTCCATCCGTTTGGGGGCTGATACCTCTATATCCGTCAGGTCAATTGGTTTTACCGCGGCAACACGTTCCCGTGCAGCGTCCACATACGCCTGTTCACGGTCAATTCCAATAAAATTACGTCCCAATTCACGTGCGGCGGCGGCGGTGGTGCCACTGCCCACAAATGGATCCAAAATAACATCGCCCGGGCGCGTTGATGCCAGAATCACACGACGCAACAAATCCAACGGTTTCTGGGTATTGTGCAGACTTTTGCCATCGGCACCCTTGACGCGTTCTTCGCCCAAACAGATGTTCAAATTCCAATCTGAACGCATCTGTTTCCCACCGTTCAGTTTTTTCATTGTTTCATAATTAAATGTGTATTTGCCGGTCTTGCGCGGGGTTGCCCAAATCAGTGTTTCGTGCGCATTTGTGAAACGCGTGCCACGGAAATTCGGCATTGGATTCGTTTTTACCCATACAATGTCATTTAAAATCCAGAAACCCAAATCCTGTAAAATTGCACCCACGCGAAAGATATTATGATAACTGCCGATGACCCACATTGCGCCATCTGGCTTCAAAATACGCTGGCATTCGCGCATCCATGCACGTGTAAATTCGTCATATGCGGCGGGACTGTCAAACGCATCCCATGCGTCACGCACCGCACGCGCGGCCGTTTGATCTTCGGGCCGATATAATGTTTTCGCCCCCAATTGCAAATTATATGGGCAATCGGCAAAGACCGCATCAACCGATGCGTCTGGTATGCCCCGCATAACCTCTATGCAATCACCAGACAAAATCTGATTCAGGTATTTTTCCATCTCTCCCGCTTTCCCTGGATACTATTTTATCATAAATCGCCATGTGTAAAAAGGCGGGGTCAAGCAATGAAAACGAAATAAATGTCTTGATTTTTCCAAAAACACGATTTTTTCAGGCCTGTAAATATTGCTTGCGGGCAATAAAATTGATTGCTATTCTGTACCGTATGAGATGTCCATATTGTAATTCAACCGACAGCCGCGTGACTGATTCCCGCCCCGACACCGAAGATGCAATTATTCGGCGCCGTCGCGTGTGCAACCAGTGCGGTGCCAAGTTCACCACCGTTGAACGTGTCCAGATGCGCGACCTGATGGTGCGCAAAAACAGTGGCAAGCTGGAGGCGTTTGATCGCGAAAAATTACGCCGCAGTATTAAATTGGCCTGTCGCAACCGTGATGTCGGTGATGAACAAATTGAAAAATTGGTGACATCTATTCACCGCCGTCTGGAAACAGAAACCGCCGATGATACGGTATCCAGTGTAATGGTTGGTCAAATGGTTGCAGATTCACTGTTGAATCTGGATCCGATTGCGTTTGTGCGATTTGTTTCTGTGTATCGCAAATTTTCACGCATTGCCGATTTCAAAAAGATTATTGACCAGATACCAGAGGCCGCCGATGACGCGGTGGTGTGCCACCTGCCCAAGACGACACTGTTCTGATATAATTATATGAGAAAGATTTTCACATTTTTAACGGCGATATTTCTGTCGGTTTCTGCATACGCGACCGAATCATTTAACATATTGACCGATGCCGACGCCAGTCTGTATGAACAAATTTTTGTATTACAGGGCAACGAAAAAATTGCCGCCGCCCAGAAACTGGAAAAACAACTGACCGACCCCATATTGATGAACGAGGTTTTATACCAGCGCTATACATCAAAGACATACCGTACGCGCGGCGCCGAATTAAACGCATGGATGAAAAAATACTATGACATGCCGGGCGCGGTACGATTGGCAAAATTGGCCCAGATAAAACAGGCCACCGTGCGCAAACCGGTTGTTCCGAACATAATCAGTGGCGGCGCATCCATTGAAACCGCACAATCTGAAACATGGACGGCAAAGAAATACACCGGTACAACCGATGCAAATATTACTAAATTCAAGCGCGCCATCCGCAGTGGCAGCAGCAAGACCGCACGCCTGATTTTATCCGACCCATCGTTTAAGCGTAAATTGACAGAATCTGATTATGGACGTCTGGCGGGGCGCCTGTCATATTTGTATTATACAAACGGCGAATTTGAATTGGCAAAAAAGTGGGGATTTGTTGCATCTGATGCGAATTCTGAATATGGCCTGTGGGCGATGGGATTGCTGTATTTCAAGGAAGAAAAATTCAAAGAAAGTGCAAAATATTTCAGCCAAATTCTAAAACTGGACCAGATTAACAATGCCCGCAAGACCGAGGCCGCATTCTGGGCCGGGCGCGCAGCGGACGCAAACGGCGACCGATCGGCGGCGCGTGGATTCTGGCGCGTGGCGGCGGCACACCCGATGGCGTTCTATGGCGCATTATCCGCCGTTATGCTGGGCGACACACCAGAATACGAATTTTTTGAACAGGACTGCACCGATGACGACATTGACGCGTTGGCGGAAACAAAATATGGTCGCATGGCATTGGCATTAATCCAGGTGAACCAGAAAGACCGCGCGGAACAATACCTGAAATACCTGATTACGGCGCGCGCATCCGACCGCACACTGCACGCGGTGAATTCGGTTGCAACGGCATACGGATTACCCCGGGTATCAATCCAGGCATCCAATGTTGCCCGCGATCGCGGAATTCTGGAAATTGATGATGACATTATTTATTCGGCGCAATATCCCCTGCCCGACTGGGAACCAATGGGCGGATGGTCAATTGATCGCGCACTGTTGTTGGCTATCACCAAACAGGAAAGCGGATTTAAAACAAACGCAAAATCAAATGCGGGTGCAAATGGTCTGATGCAGATTATGCCCAGCACCGCCCGCCGTGTCGCGCGCCAGAATAATGTTGCAATGTCTGACATTGATATGACAAATCCTGAACACAATATGTTCCTGGGCCAGCAATATATTGTTGACCTGTTGTCGCACCCGAACATCAATAACAACATTATTAAAATGTTGGCGGCATATAACGCCGGTATGGGTACGGTTGTAAAGTTTGAAAAGAGTTTTTCAACATATGACCCACTGCTGTACATTGAAAGTTTCCCCGCATACGAAACCCGCAGTTATATAAAGCGCGTTATGTCCAACCTGTGGTTATATCGCGCGCGGTTAAATCAGCCACTGACATCAATGGAAGAATTGGCGAATGGCATTTGGCCGCTGTATAACAGCGAAGACGAATATGTCCAGCGCCAGATTGCCGACCGGATGTCTATCTGATAGGGAAAAATGTTATGCGAACAACACCTGATTTTACATTTGAACGCGAATCGGGATTTGACGTTGTTGCCGGCGTGGACGAGGCCGGACGTGGTCCTCTGTGTGGGCCAGTTGTTGCCGGTGCGGTAATATTTCCCCACCGTGACATTGAAATTCCGATAGTTATTCGTGATTCCAAACAGATGACCGCACACGCCCGCGCCGCCGCATACGATTGGATTACGCACAACACAATTTGGGCGGTGGGCATGTGCAGTCCCGCCGAAATTGATGAACTGAATATTTTGTGGGCGTCCATGCGCGCAATGTCGCGCGCGGTTGAAAATCTGGCCAAAGCACCACAATTTTGTTTAATTGACGGGAACAGATTGCCGCACGATTTACGTGGCGCCCCAATTGTCAAGGGTGATGCAAAATCATTATCAATCGCCGCCGCATCCATTATTGCCAAGGAAACACGGGATAAAATCATGCACGATTTGGCAGCGCAATATCCACAATATGCGTGGGATAAAAATGCCGGATACCCCACCCCAGAACATTTGCACGCAATTGAAAAATATGGTATAAACGAACATTATCGTAAAAGTTTCAGACCAGTAAAGGAAAGGATTGAACATGAAATTACGCACGATTGAAAATCTGGACGTTCGGGGCAAGTTTGTATTGCTGCGCGATGATTTTAATGTACAAATCGTTGACGGCAAAATCACTGACCCATTTCGCATTGAACAGAGCATGCCAACCATCAACGCCCTGCGCGCGGGTGGTGCAAAAATCGCAATTTGCGCCCACCTGGGCCGGCCCAAGGGTACACACAACATGGAATTTTCACTGCGCCCCGTTGCCGAATACATGGGTGTGCCACTGATTGCCGATTGTCTGGACCGTGAATTTATGGCAACCATGCATGACGGCGACGTCGTTTTGTTGGAAAATGTGCGTTTTTATGCCGGCGAAGAAAAAAATGACCCAGAATTTGCCCGCGAATTGGCACGCGGATTTGACATATTTGTAAATGACGCATTTGCGGTATCACACCGCGCACACGCCAGTACGGTTGGCGTGGCGGAAATCTTGCCGTCATATGCGGGGAAATTGTTGGCATCAGAAATTGAAAACCTGGACGCGGTGATGGCACATCCCGCGCGTCCACTGACCGCAATTGTCGCCGGCAGCAAGGTTTCCACAAAAATCGGCGTATTAAAGGCACTGGCCAAACTGGCCGACAACCTGATTATCGGGGGCGCGTTGGGGACAACATTTAACTATGCATGCGGCGCGCATGTCGGCAATTCACTGTATGAACCGGACCAGCGCGACACAGCATTGGAAATACTGGCGTTTGCGCGCGATAATAATTGCACGGTGCTGTTGCCATTGGACAAGGGCACAGCCCCAGAATTTACGCCAGACGCACCGCGCACCGACAAAACATTCGCTGAAATCACGGACAGCGACATCATCATGGACGATGGCGCCCAGACCAGCGCAAACGATATTGAAACAATAAAACAGTCCGCAACAGTCATCTGGAACGGCAGTGTTGGCATGGCCGAATGGCAACCCACGTGGTCGGTTGGCACATTTGCATTGGCACGCGCCATTGCGGAACAAACCCGCGCAGGGAAATTGACCAGCGTGATTGGTGGCGGCGACACGGTTGCGGCATTGGATGCATGCGGTGTCAAGGGTGATATGACATACGTTTCCACCGGCGGCGGCGCATTTCTGGAATATATAGAGGGTCGCACCCTGCCCGGAATTGCAATCCTGGCCCAGGAATAAAAAAACAAAAAATGCGCCCCGGCGCATTTTTTACTACTCTAATAAAAAACGGGGCGATGCCCCGTTTTTTATTTATCCAATGCATCCATAATCTGGTTGTATGGGATTGCGCCTGGAAATGCCTGTTCGCCGATAATCAGGAACGGTGTGCCACTGATTTCAAACTGCTGGGCCAAATCACGAACGTTTGCCAATTCACGTGCGACAACTTCGCCGCCCATGTCTTGTTTCAACTGTTTTGTGTCCAGTCCGGCTTCTTCGGCCATTTTCAAGACGTTCTTTTCAACTTTTTCTGCCAATTTTGACTGATCTTTCAAATCATCCTGGCTATAGAAGTTGCGGGTCATCATCATGTCAACCAACTTTGCGGCCTTTTCTGGGCTCTGCAATTTCGCAGCAATTGCGGCCTTGGCTGGACCATCTGACAATGCGCCATGGATAGAGAAGTTTTTAACAACAACGCGAACGTCATTGCGGGCCTTTAACACACGGTCCAATTCACCATGTACACGGCGGCAGTATGGGCAGCTGAAGTCAGTCCAAACAAAGATTGTTTTCTTTGCATCCTGGGCACCCAAAATCGGGGCATCAGCGACCATAACATCGGCGTGATTGCGCACGAATGCACGTACGGCCTTGTTCTTTTCCGCGGCCTGCTTTTCCTGCATCGCGTTGACCATTTCCTGCAAGATTTCAGGATTGGTTGATGTCAGGTAATATGGCACGTACAGGCGGCAAACACTGCCTGCGACCAAGATGATGGCAAACAATTTAATTGCTTTCTTTGCCAAAATGGATTTTGTGCTGGGTTTCTTGCCGTCCTGTGCAATCAGCATTCCGCCGAACATGTACAAGGCAATCGCCACGACCAAAACCAAGATTGTCCAAGTCATAGTTTTCTCCTTTCTGTTGAACAGGATTACCATAGAAAAAAATTCGCAAAATCGCAAGTGATAATTGTATAAAATTTATTCAGAAATCGCACGCCGCGACAACGGCAGTGCCGCCCCCACGGATTCACAAATACGTTCCAAAAAATGCAGTGTTGTCCGGCGTTCCAATGGCAATTCATACAGACGCCCAATATACGGCGCGGCGCAATTATCACACACCGCGCGCCCTGTGCGTGGCGACAGGTAATGCAGGTTTTCGCGCGCCCCACATCCCGAACAATGCGATAAATCCAACGCATAGCCCAATTCGCGCAACAGCGCAATTTCCCAATTCAAATACACCGCATCCGAATCGGCACCAGGTAAATTTTCCAACAGCGAAATCGTTTCATCATACAGGCGCGAATACGCCTCGCGCTCTGGCAACAGGGTGGTAATCAGGTCAAACGCACTGTTCACCAGTGCCAGGCGCGCACGCGACATCATAATTGTCGCAACCGGTGTGCCAGACGATTCCCAATGAAACGTCCCCAGTTGTGATTCCAACCGCGCGTTCCACGCGACCGTGCCAATTTGCCCAACCAATGGACGGTTTGTACGCGCGACCTGGGCGCCACGCAGGACACCACACATCACGCCAAAATCACGCGTAAAAATACGCGCGACACAATCGCGTTCACCCATTGGTCGCATTGCGACTAAAATCCCAACAGAGTCCAATTTCATGACATGAATTATACCCCGCCCCGCCCCAGATAACAAATACTTTATTGCAATAATAAAACAAGTGCGCCATACGGCGCACTATATATTATCCATGCTCTAATAAAAAACGGGGCGATGCCCCGTTTTTTATTCAGCGTCTGCTGGCTTTTCTGTCGGTTTTTCTTCCGCTGCCGGTTTTTCTTCGGCAACTTCTTCTTCAACCTTCTTGGTGCCAAATGTCAGAACCTTGCCCGCAACCAATGCGTCAATTTCGTCCTGAGTCTGGGCAACGTATACCTTGACCGGAACAACAACGTCTGGGTGCAATGCAATCTTGGTGTCAAACGCACCGATGGATTTAATCGGGCTGCCCAACAGAACCTGAGATGATTCAATATTGACATTTGCGATTTCTTTCAACATACGCGCAATGTCACGTGTGGATACAGAACCATACAACTGACCTGTATCACCCGCCTGGCGAATCATGTGCAGTTTTGCGTTCTTGACCGCATCAACATGCGATTCGGCGGCTGCCTTGGCGGCTTCCTGACGTGCGGTCAGTTCGGCCTTTTTCGCTTCAAACAACGCGACATTTTCACGTGTCCAGCGCATTGCCTTGCCATTTGGCAACAGATAGTTGCGCGCGAAACCTGTTTTTACTTCCACTGTGTCGCCGATATTGCCCAAGTGGGTAATTTTTTCTGTCAAAATAACTTTCATTTTATCTGTCCTTATGTTTTCTAAGTTAGGGATTATTCCCAAATATTTTTATAAAAATTAAATTATGCGAGACGCATGGCAGCGTTCATTTCAGTTCCGACGTGTATTAGACATACACGAGGAACTGTGAACGCCACAGGCGTCCACAGAATTTAATTTTTTAGCCCAAGTTGTTGCGAACGAATGGCATCAACCCCAAATGACGGGCACGTTTGATGGCGGTTGCCAACGCACGCTGGTCTTTCTGGGAAACGCCACTGATGCGTGATGGGACGATTTTGCCGCGTTCTGTGATATAGTGCGACAGTGTTTTGATATCTTTGTAATCAATAACCTTGCCCTTTAATGGGTTAGATTTTTTACGATAAATTGCTGCACGTACTGCCATTATTCTGCCTCTTCGTTATTCTTTTTCATCATTATTGATGGTTGTTCGGACAATGCTTCGACGCGAACGTTCAAGAAACGAATGACGTCTTCGTCAATGCGGGCACGACGTTCCAGTTCGGCAACCTGTGCCCCCGGCAATTCGATATTCAGCATGACATAGTGTGCCTTGCGATTTTTACGGATAACATAGGCCAGATTTTTCAAACCCCAGAATTCTGTGGATTTAACATCACCGCCCAGTTCCTTGATGATTTCGGTGTATTTTGCCGCTTTTTCTTTTACCTGCGGTTCGGTCAAGTCCTGGCGGAAAACCAAGACGCTTTCATAGTAAGCCATTTATATTTTTCCTATGGTTTAATCAGCCGACACCCCATGTGCCAGCAGGACACCGCCAATTATGCCGATTTTTTTAATAAAATCAAGTAATTTTTCCGTGCGCATTTTATGAATAATCCCTATTGACATCATTTTATAAAATTTACTATCATTTATACATAAACAGAGAGATTATATGACAAACCAGTTTCACAGAACACTTAATCGCATGGCTTTTTTGACCGCACTGGTGGCGGCGGGGCTGGCATTGTTCTATGACCGGTTTATGCAGATTGCAATCGCAAACATATATTTAAACGGCATTATTATTGGTACGGCATTGTTTGGTATCGGCCTGACATTTGTTCAGATATTTCAACTGTTGCCGGAATATCGCTGGTTGCGTGCATATTTGATGGGTCGGCGCACGGCGCCCCTGCCCCCAGTATTATTGCGACCGGTGGCAATGTTGTTGCGGTCACGTCCGACGCGAATTTCATCGTCCGCGCTGCATGACATGCTGGATTTAATACTGTTGCGTTTTGATGATGCACGTGAATCTGTGCGATATATCACAAACACATTGGTGTTCTTGGGACTGCTGGGAACGTTTTGGGGATTGGTTGTAACCGTGGGCGGTTTTGCCGATTTAATTGGCGGGCTGAATTTTGCCGATGATGCGGTTCTGACCACGATGCAGGCCGGATTGTCCAAACCACTGGCCGGAATGGCGACCGCGTTCACCAGTTCGCTGATGGGCCTGGGGGGCAGCCTGATTGTCGGATTCCTGGGGTTACAGGTTCAATTGGCCCAGAATGCGATTTTCCGGGAATTACAGGATTACCTGGCCGCGCATACCCACGTGGCAAACGTACCAGAATGTGAAATGGACAATAAATAAATACGCATCACAGAGAGAGAGGAACAAGAATCATGTTAAATATTCGTTTTCGGGACAGAACAAATACATGGCCGGCGTTTGTGGACTTATTTTCCAACCTGGTCATTATTTTGATTTTCTTGCTGATTGTGTTCGTGTTCTTGTGGACCACGACCAGTGTGTTTAACACCAAAACGGGGGCCAAGACCGTTGCCGATTTAAAGCAGGCAAATGCCGAACAATCGCAAAAGATTCAACAAATGACCGCAGATGAAGAAGAGGCAAAACGTCTGTTGATTTTGGCGCGGGCACAGTTGGAAAATCTGGAAAACAACAATAACCAATTATCAAATGAACTGGTTGCGGTTGATGCCAGCATGAACGAACTGATTGCCGATTATGAATCCAAGGTTGCCGAACTGCAATCCCAGGGCACCGATTTATCGGCGCGCGTGGCCGAATTGTCCCAGCAATTGAACCAGGCAAAATTGGACAAGGAAAAGACCGCCGAACTGGAACAGCAGCGGCGCGAACTGCAAACCCAGATGGATGCCCAACGCGCAGAATTATCTGACCAATTGGCGCGGTTACAGGCCGCATTGGATGCCGCCCAGGAAAAATCACACGCCCAGGAAATTCAGTATGTAGAAATGTCGGCACGTTTGAACAAGGCACTGGCGGACAAGGTTGCCGAACTGAACAAAGTTTCACAATATCAATCGGCGTTCTATCGCGCGATAAAGGACGCATTGGGCGACCGCACAACAATTCAACCGGATGGCGACCGCTTTATCGTGTCCAGTGATATTTTGTTTGCCAGTGGTTCATACACCCTGTCGCCAGAAGGGAAAAATCAACTGCGCCTGATTGCCAATGTGATCAAGGATTTGGAACACAAAATCCCATCCGATGTAAATTGGATTATTCGTGTTGACGGCCACACAGATAAAAAGGCGGTTGTTCCCGGCACACGCGGATATAAAAACAACACGGAATTATCGCTGTTGCGCGCAACCGCAGTGGCGAACGAATTGGCACGCGATGGGGTTTCCAAACGCCGTCTGGTCCCCAGCGGTTTTGGCGAAATGCACCCGGTTGAATTGGGCAATGACCCGGCCAGTCTGCAAAAAAATCGCCGCATAGAATTACAGTTAACGAACAGATAAACCCAAACGCCCCGATGGGGCGTTTTTTTTGACCGCCACGTGTGGCGTGAATAAAATTCTCTCTTGTTTTTATTCCGCATGTTACGTATAATATTTTTGTCGCCGGGCGTTCTGGCGATGGGGTGTGAGAACCCGTCATAGGCGTCTGCTATCAGACATGGTGCGTGATACGCGCACTGTTCATAGCACGATGAAAAGTCAGCTCCTGATATTCAGGTCAGGAGGGTTCGCGGAATATTCAATACGCGACACAAATCTTATGATTGTTCTCAACCTCCTGACCACCTGTGAAAGCCGGTGGTTTTTCATTTGAAATATGAATTCAGGAGAGAACAAATGAAACGCATATTGTCCACTGTACTGGTAACTGCATTGGTTATGTGTATCAGTAATGCAATTGCCGTCCCAGTACCGGGCGTATTATATGAAAGTGGCAGCGGATATGGTTGCCATTTCAGCGAAACATCAACTTCTGTGACAAAAGCAGCAAATTATTCATCACTGGATCAGACAACATGTGCATCATTCAAAGTATATTATGTTAATGCTATTGATGGCGGCACTGTCACCCTGGCAGAATGTGATACGTGCGCCAGTGGATATTACAAAAATGGGTACGCCGTATCAACCACCGACCAAGGCAAAGGTGGTACAAAGGGTGGCACGGTTGTCACAAGCGGTACTGATTATAAAGTATACAACCACAGTGGCTGTGGAAACATCGCATATGTGGCAAAGTGTTCTGCACGAACAACCTGTGAGAAACAAGAAATTCCCCTAAGCACGACAAGTATCCCGTACTGCAAATCAGAATCAATGTTAATTTTTGGCAATGCAGGATGGCATACGTGTACTGAATGTGAATCTGGCAGTATTGCAAACAAGGGGAACACAAAAACCGTACCATCACCAACCCCATGCACAAACCAATATTCCACATATATATCTGCCAACACGTGCCTGGAACCATGCACAGAATCCAACTGCAGCAGTAAAACAACCGATTGGACATGCGGGGGCACCACAGATGCAAACGCATGCTGGCGAACAAGATATTACTGTTACGACAGTGTACACTGCAGCCAGACAGATGAAAGCAAATGCCTTGCGGGATACTACTATGTGTCAGGCAGTGCATGCGCCAAGTGTCCGGCGGACGCCAACGGCAACCCCGGCCAGAGTGCCGAGGCATCAACCAGCATAAACGATTGCTATGTCACAGGCGGCAATGACGACAGTGGCACGTATTCATATGTTGATGGCGCGGCATCATACGAATGTCATTATGGAAAATAAAACCAGGGCGTTGCCCTGTTTTTTATTTGGTGATGTGCACATCCATTTGCGGGAATGGGAACGCAACCTTTTGCTTTGGCAATTCATTGTAAATCTGTTCCAGGGTGTCCGCCGCGGTTGCCGCCATATCCGGATACAGGGTCCAAAAACGAACGGTCAATATAACCGCACTGTCGCCCAATTCAGAAACAAATACAGATGGCGCCGGATCTTCGGCGATACGTGGGTCGCGCGCCACGATGCCCAAAATCGTCCGCCGCGCCACCGCAATACGCGCACCATATTCAATACCGATATTTAAATCAGTACGCCGTAACGCCCCACCCGATAAATTTGTAATTTCACCATTGGCCAATGCCCCGTTTGGCAAAAATATAACCTGGTTATCAAATGTGTGTAATTCTGTGGTAAAAATCATAATTTTTTTAACAACACCCGTTTTGCCGGTGGCGGTTAAAATTGTATCCCCGACCGCAAACGGTTTTAACAGCAATATTATTATTCCGCCGGCAAAATTTTGCATTGTGCCTGACAACGCCATACCGATTGCCAGCGCGCCCGCCCCCAGCACTGCAACGATGGATGTCATCTGGACCCCAACCGTGGTCAGTGATATCACAATCACGATTATGCGCAAAACAATACTGACAAACGAACCGACAAAAGACTGTAACGACGGGTCCAGGTGCCGCCGCGACATTGCGTGCCGGACCGAACGCGCAATACGTCCCGCCAGCCACAGCCCCGCCACCAACACGAACACAGACGCGGTTAATTTTAATGCAAAATGCACCGCCGTTTGCCCCAACGATGTTATCACAGATTCCAAATTTATATCGCGCGCCAACGCATGTACTTCGTTCATGAAAATATTCCTTTTATAAAATTAAAGACGGGTCTTGGTGACCCGTTTGTGATTACATTGTTATATCCTCGCACTTCTCTACTGGTTCTGATTCCGTGCACGATAACTCATTCTTGGCACCGATACCCAGAAATCCTTTCTTGTTGACAGAATTGCAATTCTTGGTGACGGTGGATGTGCAATAGTGACATACACGGGTATCGCGATTAAATACCGACCACATTTCACGTGTGCCACTGGGCAATTCAACCTTTACACGCCCATTGTTTGCCAGCCCCCCCGCCGACAAAAATGTAGATACAACCTCGCCGGTCTTGGTTGAAAATGCAGCGCTTTCCAACGATGCCGCGCCCGCGACATTGGACGTGCTGTGTCCGCCCTGGGCCAACATACTGTTATCCAAGCCTGCGCCAATGTCATAACTGATTGCGTATGGTTGCGCCAACGTTGTTTTTACATCAGCCGAATATGTCGCACCGCCATTCATTGGCAACATTTGACACATGTACTGTGCCAAATCAGCCGACGCATCCTTGGTCGCATCAGAAATCGCCGTATTTAATTTGGCGTTATAGTTATCCTGGGCCTGGCGCAGGGCCGCAATTGCGATCTGCATTTTCACACTGTTCAGCAAATACGGGAAACGCGCAGTTGTTTTCTGGTTTGCGTTGCCCGTAATCTGGGCCAGGTTACGCCCACTGACACAGAACTGAATTTCCGGATCCTGTTCAATCATTTCAATGGTGCGATTGATTGTGCCGGCAATGTTATTCAATTCTTCGGATATAGATGAAATAATACCATCGGCGTTCGCGACATCCGCATTACGCGCGCGAATTTGACTGATGTATTCATCAACACCGATTTGTCCCGGTTTTAATGTTGTGGTTTTGCCATCACCATTATCAATGACCGTGCCGGTGGCGTCACCCATCTTGATACTGCCGAACGAAATCATACCCGTCACGCGGTATATTGTGCCATCTTTCTGGGTGCGCAGTGAACCAGTACCAATGGTATCATCTGCTGCGAATCTGTTGCAATCGGTGGTACTGCCACAGATTTCTGTCATCTTTTTATCAACCAAGTTCTGGCATTGTTCCAACGCCGAATTATCAATATTCAGATACAATCCCATCAACATGGAATCCAAATCATCCATGGAAAAATCTTTGTTGTTCTGTTTGCAAACAACCAGTGAATCCAACGGGCAAATATCGTGAATATAATCGTAATCCATACCAATACAGTTCTGGAAATTTTCACCACAACGTGTATCGGCGGTAAAGCAATCCTTGACCTCTTGGGTGCATGCATCAACACGCATTGCCGCCAATTTATCCGTTACGTAATCCCAAATCTGGGGTTCCATACGTTCGCATGGGTCAATTTCAACCTTGCAGAAACTGCGCGCCATATCTGGTCGTGCCAGACACGCATCCATGGTCGCCACACCCTTGCCGGCAATATCATCCTTGCACGCCGTCTGGATACAGTTTGAAATATTTGACAAACACGACTGGCGGAATTTTGATTCAGCCTGGGATTCGGCCAATTTGATTGTTGGGGCCGCTTCACGCAAGAATGCGGGCCATACCTGGTCACGAACAGCAACACAACTGTTCAAAACATTTTCGCAAATCGTACGCTTTGCATCCAGAATTTCTGATGTTGCGGCGGATATATCATATGTGTTTGTGCGCGATGTCGTGCGTGACGTTGTCGTGCCCTGCATATTTTCAGACGCAACCACCGAAACACAGTTTTCCCAATTTTCGCCACACGCATCTTTGGTCTGCATGCACTTTTTAAATTCAACCATGCATGTACCCAAATCGTACTTGTTCGCAGACGCCAAACTGTCTGACAATGCGGTACGCACCGCCGCCTGGGCATCCGCCAATGACTGCTTTGCCGCGGTCATTTGTTCCGCCACAGAATTCGCGAACCCCTTGCAATCTGATACAATCTGGCGCGAATACAACTGGGTCAGGAAATTTAAATCCTTGCTGCAATCGCTGGGGATTTGGGCTGTACATAATTCCTGGGCCGCGGTGAACAGTTCGGCCCCCTGTTTATCCGCAATCGTAGATGTTTTCTGGTCACCGAACACGTCGTCATCAAACACAGGCGTGTCATCAAACAGTGCTAACAAATCCTGGCGTGATTTAGATTTCGCATCCGCGTCTGTCTGGGTTCCCAATTTTACAACATTACCATTGGCGTCATATTTACGTTCGCCGGTAAACACAATATCTGCATTGGCGCCCGCCTTGACCTTTTCAACATCTTCTGTACGGATGCGTTCGGCCTCGGTCAACATATCTTGAATTTCAGATAACTGGGATTCATATTTTGCGTTGTCGTCACTGCATGCACAACTGCCGCCATTAGAATTATCAGTAATACAAAACTGGTCCATGCATCCATAATACGCATCATAACATGCCTGGTCATACAGTCCCGTTGCCGTCAGACGCGTGCGCACGGTTGTACCCTGCTGTATCGCAGATTGCTTTGTCGTGCGTGCAGACGTTGCCGCATCAGCCCCAGACACAACCGCCACACCACACAACAGATACGTCAAAATATTTGTCAGTTTCATCAGATACGCCCCCTGTCCGGCATATTACATATTAATGTCTTCACACGATTCTATTTCTTGGCAGAATTCCTGCTGGCCACTGGCACCCATGCCGGCGAACAGTCCACCAACCGCACCAACAACACCGCCAATCGCCGTGCCCCATCCGGGTGATACCATTGTCCCGGCCGCCGCACCCGCCGCCAGGCCACCACTGGCACCCTTGGCAATGCCGGTTCCACGGGATTCGCCACCTGTTTCACATACCTGTTGCATGCGGCAAACATGGCAATTACGCAACGACGGTTCAAACGAAACACTGCGGATATAACTGTAATTTTTTGATGACTTGTTTGGCGTTTCAACCGCATACGTTGTTAAACAATTCTTTTCCGCGGTCGCCAAATCCTGGGCACGCGACAGTTCGGCAATTTTTGTTTCCAGCGCGCGCATTGCGCGGTTTTCCGCACCGATTTGCGCAACCAATTTTGCGCTGTTAAACACGCTGTCGCCCAACGACTGTTTTCCCTGGGGCTTTTCACTGTCTTGACACGCGGCAACTGTTTTATCTTTCTCAAACTGTTTAAAGAATTCATCCACAGACGCGGTTGTGTTGTCACGCACGGCTTGACGCAGTTGGGCCAGGCCCTCTTCTGTATCAGGTATCGCCGTCAACGATTCAATCTGGTCATCCGTCGGCAGGCATGACATATCCGTACCGCACGCCGCCCCCAATTGTTCGCCAAAATAATTCAGGCATCCCTGTAACATCTGGTAATCCATCTGTAACAGTACCGATTGAACAATTATATCAAACTGTGATTCATTCTTGCACGATGGGTACATAGATTGTGGGCACAGCTGGGCAATTTCGGTTGCCGTTTTACCGACACATTCCGGGGCGGTAAAGTTTTCACCACACTTTTCCTGCAAACACTTGTCAATATCATTCTGGCAAAATTGCGTACGCAGATACCCCAACTTGTCGTTTACCGCACTCTGAATTCCCGGTATCATTTCTTCGCATTCTGTGATAACCGGGCACACACCTGCCGCAACATTGATATCGGTCAAACATGCCGAATTTGTGCTGGTGCGACATCCATCTTCCAAACAAACCTGAATCCGCGCCAGGCACGTCGCACGCGCATTTTTGTCGGCGTATTGCGCCGCATCCACCAAAATACTTTTTGATTCCGCATCCCAATCCTGCAAGACATAATCACGAACAGCCGTGCACTGGTCCAACACGTTTTCACACGCATTCGCACGACGCCCCAACAAATCTGCATCCAGACAGTTTTCAAAATTCACACCACATCCGCCCTTGTCTGCGATACATGCACGATACGCCAACAGACATTCGCCACGGTTGTATTTATTTGTTGTATCCAACATTGCCAAACGCGCCTGACGAACGGCGGCCTCGGCCGTGCGCTTGTTTGCGGTCGCATTTGCCTTTTGATCGGCCAGGTATGAATTAAACGATTTACAGTCGGCGACAATCTGGCGCGCGTACAATGTTTCTTCCATTTCGGCGCGACTGCCACATGTTGCCAACGTGTCTGCACAGTATTCAGACGCCATTGCATACAACCCGTCACCAATATCATTATCAGCGTCCAGGCTGGACGTATTATCGGTTGTGCCGCTGTTTAACCAATCCGCCAAACTGATACCAGATGCGCGCGCACTTTTCTTGGCATTTTCACTCTCGCCAAAGACTAATTTTGCCTTGGCACCCAACTGCTCGCGCTCAACACCTTCTGTGTATAAACTGTCGGCTTCGTCCTGAATTTTTTGAATTTCCTGAATCAAACTCTTGGACTGGTTAATATTTGACGAACATGCGCAACGACTGCCCTCGCTTTCATCCAACAGGCAAAATTCATCCATACATGCGCGATACGCCGTGCGACAATCGGTCGTTGTGGTGGCACCAGATGACGTATCCGTTGCACTTGCCACGTTTGTTGTATCACTGGTCGTGGATGACGCGACATTTGTTGACGTCCCAGATGTCGTCGCCCCCGTTGTCACAGACAACGTTGGCTGAACCGCCGCAACCGCGCCAATACTTGTAACATTCGGCGCACGCGATCCCGCCATTGACATACGTGACACACCGATACGGGCATTTTCCCCATCACGCGCCGCCCCGAATGCCAATCCTGGCACAACACACAATAACGTGAAAATAAAACCTAATCTCATATGATTCCACCCTACATTATTATGTCTAATTTTATCAAATCATCCCCTGCCGTGCAAGCAGATAAAAACATCTTGCAATTTTTTACACAAAATTATATCATACCCATCAGAAAATTGCAGAAAAATCCAAGGAATAATATATGGCAAAAGATGATGTAATCGTATTCAGTGGCACCGTAGAAGACAAATTACCGAACACCATGTTTCGTGTAAAATTGGAAAACGGTCATGAAATTTTGGCAACCGTGTGTGGCAAAATGCGCAAGGCGCGCATCTGGGTCAACATCGGTGAACGCGTCCGCGTTGAAATGACACCGTATGATTTAGACAAGGGACGCATCACATTTGTTGAACGCAACCGTCCAACCACTGACGCAGCGAACCAATAAAAATATCCCGTTAATGCGGGATTTTTTATTTGCAAAAAAATATCGTTTTTATTGAAATACCCCTTGCCCAGAAATGGGCATTTTTGATATTATTATTACCAGATTATAGGATGAAAAAGATTTTGCTTTTTGCCGTTGCGTTATGCGCCGGCATCGGTCACGCCGATGCCGCGGTGCGCAGCGTATCCAGCGCGGCCCGCACAACATCTGAAAATCAATCTGTGGTGCGCACAACCACATCACCACGCACAACCACGCCCCAGGTCACATCCCGCAACACAAACACTGTGCAAAATGCCGCACGCGTGGCACGAACGCCCCAACGCACCACAACACAACAACGCGCAACCACAACCGCGACCGCACGCAGCACCACGCCAACATCCACGACGCGCGTATCACGCACCGCAACAACCGCCGCCACACGTGGCGCGACCAATGCCACAACCGCACGCAGTGCCACGTCCACATCCGCGGCGCGCCTGACGCGCGCCACAACAACGGCCAGCGGTGCCGGCACAAACACGTTTGGCACCGGATACAATGCATGCCGTGACGCATACTTTACATGCATGGATCAATTTTGTGCCAACCAAAACGACACATATCGGCGGTGCGTGTGTTCATCAAAACTGGCGGATATCCAGGCACGCGAACGTGCACTGGGCGATGCATCTGACCAGATTCAGGATTTCAAAAACCTGAACATAGAAGTAATTCCCAAGACCGCAGCAGAGGTTTCCGCCATGCTGAACGCGACCAGTGGCGAAACAGCCGCGACAACCACGAACGACAATTCGGCATCAGCCCAGAAATTGGCCGGCATCAGTGATGTGTTGACCAAAACGAAATCAAAATCACTGTCAACCGCGGGGACATTGGACATTGCGGGTGATATAAACGCAATCTGGGCGACGACCGATTTAACATCGGGCGCGAACATTGCAAACCTGACGGGGGAATCATTGTACAACGCCGTCCATGCCCAGTGTGCCGAATTGGTTTCTGGGAACTGTTCATCTGATGCAACATTAAAGATGGTTGTCGCGGCATATGGAATGTATATTGAAAATGATTGTGCGACGCTGACAAATGCACTGAACAAAAAATTAACGGCGGCAAACACGACAATTCGCGAAACAGAACGCGAAATGAATAACGCCCGCCTGGATAATTATAATGCGCATAATTCAACATCCATTAATGACTGTATCGCCCAGGTACGCAGTGACATCACCGCCGACACCGCGTGTGGAACCGATTATGTTCACTGTCTGGATACAACAGGACTGTACCTGAACCGCGACACCGGCGAACCAATTTACAGCGCGAATTTTTACCAACTGGAAAACCAGATTTCATTATCTGGCGACGTGCTGACCAATCCGACAAACCGCATGATTGTCGCCGAACTAAATCGCATGCGCACATATGCGGCGCGCGGGCTGGACACATGCCGTGATATGGCGGATGACGTATGGGACGAATTCTTGCGCCAGGCAATCGCCGAAATATACCAGGGCCAACAGACACGAATTCGCACCGTCAAAACAGAATGCCTGGATGTGGTAAACGCATGCTATGATGAACAGAGCAAATCATTAAAAGACTTTAGCAATATCAAAGAACAATTGTTAATCGGTTCGCGTCTGGAATTATCCGAACAATTGTGCCAAGAAAAACTGAATGCGTGCAGCAATTTGTACAGCAGCAATGGCGACGGCCTGGAATTATTATTACAGGCAATGCACAACATTACCGACCAAAAAATTGCCAAGGAATGCGCCACCACACTGTCAGAATTTGTCCAGGACACATGTGCCGTTCCCAGCAACGACAGCCTGCATAAATTCCCGTATGGATGTCGTGTGTATGCACCCGGCGCCGAACAATATGCCGGCATATATCAATGCAACCAGGAATTATGGGCCCGTGGTGATACAACCAACAGTGACGATGACGAAAACGTCACAGATGACTATCATTGCCCAGATATACGTCGGTACAATCGGTGCAAGGCTGGATATTACCTGACCCTGAACGGTCGGTTTAATACAACACCTGCGGCGGGTAATGCATGTACAAAATGCCCAACAAACTTTACATGCGCTGGCGGCGTTGCCGGCCCTGTGGGCGCTGATGGATCGTCCGTGGTTGCAGACCTCAGCGCATGTGGCGACGATTATATCGGCAGTTTGTATCAAAAGGTTGTACGTTATGCCCTGCAGGCGTGTGTACGTCCATCTGAATCTAATTCTGCGGGATACGTATTGCCAACGACCATTATGGCGGACGTTAATACAGTTATGGATTCTGTGCGCGTCCAGATGTCCACTGTACTGTCGGCAGAATGCGAACGCCTGGGCGGTGTCTGGGTTGATACAGAATGGAAAACAGAAAACGGAACAACCCATACCACAACAGGACACAAACTGTTTGAAAAATTCTATTCTGAAACAGGTACGAATACAAAATGGGGCTATTGTCGCGACGCATCCACAACCAGTGGCCAGTAAAAAATCCGCAAACTTGCGACAACCATAAAAAAGTGGTATCATAGGAAACAACATGAAAAAGATATTTATACTTTCGTTTTTATCCGCGATATGCACTGACGCGTTTGCCGCAACCCAGTGGTGGTTGCAACCAACCGTATGTCGTTTGGATCCCACAAAATGTTATACATCAATGGGGGCGGGATACGATACCGAATATTGGGACGCAACCAGTGGATGTTGGGGTATGAAATTAATTTGCGGTGATGCACTGATTTCGCCACGTGATGAACCAACGCCGGTCGGTCGTGCCGATATATCGGGCGGAACAATGGTCAAATCAGACTTTGACCCAAATGTGCTGAACGGCGATTGCTTCGGGGTGCGCAAAACAACATCTGGCGGCACAATGGTTTTGGTAAATGGTAAATACGTAAACGTATGGTGCAACGGCATTTTGGATCACGTTGACGAAAATCTGCCTAATGGTGAAATTACATATGGCACACAACCAACGTGCGACACATTGGCACGCGATGGATATGTTGCCGTTGTTAATAACCGCTGTTTTGGAAAATATTTTGATACAGAAAAATATTTTATTGAATGTGGGGCGGATATCACGCCATCGCGTCTGATTATACTGAACGGTGCCGATGCCAATGGCGCATCCACCGCCCCGGTTGACCAGGCCGCCGCCGACCGCATATTTGACACAATGTACCAGCGGTCCCAGGAACAGCATAAAAAATATTTTAAATAAAAAGCACGCCAAATGGCGTGTTTTTTATTTGGTGTTGTGGCACAAAAAAACGGGGCAATGCCCCGTTTTTATCAGAATTCGTATCTGAATTTTAACATTCCGGTTTGTGAAGTGTAATCTTCATGCAAATCCAAATCGTAATTCAGCGAGATTTCCACCCCGGTATATTCTGCGGTCAGACCGATACCGAATTCACCGCCAAAGCGGGACAGCCGGTCACCATCCACAACATACGCCGCCGCACCAGGCATTGTAATCGTGGACAACGCCCGATCAGATACAAAATCGTATGTTGCCGCCGCACGCAATTCTGGGAACCAGTGGATATCACCACCGTTTTCAATTGCAAAGCGATAATTCAATCCCGCAATACCGGTCAGGAAATCTGTGTCATCGCCATCAACATGCGCCAACCCATTATCATATGAATCCTGGGACACATGCAGGTAACGCACACCAACCTCTGGCGTCATACCAGATGCGAAATCGTATCCGGTCATCGCCTGGACACCGAATGCATTGACATCATAATCTGATTTCAGATTAACACCAAACGCGTCATGTGAACCGGTATATTTTGACATTGTATAATTCAATGTCGCATTGATGTACCAATCACTTGGTTTATACTGGGCATATGCAAATATGCTGTTGCTGTCAATTTCTGTATTGCGGCCATCATCGGCATTAATATCAGAATGACCAAACGCATATCCCAAACCAACCGTGTACTGATTATCAACCAGCGCATCAACCCCCGCCGCGATACCACGTGTGTATCCATTAAATTGGCCATTGAATTTTGATTTGTTAAACATGCCCTGGGCCCACACGCCATATTCAGCATTGATGTCGCCACCATTGCGTCCCATTGCCGGCGTGCCCGACATACGGTTCGCCGCCAATGTCGCGACCTGGCCCTGGACAGATTGTGCCATGGATTGCACAACCGGTTTATCCATTGGATTCATGCGCGCGGTTTCGCGTTCAACATATTCTGTATCACCATCACGCAATGCCTGTTGCGCATTCAGTGACGCAATGTTTGCTAATGCATTGTCGGTATTTGCCAAACCGGCAACAGTATTCGCCGCCACATCGGTCAAACCGGTATCCGCCACGATTTTATCCACAGATTTTGTCGCAATGGTAATTGTGCCATCTGCGAATGCGGTTACATCATAAATTGCACCCGCGTCAACCGTGCTGTAATTCGTTTCACCACTGAATATATTATATGTCCCGGTTGTCGCAACATTCAGCGATACGGTACCATTACCATCATAGTTTTTCGCCAACAGTTTACCATAGTTATTCGCATCTACAATGGTCAAACCAACCGTCCCTTCCAGCGTTAATGTATCCTGGGCAACGGTTGCCGTGCCAATGTTCAATGTTGCGCCATCAGCAATGGTCAATGCGCCATCGCCTGTGATACCCCCATCAATTGTTGTTGTGCCGTCCGATACAGTCAATTTACCCAAATTGTGAATATCGTTTCCGACGCCACCAGCCATATTACCGGTGAATACATTGTTTCCAGACAATTCAATTGCGCCAGCGTTATAAATCGCACCGCCCTGACCTGCGACATTGCCAACAAAATTTGAATCAGCAATCGTTGTATTCATAAACGTATTAAACAACGCGCCACCTTGCAAACCGGCCGTATTCCGTTCAAACACAGAATTTTTAATATCCAACTTTGCCTTGGTATTCTTTACCAAATAATCCTTGCTGGGGTCATAATTTTCTGGGGCATTTGTTTTAAATTGCAAGGCACCCAATTCACTGTTTACCCAATCTGCACGTGTTGCAATCGCCCCACCCGCCGTTGTTGAAGAATTATTTTGGAATACTGTTTTATTCAGGCTGGTCGTTGATGCACTGCCCACGAACAATGCGCCACCGCCGTCAACACTGCTGTTCAGGTTCCTGTTGTTCCAACCGTCTTGTTCTATTTCATGGGTTACCTTATTTCCAACAAATTTTGTATTGTCTATATCAATTTTCATGCTGCCATAATTCGCAACAGCACCCGCGCCATATTCCGCCGAATTATTAGTGAACGTTGCACCAGAGATTTCGGAACTGCCGCGACCGACACCGAAATCATTATAACCACTGTACATTGCACCACCGACACTGGCGGTATTGTTTGCAAACGTTGTCCCCTTTAAAGTCAGTTGCCCCTTGGAACCAACGGCACCACCAAATCCATTTGCAGAATTGCCAATGAATACATTGTTCCCGTCAAGTGTTAATTCCCCATTTACGGCATTAAATATTGCACCACCATCTTTGTTGGCAATATTACCGACAAATGTAGAATCAGTAATCTTATTTATGCCCTCGTTATAAATCGCACCGCCACTATTTTTTGCAATATTATTCTCAAAAGTTGTCTTGGCGATAAAGTTGCTATGCACAACGCCATCAACAGTTGAACCAACAAATCCAGTCCAAATCGCACCACCATCACCAAACGAACCGCTGTTATACCCGTTCAGTTTACCATTGTCGGCCCCAGCATCGGCAACATTATTCTTAAACACAGCATTTGCAATGGTCAACCAATGACCGTCTTTGTTTTGTTCGCTGGTTGCTTCATCACCACGCGCCAGGCCTTCTTGGGTATTTGGTCGTGTTGCAATAGCACCACCAATACTGGCTTTGTTCCCGTCAAAGCTTGTATCTGCAATATCAACCTTGCCATGACCACCAATTACGATTGCACCACCACCATCACTGTTCGCCGTTGTATAGTTCCCTTTGAACATACTGTTTGAAACTGTCAAGAATTTATACGCGCCAATTGCACCACCAACTTCAGCACTATTGCTTGTAAACTCTGATCCTTTTATGTCTATATGTCCATCATCCGAGTTATATACCGAAGATATTGCGCCACCAGAATTTGCACCATCGTTTTCCACAAAGACGGAATTGTTGATTTCAATACTCCCATCTTCTACATCTATGGCGCCACCTTGTTTCGTGGCAACATTTTTCCGGAAAATCGTTTTATTCGCTGTCAATTTTCCACCATAATTAACGATTGCACCACCCAAATATGAAAGGTTATTTTCAAACAATGTACCTTCATTAATGTTTACCAACCCACCAAAACTGAACAATGCGCCACCACCAAATAAACTGCCATCTTCAGCAATAGCCGTATTCCCAATAAATTTCGTATTATTGCCAATATTCAATGTGCCACTGTTAACAATTGCACCGCCAATGTATTCGGATTTATTATTTGAAAAAACTGAATTTGAACCAACTGTCAAAGTTCCATCAACACTTGCAACCGCACCTTTGCCGGTTGTTGTATATCCATCATATACCTGACCCGCGGCCAATTCCATGGTTTCGCCAGATTCAACTTTGATTTGTGTCTTTTCATCCCCGGCCGATGCGCCACCGACAACAACCATCGCCCCCACCATGGCAATAAATGCGTGTTTCAGTACGGCACGATATGCCGCGGTTAGTTCTTTGATTGCTGTACGAGACATTTTCGTGTGGATTCTCCTTTGTTCCAAATGATGGCATTTAACTGCCTGTTACTTTCATTTATAGCATCTGTTTTGACACTTGCAAGCGCAAAATTGTCCTATCATGACATATGTCAAAACAAATTGCAAAAAACCGCCAACAGAAATTTGGCGGTCGGGGATTTCAACAAATCATATATTGGAATGCCCCCACCAGTCTTTGGGTTGCCCCTGTTGTATAACCGGCGGATCCCCGACCATAACGGTGGGGTACGTACAATAAATGGCGCAAATGCGCCGCTTTACTGTGCGGATTTGACACACGCATCGCGCGCATCACCAATATACAGGCTTGTTGAAGGCCCCGAACCCAAATCCCTTTGGATTCATGTTCAGTATAATCAGCACAGAAACAAATTGCAATAATAAATTATGCGGATTTTATTCCGCATAATTTATTCCATGGTTTCACTGACAACCACGTCTGTTTCAACAACCATTGGCGCGACATAATCAATTTGCGCGGGCATGATTGTCGGTCGCTTGCTCGCATCCAACGGATGTGTCTGGAACGCAACCGTACCAAAGTCAATCGCCGCCATATCAATTGAACGAACCGTACGGTCATACATGGTGTGATAATAAATCACCTTGTTCTTTAAATCGGTCGCAATCGTCCACTGGGTCGCCGATGGCATATTTTCAGGCGCACGCCCAACCGCAAACTGGACACCGGTCGGCACATCAAAGTTATTCAGAATATGAAACGCCTGCATCGCGGAATCAAATGTATTTTCTTGTTTCAACGAATACGCCGACAAGAACGATGCACGAACGAATCGCGATGGCGGGGTAAAATCACCCGGCAGACCGTGAAAACCACTGCCCGAACCAAACGCGGTCAATTGCACACCATTGACATCAATCGGCCCCGCCGTCCCCGGCGCCAAATTCACATAGTTGTTCAAATTAGTTTTCTGCCACGGGTATCCTGGCGCATTGGTCAGCACGCCCAATGTGCTGTCGTAAAACTGGGGGATACCATCCACGATTTCCAGAACAACCTGGCGACCACTGGGTTCTGTAAAACGCCAATGCACGGTATCCGCACGCGCGTCAATATTTATCACGCGCAGGTTCTGCATCGCGGTCCGCACATCGTCAATCGTGGCACAGTTCGCCAACACCCACGACACCAACTGTAAATCACCGATGGACTGGTCGCGCATCGCGGCATCATATGGTTTGTATTCACCATATTTTGGGAAATAGAACAACGCCGCAGACAAACCGGCCTCGTTCGTGCCGTCTACGATAAATTCAGCCTGCTCCATCCCCAGACCGACATATCCGTATTTTGCGGTATATTGCATACCGCCCGGCGCATTGTTCGGCAATATGGCCGTCTGGACCTGGCCACGCGGGACAACGATGTAAATATTGTCCATTTCTTCGCGGGACCAATCAATTGTACGTGCGACAACGACACCGCCGTCATCGGATTTCAATGTGATACCCGTACAGGCATCCGCATTGTTTGCAGCCACCAATGGCATTGCCACCGCCAGCGCGAATAATAATTTTCTCGTTTCCATACCCGCATTATGCGCCCCACCCCGCCATGAATCTACAGGAGTGATTTCTCACCCCACCCCAGTCGGGCATAAACACACGGATATCAAACAAAAATCGTGATTATTTTTCCAATCGCGCCCAAATATCCCGCACCGCGTCATAGTCCGCCGTGCGCGCAATTTTATCAATTGCCGCCGATAAAAATTCCACCTGGTGCGGTGAAAAACCGCGTGGCAACATAACATCGTAAAAGAATTCGGCAATTGTACAGCAGTCCGGACGGCGCAGGATTTCGCGCTGCTCGAAATTCGCACTGTGCCAATCGCACACCATTTCGGTCAGCACAATGTCCGGGATATTCCGGATATTTTCCCAGTATTCGACATGGTGCGGCTGCATCCGGTGATGTTCATCATGCACAGCATTAAACAAATCCGTCTGTTGTGGCAAAATCGTGCAGCCCACATGATGCGCGGCATAGTTATGATATGCATAACCGGTCTGGTATGGTTCGGTAAATTTGTCCATATCGTGGTCTGGGAACGCCAACCCAAACAGTCCTGCGAAATAATTCAAACAGTCAATATGGCAATTTGTCCGCGCAATATGGAATTTTATAATATCAGTAAATGGAACAGTCATGATGGCAATAATATCACAAAAAGGCCCTTTTTCCAATAAATCATAAATTTTGATTGCAAAACCGCAAAAGGCATTATATAATACGCGACGCATTGGGGCATAGTTTAATGGTAGAACTCCGGACTCTGACTCCGTCAGTGTTGGTTCGAATCCAGCTGCCCCAACCAAAATTCAAACGCCCCATCTGGGGCGTTTTAATTTTGGTCGTGGTCGGCGCAGTTCGACCACATGACGCCAGTCATTTGATTCGTCAATGAGTTGACGTTTGCAAACGACAGTGCCGCGAACGTCATACGAATGCCACGCAGTCCATGCCCATCTGGCATGGCGAGTGAATCAGCTGCCCCAACCAAAAATTTAACCGGCCTCATGCCGGTTTAATTTTTGGTTTCGGGGTAATGAGATGAGAACCAAGGTTCGACATGAAGCAGACGAAAACGAGTGTCAACGAAGTTTGAGTCGTTGCGAATGCCACGCAGCCCTGCCGATAACATTTACATTTGACGTATGTTTATGGTATTATAATCTGGACACAAGGATTATTACATATGGCAAAAATTTTATCTGTTTCTGAAATGGAAAAGCACCTGCTTTCTTTATCTTCTGATGAAAATTTATCCATTGCCAATATGGTGTCTGAACAACAAAATCCATCATCAATACTAACTGTGTATGGGGCGCGAACAGAAATCTCTGCCTTGGCCCGCTGCATTATCAACGTTCACCCGGGGTATCCATTTTTCTCCGATAAATTAAAGGGGAAAATTTTAACAGAATTATGCAATATTTTAAATTCTGTGACCAATGATATATCTGTGCGTGATTTATTTGCGCGTTTTCAGTCAATTCCAGAATTAATTCCAGACAACCATTTTCTGTTGAAACTGGGCGATAGTGTCCTGCGCCGAACACGTGGTAAATATATAAACGTCGGCAGAAATTATATTGTGGCAAAGAACCTGGAATCAGACGTATACATTGGGCGACACGATGGTATTGGCATAATTGCGATAAAGAAGTTTTCTGCATTACCTGAACAGTCGCTAGAATTATATAGAACCCAGGTTCTGGATTTGATTAATACGTCACGCGCATTAATTATTGATTTGCGTGATAATCCTGGGGGACCATCCACACTGGCAACGATGATTGCGAACACCATCCTGGGCACGGATATTATTCCGCGGTCACGCCGAATGTTTATCCGCACCAACAACGATGCCAGAAAATTTTACTCATGCACAAAATTATCAAAAGATGGTTTGGATTTTACACATGACCCCGCGCTGCGTGCCGATAATACAAAATTCAGATTATCAAAGGGTTATAACAGTTTATACCAGCGGCCAATTTATTTCTTGATTAATACTAAAACGGCATCATCGGCTGAATTATTAATAAATTATTTTCGTTATTACAAAAATGCCACGTTGGTTGGGGCGCATACGGCTGGCGCACTGCAATATGGGGCCGTATTTTGGGGAATGCTAACCCGTTCGCGCATTTTATTCCAAATTGGCGCACACTATATGGAAATACCTCGTAAACGAAACTTTGAAACCCACGGATACCCGCCCGACATAAAATGCAACGACGGCCAGGACGCAATGGCAATTGCAATTAATGATATTAACGAAAAATCGTGATTTTTCTGGCCCAATGTGATATAATCGCGGTGGTAAATAAGGGACGCTGTATGGCAAAGATTTTATCAATTTCCGAAATGGAAAAATCTTTATTGGCCGATTCTGACATCAATGATGTAATCACCGGGTTCGCCCCCCACCAGTCACCCAACCAGGTGTTATCACAGGCCGAAGTAAAGCGCGAAGTATCGGCACTCGCACGCTTATTAATACGTGCATATGTTGGATGGCCCGTACATGATGAAATTGTCAAACGCCAGGTTTTAACACAGTTAACCCGAATTTACGGGAACGCGCACGACATGTCCGCGCAAGAATTCTTTGACTTGGTACGCCCGGTGATTTCTGGCATTCCAGATAACCACATAACACTGGGCTTTAAGGGGGCCCAAATAAAGTCCAAATTTGTACATGACCACATCAACGTTGGCGAAAACATCGCCGGCACCAACGTCGTTGCGACCAAGATGTTGCCGGGTAACATCGCCGCCATTGGTTTTACAAGAATGCTGAAGACAGACGAAGTTAAGGCAACAATTATTGATTTTGCAAAAAATATGCTACCACAATCATCCGCCCTGCTGGTAGATTTGCGTGGCAACCATGGCGGCAGCAGTTATTATTCAGACCTGTTTGCGGCGCACCTGTGCGGCACAAAAATAGACAGTGCAAAGCGGGTCTATTTACGCGCCACGCCAGAGGCAAAAAAACTAAGCCAGAATACATCGTGGGCGAACATGCCCGAATCAGATGAACTGGTATTACTGCGCACCGGGGAAAATTACAGTATTAATGAAAAGACCGCATACAAAAAGCCAATATATATCCTGACCGATTCAAAAACAGGTTCCAGCGCAGAAATGTTTTTATTGCGTATGATACATCACCCAAATGTAACCGTTGTTGGCGACAATTCTGCCGGGATGGAGGTCTATGGTAACATGGTAAAGGGTCACCTGCCCACCAGTAATATCAACATTGCCATCGGTATGAATTATCGGGTTCTGACCCAAGATAACTTTGAAACCCACGGATACCCGCCCGATATAAAATGCGGTGCCGGCCAGGATGCGCTGACAATCGCAATTAATGATATCACACGTAAACAATCACAACTGGAAAAAAGCCAGCATGAAATGTGACATCACGGCCCCCCCCGCAGGCACGGCGCATCTATGCGACGCCCGAGGGTATCAGCTGCCTACCGATAAAATATAAAATTCAACCGCCCCATTCGGGGCGGTTGAATTTTGGTCGGCGCGTGCCGGCCGTTATCACTTCTTGTTTTTTCAGGAAAAACATTGTATAATTATCGTTGCAATGGCGTGTTGCCGTTGTGGGCTTCTAACCCTGCACAAGCGTTACGAGATAACGATATATCTCTCCAATCACAATGTGGTTGGAGTGTGGCGAATATATTGAATAAGCCCGCAATTACTTGTGTATTGTTAGAAACTCCAACCACCTATGATTTTTCTGGGTGGTATTTTTATAATGGGGAAAAACACAAATGGCCGCAATATTTAAAACACCAGCAGAAAACGAATTCAATCATGAATTGGGCGAATTTCTGCGTCACGCACGGCAAACCCAGGGTATATCACAACAAGAACTGGGGCGACGCATTGGTGTAACATTTCAACAAATTCAGAAATACGAAGCTGGGGAAAACCGCCTGTCGGTATGGCGATTATGCCAGATTGCAGCAGTACTGGAAATACCAATTACATACTTCTTTGACACCGACCGGCCCTACAGCAAATGATTAAACCGCCCCGGGTGGGGGCGGTGGTTTTTAGTTTAATTTGTTGGCCTTTAACCATTTATGCAGCAAATCGGCCAATTCACGATTGTTCAAATCTTGCATCAAGAAATGAGTGTTTCCATGGATTCCGATTTTTGGCAATTCAACCAATGTTGCATTACCACCATTTTTATTTATGGCATCGGCAAAATTGCGCGCCATTGCCAAGCGAACGCGCCACAAAACAGCCAATTTTTGGTTTGCATAACCATCTCCTTTTCCTGTGACATTGTCACAGGATAAACCCTGGACTTAACTCCAGGTCAAGAATTATTTTTGCAATATGATAAAAAACCTGAAAAAACTATTTTGCGCACCAACAATCCGCACAGTGGCCGTTGATAATACCGATGGCCTGCAAATACGCATAAATAATTGTTGTGCCAACGAATCGCATACCCCGCCGGCGCAGGTCACGTGAAATCGCGTCAGAGATTTCCGAATGCGTGCGGCCCGCCTCACGAATTACCGCCCCGCCCGCCGCGCGCCAGATGTATGCGTCAAACGAACCGAATTCGCGCACTATTTCCAAAAAAACGCGCGCGTTTTTTATTGCCGTACGAATTTTTAGCCGATTGCGAATAATCCCCACATCCGCCATCAATCGCGCGACATCCGTATCTGTATAGTTGGCAATGCGGCACGCATCAAATCCGTCAAACGCGCGGCGGAAATTTTCTCGTTTGTTCAACACGCATTCCCACGACAGTCCCGCCTGGAACGATTCCAACAACAACATCTCAAACAGACGCGCGTCGTCATGCACGGCGCGTCCCCATTCGGTATCGTGATATTTTACATATTCTGGGTTATTTGGATTTGCCCACGCGCATCGCGGGCGACCGTCCGTCCATATCGCCATAGTGTATATTTCCCCAACTAAAAACGCCCAAACGGGCGTTTTTTATTTTCCAATAAAACGGTCATAAACCTTGTGATTAATTTTAACCGGGTATGTCCGAATCAGGAACGAATTATAATCATCCGTAATTTCACGTGCGGACATATTCTGCAATTCTGTGCGCAGTTCCGCCATTTTTTTGGTATCAACCTTTGGTGCAACCGAATCGCCCACATGCAATACATAAAACGCATCGGTCCCGGCAACGATTGTGTTATCGCCCGCATTTGCACGGAACGCCGCAACCAAGACATCCGTCGGTGCACCCGATGTCCGTGACACTGTCGCAGATTTTTTCGCCAATTTTTTGCCTGCGAATTTGCCCGTCTGGTTCAAATCAACCAAGATTTCATTCGCGCGAACATATGCCTGCTTGCGATTTTCGGCACGTGTCCAATCCGCAATCAGATTCTTTTTCACACTGGCAAATTCCGCATTATGCTGGGGCACAATTTCATCCACACGCATAATCACAAAACCCTGCTTCGTTTCAATCAGTTCACTTTCCAGCCCGGCATCCATATCAAACACACGGGCAATCATTTTATCATTCATAACATCGTCCGATGGGCGCGCATCAATCGCAAAAGATTTCAGCGACACATACTTTGCACCATGACGTTTTGCCGCCGCGGACATTTTGTCACCCGCGATAATGTCATCTTCAACCTTTTGCGCGGTTGCATATGCCGCGTCATAGCTGTCTGGTTTGGACATATCCGCCGGAATCAGAACATATGAAACAGTTCTGTGTTCTGGGACAACGTGCGGATTTGCGGCATAGTATTCCTGCAACTGGGCATCGGTGGGTTTGCCCGCCTTGAAATCAGAAAACTTTACCGGCACATATTCAATTTTCTTTTGTGCATAACGTGCATTGTATGCCGCGGTCAGTGCAAATTGTGGAACCGGCATCGGCATTGCCATCGCCCCCAGTGCATATCCACGCAAAACCTGGTTACGCAAAACGGATGCAAATTCAGCCTCGCTGTATCCAGAATTTGCCAGAACGGCATTAAACAAATATGCCGAAAAACGACCGTTGCTCTGGAATTCTGGGAATTCGCGAATTTCGCGCGCGATACGTGCATCTGTTACGACAAAGCCCAAATCATTGGCACGATTTTCCGCCATACGCTGGGTTGCCAAATCGCCCAAGACACGCGCTGTGAACGCCGCCCCAGTTTGCGCATCGGTATAAATTGCCCGACTCTGTTCACGGTCCATTTGCGCCAGTTCACGCGACCGCGCCATATTATATTGTTGCAGTGTAACCTCGCCCTGGCCAACACGAACCAGTGTATTGTCGCCACGACTGCCCCCGAAAATCCATTCGGCAACACCCCAACCAACAAATGAAAACGCCAAAATGGCAATTAAAATCTTTGCCAATGGCTTGTCTGCTGCATTACGTAAATATTCTAGCATTTGTTCCCCTTTTGCGATACCATAGCAAAACAAGATAACGAAAATCAACGAAAAAAAGGGGAAAATCCTATGAAAATTATCGCTGGAAATTGGAAGATGAACGGAACGCGCGCGATGCTGAAAAACATGTTGGATGCACTGCGTGGGGTCCAAACAACAAACCGTGTAATTCTGTGCGTGCCATTTACCATGATTACGCCCAGTGAAACGAACGTCGCCATCGGTGCCCAGGATGTCAGCACGCATGACCACGGTGCCTATACGGGCGAGGTTTCGGCCACCATGCTGGCGGACACGGGCGCGCAATATGTAATCGTTGGTCACAGTGAACGCCGCGCATATCACGGTGAAACAAATGACATTGTTCGGCAAAAGGCCGCGTCTGCAATCGCCGCGGGATTAACACCAATTATATGCGTTGGCGAAACAATGGATGAAAAACAAGCCGGCAAAACAATGGCCATTATTGAATCAGGTGTTCGTGAATCGGTGCCAACCGATGCCCGCGACAATATAATTATTGCGTACGAACCACGCTGGGCGATTGGCGCCGGACTGACCCCAACAGATGAAGAAATTGCAGCGGCACACACACTGATTGCAAATACATTAACCGACATGGGATTGGATGGCGTGCCGGTTTTGTATGGCGCCAGTGTCAAGGGTGCCAACGCCGCCCAGATTATGTCCATTGCACACGTTGATGGTGTATTGGTTGGGGGTGCATCCTTGAAACCGGATGATTTCATACCTATAATAACCAGTGTGAAATAATTGTACAGTGCGGGCGTGGGGGCAATCCGCCGCCCCCGCATTGTTTTATAACAAACAGGTATCAGTTATGGACGAACAAAATATATCAGACAAGAAAGAAGTAGCAGTTGAATCTGTGTCTGTGGACACAGATGCGCCAGACGCAACACCCGCCCCAGAAACGCCGGATGCCCCGGTGGCGGACTGCGCCGATGTTGTGGCCGAACTGGATGCATTAAAAAATGAATTCAGTGAATTGAACGACAAATATTTGCGCAGTGTTGCCGAATTGGAAAACACACGCCGGCGTGCCGCATTGGACATTGAATCGCGCACCCGGGCCAGCGCAATGAATGTCGCAAAACAATTCTTGCCCGTGATGGATGCAATCAATGCCGCCATGGCGCACACCCCAGATGATGCAGGTATTCAATCCATGGCACGCGCAATGGAATCGGCGTTTGCACAAATCGGCATTGTAAAAATTGAATCTGTGGGTCAAATTTTAAACCCGCAATTTCATAATGCGATTCAGGTTGTCGCCGCCCCGGCAGATGCAAACCCGGCGCCCAAACCCAACACAATTATCCAGGAAATGCAGGCGGGATACATGTACGGTGACACCGTACTGCGCACCGCGATGGTTGTGGTATGTAAATAAAAAATGCGCCGATGGCGCATTTTTTATTTCGTATTTTGAATCATCTCACTGCGGATACGTGTCAATTGATGCTCAATTGAATCCATATTCATCTGGACCCCAGCAACAGATTGTATAAAGCCCTTTTTGGATGCGTTTGTCCGAAATGACGATTCTGGAACACGAACAACGCGATATGCACCACCCATGTAACGGCTGGTATGCGTACGTGGTAAAAATCCATTACGACGCAATAAATACTGGGCCACATCGGCATTCTGGCCATCCGCCAAGAAGCAATAGAAATACGTCACACCATTGCTGGCACGCAAACGCATCTTATCAAAGCACATGGCCCCCAACAGGCGCGCGTCATCATCGGCCGTGTTCGCCAATTCTTTGTGTGCCGTACCATTCATAAAATCCCGGATATATTCAACCGCCGAATAAATCGCCATAGTTTATCCCTTTGTTATATTTGACAAAAGTCTAACACCTTTTGACTTTTTGTCAAATATTTTATATTCCCAGGCGATGGTTCAATTTCAGCATGAATATGGATTCATTGCCGAATTCCGATGTATGATTCGGGTTAATGCGGTAAATAAATCCAATTGCGCCATCGGTGAACGCGCCCAGCGCATGACGATATGTCGCATTCAGGCGAACCTCGCGCGCGGCGGGCGACAGTGCAACATCACGCACCCCGGCATCGCGCACCACCAGGTCAAAATTGCCATTGGCATTTTCCGTGACGTCATAGTCAGCATACGAATACTGCATCGCGCCACGGTTCACACCCAACGGCCGCGACACAGCCAGGCTGAAATTCCCGGCATCCACACCAAATGCCAATGCGTCTGAATAAATGTCAGATATACCCAACACAAAATCCCCCCCTGCCATATCAGACGTTGTTCGCGCAAATGTCCCGCGCAACTTGAACGCCAGGCGCGCCATCGGTGAATATGTTATTTCAGAATCAACGTACATCGTATCGCCCGTCCCCAGGTTCAACAGACCATCGGTCTGGGCGCCCAGGATGGTATCTGTTTCATGTGCGTTTCCAAATGCGGTTGTAAATCCGAACCGGTCGCCATGCCATGCGATATGCGCCCCGCCCCCCTGAATCAGTCCCAGGCGTGCCGGCGCATACTGGGATGATATGGTCGGATCAGATTCCAACAAATCATCACTGGTTATCGCGCCAGAAAATGCACGCGCACCAAACGACCAACGGCCCGCATTATAATTTACATCCGATGTCATCGCATTCGTTGCCAGGTTTAAAATCGGATTTGACATACCGTCAAAACGCGATGTCCCATCGGTCAGGTGATGTTGATATCCGGCGGAAAAATTCCATGCACCACGCGAAAAATCCAAACGCATTGTATCCAACCCGCCCATATTGTCATCGTATGCACGCGGGGATGTGGTCATTGAAAATCCGATGTTGCCAATCTGGGCACGCGGCGCGGCGCGATTATCGGTACGCAGTTCGCCCAACACATCGCCCATATACAGGCCACGGCGATTTTGCACACCAACCGCGAACTCATTTTTCCAGACACGTGGTAACGACAATTCCCCATCCACACTTTCCAATTTATCAAAGAACGGTGCACTGATTGTTGCCATACGCGGACTGAACGCCGATGATGCACGGAACATTGTATTTGTCGCCGCACGCCAGTACGCATTACCCGATGATGATACGATTTTACCATCGGTGTAATAATACAATTTCTTGCCCGGGGTTGTTGCACGCTGAACATTTATCAGACCATAACCAAAGACTTCTTTAAACACATCCAGGTACTTTTCCCCCATCTGTTCCCAACGCACGTTATATTCGTCTGGCAACGTGTACATATTTTTCAGATATGCAATCAAATTATCCTTGGTCATAACGGTTCCAGAATCCGTTGACCCCAGGTATGGCCCATCCGCCGTCAACGCCAACAACATGAACAATTGTTTATTTGTCATATAATCAAATGCTGATTTCACCGCACCGGTTGCACCGGCGGCGGCCGACACCGCCAATTCATCGGTCAATCCCGTTGCCGCAAAGCACCATGGATCAACACTGGACGTGCCACGTCCCGCAACCCCACACGCGCGTGCCTTGTAATATGTGTCATCCGTTGTATCATCCGGCGTGCCATTGTTATATGACCACTGGCTGAGTGCGAACTTGTCCGCCTGGGTGTAATCAGAAACCTTGTCTTGTTTTGTTGTGCCCGTGCTGCCCGTCTGGCCAATTGCAACGACCGACATAAACAGATGTTCCAAATTCGGGAAAACCAATGGTGCGGAATTTTCAAACGACGCGGTCAACGTTTTGCCAAAATAACTGCTGTCTGTTTCAAATGCACCGGTGGAAAATATTACCAACGGCGAAAACGACGAACCCAACCCATTAAAGAATGACGCCGCATCGGCACCCGGCAACGCATTTGTACCCTCGGTCGCGCCATCGGTTTTGTTCACATCGTAATATTTATTGACCAGGCTGATAAACCTTGACTGGCGCGTGTCTGTATTTGTCCCAACCGACAGCAAATCGTCAATCGTTGCAACGTCGCGCGCACGCAGTGGCGAAATCACAGACGCGTTTGCAACAATGTCTGGACGTGAACGTCCGCCCGCCACATCCCCGGCCGTCCAGCGGACACCAGAACGCAACAATGCCTTGTAATTATAATAATCAATATCGTCCATTTTCTTTATCTGGGTTATTGTGTTGTCCGCCAATGTATATGCGGCATCGTTTATGTACAATGCGCCATCGGCACCAATATACCCGTTGTATGTTGTGTCACCATCCGTTGCCACAACGGCATTACCGGTCCGCGTCACCGTCAGTGTTTTGTCCCCCAACACCAGTGTGTCGCCCGTGGCCAGTGTTTCGCCCGCCATGGTGTATGTGCCCGCACTGGTTGCCGTCATACTGACCAGGCCACGCCCGCCACCGGTTCTGAATATTGTCATTTGGCCATTTGGCATAAATCCCATAAAGTCCGCATTGGTATATCCGGCGTCCTTGCCCCCGACAATTTTACCAATCAGGTTATCCCGCGCCGATGCATTCGTGTTACCAACCGCCGTGCCAGAACCCGACAAGTCAAATTCATCCAACAACGATGCATCTTCGCTGGTGGTCATGCCCGATAAATCAGTTGCCCCAGACGCAATCGTGATTTTATTGTTATAATATTTGCTGGATACCATATCCGTGCTGGCCGGATTTATTGTTGTACCGTTAATCGTTGTCCATGGCACCAACCGGTCGCCCAACGATGAATCATCACTGGCGTTTACACCGTTCGCCGTTACCAGCGCAACATTCACCGGACGCCCACCCGCCACGGACGTGTCCCCCAGGTTATATTGTTTCAGGGTTGTACTGCTGATTGGTTCACGGGATGAATTACGCAACGTGCGCATTCCCAAATATCCACGCGCCAACGCACCGTACCCGCGCATCATCAACAGATAGTTTCCGCCAGCGGCATTATTCATTAATTTAAAATTCTGGGCCAAAATCGTGTCATCCGATGGACTGTAATAATTCAGCGCCCCGGTCAGTTCGGCACTTTCCAGTGCGGCGGTCGGCATTGCCGGCCCATACGGCACGGCGAATTTTTCGGTCGCCTTGTTCGTATTATTATTGTTGTTATTGTTGTCATCGCCACGATTGCCACTGCTGGATGATGCACTGTTGTCATTGCCCGGATCCAAAACATCGGTCAATAAAAAAAGGCCGCCAACAACAACGGCGGCACCCGCCGCCGCCAATGTCATGCTCTGGGCGGACGACAGCCCACCAAACAATCCACCCGAACCAGTATTGGTTGTGTTCTTTTGTTTATACGATTTTATCTGGCGATCACAGTTTGATGCATCGGCACCATACATCTGTAAAATCTGGGCCGCACGCACGTCATTGTTCATCAATGCCGTACACACAATTGACATCCCCGTATTGTCCACAAAGTTCACATTTGCACCCGCGTTTATCAGGGACTGAACCTGTTGAATATCGGCATCTTTTGCCGCCGACAACAACTGGGCCGCGACCATAAATTCAGACGATGCCGCACGCGCCGCAAACGGGAATACGAACAATGACAACAATAAAATTCTGATGTATTTCATGTAAAATTCTCTCTGTGCTAAATATAATAACACAGATTAAATTTATATGTCTATAAAAAAAACAGTCCGGCAACACCAGACTGTTTTTATTTTTGCGCATCACGCAATTATCTGCAGCGCACCTTGGTATACCAAACACGGGTTGCAGTTGCTGTGTGCACAATGCTGACCGTGTCGGCTGGATTAACCGCAACCTGACCCGCGGCGGCGTTAACAACCTGGGTCACGACGTTATTGTTACCCACAACAATAACACCGTTATTCTGGGCATTTTCCTGCAGGATTACTGTGTTGCCACCATTTGCTGGTACCGCGACCGGTGCCGGATGAACAACCTGGGGTTGGGGCGCTGGCTGTGCTGGCTGTACCTGTTGCGCTGGTTTCGCAGGCTGCTGTTTTGGTGCTGGCTGGGCAACCTTTTGTTTCTGAACAGGCTGCTTTGCCTTTGGCTGTGGTGCCGGCTGTGCGGCCTGCTTGCGCGGGCAACGCTTGCCCTGCTCGCAATCTTTTAATTTCTTGTCAACGACCACCAGGGAATCTGCCTGGCGCGCAATTACGTCGTTCAATGCAATAATTGAATCCGCCTGGGCCTGGTTACGCAGAACCAATGTATCTTTGCTGCGCAGTGCCGCATCGCGTTCATTGCCGATTTTTGCAACCTTGCTCTGTTCGGTCTGCAATTCTTTGCGTAATGCTTCGCTGTTGTCAGGGGTTTCCTGCTTGCACGCATCCGCAATCGCCAACGTTAACAACACAGCAATCGCCGCCGAACCCAAACCAACGGTAAGATTTACCCAAACTTCGTTACTAATCTTTTTGAATGCCATTTTCATTCCTTTTTGTTTCTTACACACTACAATATAGTACAAAAGTTTTATTTTGTCAATACACATTTGAAATATTTTTATTTTATCGCCCCAGACTTTATTTTTTATGTTGGCACGCCAGCCTGTTTTTTGATATAGTTTATAGCACAGAGAGAGATGAAAAAACATACATACACATTTATATTATTATGCACCGCGGTCATGCTTGGTCATGACGCGTATGCGGCGTGTTCAACCGCAAACCTGACACGATGCCTGGATTCTGTGTGCGCGATTAATATTTCGTCCAATCCGGCGGCACGGTGCCAGTATTGTGGCACGGCCAGTTCTGGCACCCCCGGCACCGCAATGCGCAGTGTGTCTGTGGGTGCGTCATCAAAATACACAATTTCAGACCGTGAATTAAAATCTGCCCCAACCGATCCGGCGGCACGATACGCATGGGCAATAACCCAATGCACATCACGCGTTGATGAATGCGATGCTGAAAATGCATCTGATGCATATGACAAACTGATTGAACAATCATGTCGCGCGGCGGGCATCAGTGCCGAAATGGCGGCATTACGCAATCGGGCGGTTACGCACAGCAAATCCGAATGCCAATCCACCATCACCGCATGCATGACCATGGATTCACATTGTGGGATTGGATATGTAAACTGTGGCGACGATGCCAGTTTCAATCAATTTTTTGCAACATGCGGGGTGGATGCCACCGGATGTGACGAACATATTTCTGATATCCGCGCCACACTGGCGACCGACCGTGCCAGCGCAATTCAGGGCACCGCCAATGCAATCAGTGGGATTGCCGCATCATATGCAAATGCACGCGAACAAAAATTGGCCACGGCACGCGCCAACTGTACCAACAACGCCGGTCGCGACAATTGCATCCAAACCGTATGCGCAAACAACATGGCGAACAAGTGCGACGCCGACCATCCAAACGAAAAAACAATGGCAACCAGTTTGTGTAAATTTTATGACCTGGCGTGCAACGTACTAAAATAACAGGGAACACGGTTTAATGACGCTGAACAAAATATTTTTCAGATTTAGCATTTGTGCATTAATGGCGGCTGTTTGTGGTGCAACCGATGCATCTGCGGCGGTGGTTCAGCGTGGCACGGCGACCCGTGGCACCAACCGCGCCAGCGTTGCGTCGCGTGTGGGCCCGGCAACAAACCGCACAACATCGGCGACAACAACCGCAACAACAACCACGGCCGATGCCACAGTCACCCCAGAACCGATTACGGTCCCAGACCCAACACCCGCCACACCAACCGTGGTCATTGCGGATAAAACGGCGCAATTTGATGCCGCCCTGAATACATCCGTGTCAGACGCAAACAACACCGCGAACACTGAACTGGCCGAAAAAATACGCCAGCAACGCGCCGCGCTGGATGCCGCCGACGCGACCAGCACCGCCACCGCAACAACGACCAAAATGGTCACCACCGGGCGAAACGCATGCGACAGTGGCCTGCGCGCATGTATGCAGGAAAAATGTGGCAACGATTTTTCAAAATGTCGTGGCGACAGCGATACCGCATGGGGCGACAAACTGGACACGTGTCGGCGCAATGTTACATGTACCAGCGATGAATTCAACGCATTTGCCCCGGAAATCAAGGCCGACCGTGACATGAATGCACGTCTGGCGTCATATAACAAAATCTTGGATTGCGGAAATCGTTACAACCAATGCATTGCCACAGAATGCGGCACAACATATACAAAATGCCTGGGCAAGACCGCGGGCGACGCCGCAATCAGCGCGTGTAAAAAAATTGCAGACGAATGCAAATCAGATGACAGTGGCCTGGCCAATCGCGCAATGAACGTGTTTGCGACCCTGCGCCAGGATGCCGAGGTTCAGGTTCAATCCGATGAAAAGCGACTGGTCGCACTGCGCGAACAAATGGCGAACGTGTGCAAACGATTGGGCGCGACATTTGACGAACGCAGTTTGGATTGTGTTTACACCGTGAATTTCTGGGCGAATAGTTCCAGCACCCCATACGCATCTAAAAAGGCATACGCCGGCGCAACATTTGATTGCACCCAGAATTGGTTTGGGGTTGATGTCACAACATTCCGTGAAAATGCGTATCGCCTGACCCGTGAACAAACATCGGCAACATCGGCCATATTGGGTGCCGGTGTTGGTGTCGCAACAGGTGCAATAACATCCGGCGCAATCAGTCGCGCGATTGACACGAAAAAGGCCAAAGATGCCCTGAACGACGCCGAAGAAGAAAACGCGGCAATCAACGATGACACAGAATCATCATCAAGCGTACAATCAGAATCCACAACGTCACCGGACACGAAATCAGAAAATACAACAGAAACCACAGACGCAACATCTGATGCCAAACCAGAAACCAAAACCGACACAACCAACACAGGAACAGCGAACACGACCCCAGCAAAAAACACAAAGTCAGATTCAGCACCCGCCCCACACGAAGTAAAACCAATAGAAAACAAAAAAGAAGAATAATGAAAAAATTTTTAACTGGAATCTTTGTTGTTTTGTTTTCTGTACCGGCGTTTGCCACGGAAAATTCTGAAGCGTCCCAGGATCTTGGTGATATGGAGGCAGCCATCGTTATTGATGAACACAAATCGCGCGAATGCAATGTGGGCGAACTGGCCCAGGTTAATGCGCGCAGTGGTTACACAAAAATAAAGAGCGATGGTACATCGGGTCTTGACTGTGTTCCAACTGCATGTATCCCAGAATATAAATTGACCAATGGCACATGCGAAAAATTTACTTGCGATGGGCCACGATATGTCATGAATGCGAATGGCGATGGCTGTGACGATATGGTTGGTCGCGCATGCAAATCCAGTGACACAAATGCGGCATCCGCGAAATACAAGATGAATGGCGGTGCGCTGGAATGCGTTACCCAGACGTGCAATTCTGCATATGTGCCAAAAGGCGGCAAATGCATCCCCAGCGATGGCGCGTGCAATGCGACCCAATTATCGGGTGTTTCACACGCAACAGCCGGCGAATCCAAGGACGGTGTATGCCACGCCACAAAATGTGACAGCGGGTATGAAGTATCTGATGGCAAATGCGTTGCAATCGGTGGTAATTGCCAGCCAATGCCAACGGGGGCAAAATCTGGTCATCGCGTATGGAATTCTGAAACAAAATCTGAACAGTGTGTGATTGATGAATGCGACAATGAACACAACATCAGTGATGACAAATTATCATGCACACCCAAACCCCAGGCAACACTGAACGCCGAACAGTCCCAGGCCAAGGTCCAAGAACTGCGCGAAAACTATAACACCCAACGTGCCAAAGAACAATCCACCACAAACAAATTAATTGGCGCGGCGGGAATTGGTGCAACCGGGATTGGCACCCAGATGGCGGCATCGGCACTGGCCGAACAACGTGCCGACGCAGACGCCGAACGCGATATGCGGGCATACCTGGCAACATTTAAATGCGATTATGGCGCGGGTCGCAATATCAACGGTGGCGAAACAGAAATTGAATTGCCGGGCGGAAATGACCTGTTGCCCCTGTACACGGAATACCGCCAATTGGCAAATGATTTAAAAATCCGCAAGGATGCACTGGGGCTGAAACCCGGCATTGAATCAGAGGTTATTTTTGACGCCGCGGAAACCGGTCTGTATGATAATGCGGCAACCGGAATCACCAGTGGTACGTACACCAGCCTGGCGCGTGCATTAACAAATACAACCGGAACCGATGCCCAAAATTGGCAGGCACAAAAGGATGAAGCCGCCCAGTCATTAAAGACCGGTGCAACTGTTGCCGGGGTCGGCGCCGGGGCCAGCCTGGTTGCAAACCTGGCGGTCAATTCCGGGGCATCAAAACAAAACCAGGCCGGTAATATCATCGCGAAATACGCCCCACTGTATAAATTACAGGACAGTGTCACAAAACTGTCTGATAATGAATCTGGGGTAAAATGCCCTGATGGGGCAACCGGTACCGTGCCAGAATGCGTATGTGGCACATCGGGACGCGAATATAACGCAAACACAAATACATGTGACGCACCATCACTGGAAAAATTGCCAGATATCACATCCACGGCAACAACAGGGATTACAGGCGGTCTGGCCCAAATAACGACTCAGAATGCCCTGGCGCCACGCGCGGTGTTGCCGGCAAAAAATCTGTTCGCGACAGGCAAATCCACATTGACCAGCGCCGCCCAACAGGAAATCAAAACATTTGTCGCAAATGTTAAAAACGCCACCGATGGTGACAGCAAATATTGCATAACAGTTACCGGCCATACCGACAAAACCGGCAATGCGCAATCAAACAATACACTGTCCCAGAACCGTGCCGACGCGGTAAAACAGGCGTTGATATCGTCTGGCCTGGCATCGGGTCGTATTCGTACCGTTGGACGCGGCCAGTCTGAATGCACCCAGGACGGTCCCCAGGAATCATGCCGCAAGGTTGAGATATCCATGTCTGATTCAGAATGCTGAACATAAAATAACAATTAATAAACGCCCCCTGTTTTTCGCACGGGGGCGTTTTATTTGTCCCGTGCAATAAAGAGAGCCTGCAAGAAAAAGAGCAAAGCGCAGAGAGCAATGTTTGTGTTCGCATTCGCTCGCAACACAACACGTTGCGGGCCCTCAAGCCCACCCCGGCCATTGACCACCCCGACCCGGCCCCGCGAAATTGGCAAATTTCGTGGGAGACCAACAGAGGGGGACTAAAAACAAGTGCGCCGATGGCGCACTTCATTGCTCTCTGCGCTTTGCTCTCTTTTTATCGCGGCGGGGCGCCATGTGGCGACGGATGCTCTTTGCCCCCTAACAAAAAACCGCCCATGAGGGGGCGGTTTATGGACACCACAAATTGCGTTTTATTTACACGCGCCCTGGGACACCGCAACCGCGTGATTTTCAATGCACACGCTGCCCGATGGGGTACATGCAGAATTAACCAACGTGATTGAATTCGCATCCACTGGTTTATAATTCACCTGGGCGGCAGCACACTGGTTCAAATCAGTCAATGTCGCACATGCCTGTTTCCACGTGTCGCAATCGGTTACACGTGCCGTCGGCGCAATCGTATCCGGCAGATGCAGATTCCATTTCACATAGAAATCTTTTAATGTTCCAATCTGGTACGCCTTGCCAAAGCTGACCTGGTCCAAACCATCACCAACACGGCAACTGATATTGCTGCGTTCAACAAACGCGGTTATCGCCGTGGCCAGGCCGCCCGTACCCGCGCCAACCGCGGCGCCGATACCGACACTCTTGCCCATATTGGATTCTTCGCCATCCAACACGGCCAGACCACGCAGCACGCTGCCTAATCTGTCAACATCACTCTTGATATCTGTTGCGGTTTTACATCCTGCCTCAATATTATCACAGTAAATCAGTTCACCATTTTCCTTGGCAATATTGATTGGACGGAACGCGCATTTACCAACCAAATCCTGCGCCGTCGTCACAGAAACCCCAAAAGTGCCATTTTCCTTGATAGCGCCACTGGACATCAAATACCCCTGGCAATCCGTCGTCCCTGCATTCTGGCATTTATTCGCCAATATTGTTGCACACGCGTCCAGTTTTTCTCCCTTGCATTCCGGGAGAATTTCATCTATCAGTTTCTGCTCTACATCTTTTGCACGCTGCTGGGTGGCTTTGTACGTAATCTGTAATTTCAGGGTGTTTTTCGCTGTATAATCTGACCAGCCGGTACATTTATCAACCGCACTGCTCAACTGATTATACAACGCATACAGGTTCACAATTTCGCCACACTGTTTCACATTCAATGTGCTGAAATTCGCATCAATACGGTTATCCACATCCAGATACTCATTCAGGGTATATACCTTGCCAGAGGCCTTTAATTGGCTGGCCAATGTATCACGCGCGGTTTTATTGCTGCAATCAAATTCGCGTGCACCATGTCCGGCAATTGCACCAACACCGGCACCCACCAGTGTTCCACCACCAACGCCAACAACCGCCGCGGTGCTGGTCTGGTTCAGCAATGAAAATCCGAACAGGTCCTTGTTACACGTAAATGTGTCGCCGGCGGCACGCCAAACCTCGGCCAATTTGTCATCACCCGCCGCGCCAAACAGCCAGCTGTTCTTTATCTGTTCATCCTTGTTATACGCCGCAACACGCACCAGGCATTCCGCCGTGGTTGCATCCCAACGGGCATAGTGACCACGCTGGCCATCAACGCCGGGGTTGCCATCGTTCACCTTGACCCCCTGGGGGTTCGTTTTAACCAGAACGTTACCCTGTTGACTATTGTATGCGCCAACGCGGTTATTATATTCTGTGGTAACCATACCATCATTGGCCACCGCCGCAAATGACGAACCATATGTATTTTTATCCAACAGCAAGCATGTATTTTCCGCCTGGTTCGGTGTCAATCCTGTTTTACGCAAGACAAAGCTGTAGTATTCTGGTTGAACCTTGCGCGAATTGAAATCCAGCCACACATCCGCCGTCGTGCGATAAACATTGGCACAATTTTTACGCACATTATTGATACAGTATTCAACCTGGGTCGCGCACAGATTCATACCGTTAACAATGGCGTTACGCAAATCCTCGTTAAACAAATCGTTCAGACCGCCCGGCAATGCCCCACGATTAACACACATCAGCACATCGTTCATACAATTATCAACCGTATAGTCCGAATTCTTTACCCCGCCATCCGGGCATTCCGGCTGGGGATCTGGGGTCGGATCGGGATCCGGCGTCGGTGTTGGCGTTGGTGTTGGGGTCGGATTTGTCGGCAATTCAGGCGACAAATTTCCAACTGTGTTTATTGGCAATGTCGGCATCGTCGGCATACGCGATACATTTGTCGTACTGGCCGGGCGCGCCACAGACGTCACCTGGGCCGCTGCGCGTCCACTGGACGCCGCGTTTGCATCAAACGCCCCCACTGCAAACAGGCCGAATACTGCGCCAGACAAACCGAAAATTTTCGTAAAGAATTGCATAAAAAATCTCCCTTTCTATCTGTGATATTATGCCATAAAAAACACATAAAAAAAAGTCATTTCTTGGGTAAAAAATTATACACCTTGTATGTCTTGACAAAATATATTTATTGTCTATAATTTTATCATCATGAACTGGATACGAAATTTTCTGACCAAATACAAGTACGCCATAATCTGGACATTATGCTATGTTGCGAGCGCATGGGTGATTTTTCACGGCCTGTTCAATTTCAATTTATTTTCATATGCAAATTGGTCACGCCTGGCACATGCCCAGCTGGTTGGTTTCCCGGGGTTCGTGTTTGGTGTTCTGATGTTATGCGCATTGCCATTGTATGTTGCAACCATGGCAATTATTATCCGAACCGGCGCGCCATTATTTACAATTCCCATTCCGGAATTCATGCGCGCAACCCCAATTGAGGCGCCCGCCACCCCCGCATCCGCCACGGATGCCCCGGCACCACAATCCACCGCACCCGCCCCATTATCCCCAGATATTCCATTAGAACTGCGCAATGCATTTATGCGCGCACGTGAAAATCCCGGCCGCGAACAAATATCCATGGTTGATACGCGCACAATTGATTCTGAAATAAAAACATCCGCCCCAACCCCAGACGATGGTGCGTCCGCCGAACCTGTGACTGGGTTACCACTACCAACAGACTTTGACATTTCCACCCCCCAGGACGAGGGCCCCGATGGAAATTTTGAAATGTCTGGATTTTCCGCGCCGGTATTTACAGAAATAAATTTTGATGAACCCGACACCACGCCCGCCGCACCCGCGCCTGTACCACAGGGTGGTTCTATGCCTGAATACCTGAACGCAAACAACATTCACATTAACGCAACCGAAAATGACATTATTATCACAGATAAATTTGCCATTGCGATTCACGACGACCCTGATTTCTGGGTTGCTGAAAACGATAACTGGTTTGCAACCGGTCGCCAGAAACCATCCCCAATCCCCGAACTGGTTAACATCGCACACGCGCATAATGTTACGCCCGTGCTGTATCTGGCGGCAACAAACATAATGGACCTGGATGCGCACCGCGCCGAATGGGAACACGATGGCATCACCGTTATCACCCAGCCCAACGAATTACCAAAATAAAAACGCCCACCCGGGCGTTTTTTTCTGTATCAGAACTGGTAATCCGTACATGTTTCAACACTTGCCTTCCATGCTTTACACCACTTTTTACCAAATAATGGATTGCGTGCATCTGAACATTCTGATGCCGAAACACATTTATGACATACCAAGGTATCCCAGTCAAAATCAGTCGTAACTGTTTCGCGATAATTCCATTGTGCTATTTCGCTGCGCCCACTCATTTGCCGTTCGGTAATATCAACAGAACCATCTGGGTCACTGCGTAATGTTGCCGCTTCAACCGCGGTTCCAATTGCGGCCGCCGTACCAACCGTGCCCGCGACAGTTGCAATTGCCGCACTGGATGCCAACGACGCAGACACCGCCGCCGCACCTGCCGCACCACTGGCCACCGTCGCTGCGCCGATGGCGCCGGTCAACCCGGCACCTGCCACTGTCGCCGCTGTAAATGCCGAACTGGCCGCACTGGCGGCGGCCGCCGCCCCAGCGCCAACAGCAATTGCACCAGCACCAAACGTGAACACACATGTTACAACCACCGCTGTTGCAACAACCACACCCAAAACAATCACACCACCAATACCACGTGGTGGGGGCGCTGATTTTGGTAAAGACGCCATATCGGCCATAGACACACACGACGTACGCGCCGCCTCGCGGCGTGCATCCTTGGAATTTTCACCACGAATATCCGCTACTCGCCCGGCCAATGTTACATAATCCGACAGCATTTGATTTTGCAGTGCATCATATTTTGCCCAATATTGCTCGCGCGCAACCGACAATGCACGTTCCGCAATTTTCATACGCAATTGCCGGGTTAAATTTGGGAAACGGGCCGCGGGGGTATTTCTGGCACGCACCTGCTTTGTGCTGTCCGAATTTATACCCTGAACATTCCGCCCAGTCATACAATACTGAACCGTCTGGTCAGATTCTATGGCGGCAACAATTCTGTTAATATTATTCTGTATCTGTTCCAACTGGGCACGCGAACGTTGTAATGCCGCCTGTGACGAGCCCATTTTATTCGCATCCGCCAGGTATCCGTCCAATCCTGTCAATGTTCCATTTTCGTCATAATCTATCTGTTCCCAAAATATCGTACCATCAACGACACCTGCAAACGGTTTCACCGGCCCCAGTTCGCCACTTGTCGCACCCTTGACACGCCCCAGTTCTTCATCTGTAATCTGGGACACATCAGAACGGCATTTGGTGTAATCAATAATCAAACCAGCATTTTCATCATAAGAATATTCGCACAACTTGTATTCCAATGATTGCGTTCCCATATATTTATCCATAATCAGATTGTTGCAATCATCGGTATTCCCACACACACGCACCATGGCTGCATTTACAGCATTTTGACATTGATTATATAACTCGTTATCAATGCCCAACATTATACCACGCACCATATTTGCCAGTTCGTCATACACGACATCACCACGAATATCGTCTGAGCCATAAACCAATTGGCAACCTGTCAATTTATCATATGGGCACATACGGACGATGGTGTCTGTATCCAAACCAACACACTGTGAATAATCTTTGCCACAACGGTCTGACGACTGCAGGCATTCTTTGACCTCACTCGTACATGCATCCGCACGCATTGACGACAATCGCGCAAGTACAAAGTTCCATATCTCTGACTTCGCCGCCTGGGGCGCTGATGTTGCATCTATCCCACATGCATTCAATGGAACCTTGCACACGTTCAACATCGTTTCGGGACGCGACAGGCACATGTCATATGACCCATCTGGGTTATTTGGATCTATTGTATCTTTACATGCCTTTTGGAAACAGTTTGATATTGTGCCAATGCAATTTTGGCGCGTTTCGTTTTCCGCTATCAGTTCCGCACTCTTTACCTGGGGTGCAACCTCGCGCAGAAACGTATCCCATACCTGGTCTGCAACAGACATGCATTGTTTCGTTACGTTTTCACACAGCGGTTTCTTGGCATACAACGTATCATACGTAGATGACGATATTTCTATCGTCGTGGTTGCACCCTGTATCGTGTATGTTGATGCATTTCCACGGCGGGTCTTGTTTGCGTTTGTGTTATCAAACGCGGCAACACTGGCACATTTAGAAAAATCGTCACCACAGCCACCCGTGCTGATCATGCACTTCTTAAATTCTGTTGTGCACTGACCCAAATCATACTTGTTTGCGTTGCGGTATTGTTCCAGGGCCGCCTGGCGCATTGCCTGTTGCGCCGACGCCAGTTTGTTCGCACTGGCATTCTTTTGCTGTTTCAGGCTGTTCTCGTACGCTGTACAGTCTGACTTTATCTGCTGCGAATACATCAGTTGCAACATGGACAGTTCATTCGCACATTCTGGTATCTGGGCCGTGCAATAGTCCTGGGCAAGACGATGCAACTTTTTACCACGCGCATTTTTAACCTGGCTGACAATGTCCGTTGAATCGTTATATTCGCCGTCATCATCAAACACATCTGTAACATTCCACTGTGATAAATTTACTCTACTCTTAACAGTATCGCCCTTTACCAGCGTACTGGCACTGATACCGTTTTCTATGGCCTCAACACCCAGGGTGGCAATTTCATATGACTTTTGATTTTCTGATTCAATTTTGTTCAGTTCTGAATCCAGTTTTTCTTTATCGTCGCTGCACGCGCACCGTCCGCCGTTGTCATTGTCAATCATACAGAATGAATCCATACATCCGTCGTATTTTTGCCGGCATGCCTCGCTGACAATGACGTTCTTGGTGGCCGATGTAACCTTGGTACTGGAATTAATAACCTTTTGCGTGCTGGCCGCACGTGCCGTGACCGTTTGACCGGTTGTCCCAGAATTTGTTCCACGTGAGACCGTCGTGCGCCCCGCCCCGCGTGTCGCCACGCCCGATGATGACACGGTGGCGGATACAGGCTTGCTGGCACTGCGCGCATTGACCGCGCTGCGCGCCAACGCCAGATTTGTTGTCAGCACGCAACACAATAATACACTAACTATAATACGCGCAATTTTATTCATAACATGTTAAAATTGGACATCAGTGCAATCCTCTGTTGCCTCGTTCCATTTCTTGCACCACTTATGTCGCGGTGTGCCACAATATTGCTTGCGAACACATCTGTGACAATTCAAGGTATTCCAATCAAACGTTGATGTAACCACTTCTTTATAGTTCCATTCGTTCACCGTCTTGGAACCAACCATTTTGCCATCAGCAGGATTGGCTTGACCGTTATTTTCTGCCCTGGCTGTTGTAAACACATCGCCGTCCGCCAGACCGATACAGGACAGACGCGCCGCCTCGCGACGGGCATCCTTGGAATTTTCACCTGTGACGGTGGCAACACGTTCACCCAATGTAACATAATCCTGGGCCATTTGCGTGGTCAATTCATCCAGTTTTTGATGATAATTTTCTTGGGCTTTTTTCACCGCCGATGCCGTTATCAACGCGCGCATCTGCTGGGTCAAGCTTGTAAAGCGTCCCTCGTCCGAGCCGAATGTTGAACGACTGCTGGTGCCCTCTGCATTCGTGCGCGTCAATCCCTGGACACGACGACGCCCGGTCATACAATAATAAACCGTCTGGTCAGATTCTATCGTTTTGATGGCATTATTAATATTATTGACCAACAATGACAATTCTGATTTTGCATCTTCTGTCAACGCATCATTGTCAATTGTTTCCAACAAACCGGTATCTTCATCAAAGTTTAAATTTTCCCATGCAATTGTACCATTAATAACACCTACAAAATCTTTCTTGGCATAACCTGTGCGCCCCAGTGTACCATTAATAACACCTGCAAAATCTTTCTTGGCATAACCTGTGCGCCCCAGTTCTTCATCTGTAATCTGGGACACATCAGAACGACATTTGGTGTAATCAATTTCGTTGGAATCTTTCTTGTATTCACACAATTTGTATTCCAGCGAACGTGCGCCCAGCCCATCGTTCAGCACCAAACCATCACAATTTTCAGTATCGCCACACACGCGCACCATGGCCGCATTTGCCGCATTCTGGCATGTGGTCAACATACTGTTATCAATGTTCAGCATGATACCCTGGGCAACGGTTTCCAAATATTCATCCAAACCAGATGTATTACCGTTGTATTTTTGAACACACGCGGTTAACTTCTCTGTGGGGCACATACGGACGATGGTGTCTGTATCCAAACCAACACACTGTGAATAATCTTTGCCACAACGGTCTGACGACTGCAGGCATTCTTTGACCTCACTCGTACATGCATCCGCACGCATTGACGACAATCGCGCAAGTACAAAGTTCCATATCTCTGACTTCGCCGCCTGGGGCGCTGATGTTGCATCTATCCCACATGCATTCAATGGAACCTTGCACACGTTCAACATCGTTTCGGGACGCGACAGGCACATGTCATATGACCCATCTGGGTTATTTGGATCTATTGTATCTTTACATGCCTTTTGGAAACAGTTTGATATTGTGCCAATGCAATTTTGGCGCGTTTCGTTTTCCGCTATCAGTTCCGCACTCTTTACCTGGGGTGCAACCTCGCGCAGAAACGTATCCCATACCTGGTCTGCAACAGACATGCATTGTTTCGTTACGTTTTCACACAGCGGTTTCTTGGCATACAACGTATCATACGTAGATGACGATATTTCTATCGTCGTGGTTGCACCCTGTATCGTGTATGTTGATGCATTTCCACGGCGGGTCTTGTTTGCGTTTGTGTTATCAAACGCGGCAACACTGGCACATTTAGAAAAATCGTCACCACAGCCACCCGTGCTGATCATGCACTTCTTAAATTCTGTTGTGCACTGACCCAAATCATACTTGTTTGCGTTGCGGTATTGTTCCAGGGCCGCCTGGCGCATTGCCTGTTGCGCCGACGCCAGTTTGTTCGCACTGGCATTCTTTTGCTGTTTCAGGCTGTTCTCGTACGCTGTACAGTCTGACTTTATCTGCTGCGAATACATCAGTTGCAACATGGACAGTTCATTTGCACATTCTGGTATTTGCGCGACGCATAATTCATGCGACGCACGATACAGTGCATCACCGGTTTTGCCATCAATCACATTTTCCTGGGTCGCGTCACCCCAAATATCATCAACATCCAGGCCAATACTTGTGTTATCCCACGCCGACAAGTCCAATGATTTTCTGGATGATGTGCTGGTGCCACTGGCCAACGATTTTTCAATTGCACTGACATTCGTCATAACGGCGTCCGCATCCGCGCCCATTTCAATCTGTTCAACACCGGCGGTTGCCATTTGATATGACTGCTGGTCCAGTTTTTCAATTTCCGCCAATATGGAATCCAGTTCGGCATTTCGGTCACTGCAAATACAGCGCCCACCATTGTCATTATCAATCATACAGAATGAATCCATGCATCCATCGTATTTCTGCCGGCACGCCTCGCTGACAATGACGTTCTTGGTGGCCGATGCAACCTTGGTACTGGAATTAATAACCTTTTGCGTGCTGGCCGCACGTGCCGTAACCGTTTGACCGCTTGTCCCAGAATTTGTTCCACGTGAAACCGTCGTGCGCCCCGCCCCACGCGCTGTCACACCCGATGACGATGCGGTGGTGGATATCGGCTTGCTGGCGCTGCGCGCACTGACCGCGCTGCGCGCCCCAGACGTCGCCGTTTGCGTCGTATTCGCCGCGGTTCCCCCACGCGGATTCGGGGCCTGGGCCGCATTTACACCGGCAAACAACCCCAACAAACATGCCACAGAAACAGCGATTTTTCTAATCATACAAAATCCTTCCTATCTGGACAATTTTATCATATTTTACGATATTTTAAAAGGATATTTCATCGGCACAAAACAAAAACCCGCCCAGCGGGCGGGTCTGAAATAAATTATGTGAGACGCATGGTGGCGTCCACAGAATTTATTTTAGAAAATTACCAGAACATGCCAGATGGCGATGTTTAGTGGTGTCGTAGTGTAGTTAACCTACATGAGACACCACCTAAACGCGCCAGATGGCGTGCTATGGTAATTTTATTTGCCTGTTGCGCGGCGTTTTACGGCAACAGTTTTCGTCGCGGTTGATGCTTTGGCGGCCTTTGGCGCTGCCTTTTCAACCTTGACGGCTGGCTTTTCAGCCTTTTCTTTTTTGGCGGCTGGGGCGTCAGTTGCTGCTTCATCGGCGGCGGCTGGCTTCACAACCTTTTTCGCGTTTTCATCGCGGTCAACCAATTCAATAATCGCCATTGGCGCGGCATCACCATAACGGAAACCGGCCTTTAACACGCGGGTATAACCGCCCGGGCGTTTGGCATAGCGTGGTCCCAAAACCGTGAACAATTTTTTCACTGCTTTTTCAGAACCATTGCCCAATTCAGACGCTGTCAGACGGCGATTGGCGACTGTGTCAACCTTGGCGCGAGTAATCAGTTTTTCAACAACACCACGCAAATCTTTTGCCTTTGGCAGGGTTGTTTTGATTTGTTCTTTTTCAATCAAGTTTTTCGCCAAGCCAACCATCAGTGCTTTGCGTGCGTTTGTGTCGCGATTAAATGTGCGACCTGCTTTTGCGTGTCTCATCAGATTACTCCTTTATTTTTGTTTCTGCCCCAGAACACCTGGGGATTCTATTGAGACGCCACACCCTGATTCACACCAGCAGTGTGGGATTTTCGTGCCAGGAGAAAATAACAATTCTCCTAGCATATCGGGAAAATAAATTATGTGTGGTTATTGGCAGCGATTGACGGTTCGCAGTGTAGTTGACCTACATAAGAACCGGCAATCGCAACAAGAGCCCACAGAATTTATTTTAGAAAATTATCAGAACATGCCAGATGGCAATGTTTAGTGGTGTCGTAGTGTAGTTGACCTACATGAGACACCATCTAAACGCGCCAGATGGCGTGCTATGGTAATTTTATTTGTATGGGTCTTCGTACTTCTTGGCCAACTCTGCAATATTTTCTGGTGGCCAACCCGGTACTTCCATCCCCAGGCCCAGACCCATGGCTTCCAATTGAACCTTGATTTCATTCAAGGACTTGCGGCCAAAGTTCGGGGTCTTCAACATGTCGGCTTCGGTCTTTTGGACCAATTCGCCCAACCAGTTGATTTTATCGTTTTTCAGACAGTTGTTCGCACGAACAGACAATTCCAGTTCATCAACATGCTTTAACAATTTCGGATCAAACGGCAATGCGTCCTTGGCCTTTTCTTCTTCGGCCGGGGCGTTGATTTGTGCCGGATCTTCAAAGTTGATAAAGACAACCAACTGGTCTGTCAGGATACGCGCCGCATATGCGATTGCATCTTCGGGCGAAACCGAACCGTTGGTCTTTACTGTCATTTCCAATTTGTCGTAATCTGTTGACTGACCCACACGGGTTTCAGATACAGCAGTTGCGACATTCAAGATTGGCGAGAAGATGGAATCCACAGGAATCACACCCAGTGGCAGGCCATCTGCGTGTGCATTCGCCGGCACATAACCGCGGCCGGTTGCCAATGTGATTTCCATATCCAAATTCGCGTTTTTATCCAGTGTGCAGATTTCCGCGTCTTTGTTCATCACCTCTACACTGCCCGATGTTTCAATCATGCCTGCGGTCACAACGGCTGGCCCTTTGACTTTCAGGGTTGCCTTGTGTTGACCTTCGGTCAATGCCTTGAAATAAACACCTTTCAGGTTCAAGATGATGTCTGTGATGTCTTCGCGAACACCCTGCAGGCTGGAAAATTCGTGCTGCACACCATCAATCTTGATCCAGATTGGGGCGCAACCCTGTAATGACGACAACAGAACACGGCGCAATGCGGTACCCAGTGTCAGTCCAAATCCTTTTTCCAATGGTTCAGCAACCAATGTTGCCAAGTTGGGATTGTGTTCGTCAACCGTGATATTCAGCTTTTTCGGCTTAATCAGGGTCATCCAGTTTTTTTCAATCATGAACGTTTTCCTTTAGGCTTAGTTTATTATTTTCACCATTCGGTCGCGCAAAATTTCTTTCGCGCGTGCGTATTTTATACCCCGCCCCCACAAAAGTCAAATAAATATTGGATTTTTCAATATGTTTCCACACCTTAAAAACGGTTGACATACGCCGCCCATCACCGTATATTTCATACCGTAATAACACAGGTTTTTAACATGAAACGTATCACTATTTTGGGCATCTTTGCCACAATTCTGACCACTGGCGCACACGCGTGCCCGTGCAACGAAACAACAACCGAAACAACGTATGAATCTGTTCAGGTAAATACCGTTGAATATACCGACGACGTATACACCGCGCCACAGGTTGTGAAACCTGCACGCGTTGGAACACCATGCGCACGTGTAAAATCATCTGCGGATTTGAACCGTGGTTGCGCCCGTCGCGCACCCGCAATGCGCCCAATTCGTGTCAAGAAATACACAGAGGTTATAGATCACTACCAGGAATATCAACCCGTTGTGCAATATGTCCCCGCTGGCACGCACACTACCCGTCGTGTGATTGAATATTAAAAAACGCCCGATGGGCGTTTTTTATTTCCACGCGTCTGGAATATCGGCATAGTCTGACAATTTTGTGTCTTCTGTGTACATGTGCATTACGTGCGTTGCCAAGGCATTTGAAAACTGTTCATACAACGGCACCCCATCAGGATTTCGCGCCGACGGCCCGGTTAAATTACGACAACGATAGAACGTTGTGTCAAACATATGCGGTGCCAATGGCCCAGATATATTGCCGAACAACCCGACTGGTATTTCCCCAGACAACCCGTATCCGTTATAGAACGTCCCCAGGTACATATCGTTGGCCGGCGCACCAGAAATTCCTGAAAATAATCCCGGTTGAATTTTTGAAAACTTGCTGCTGCTGGCAAATGTATAGCGGAACATATACGGCGCCGGCGCACCCACAATCCCAGAAAACAACGTCCCTGGAATTTCACCGCGCAAATTTAGACAGTTTGCAAACGTGGACCGAAACATACTTTCTTCGGGCGCACCCTGGATTCCGGCAAACAATTCTGGGGGAATCGTCCCCGTCAGCCCAATGCAATGATTAAATAAATCTTGAAACATTCCCTTGACTGGTGCACCAACCAGGCCTGAAAACAACTCGCCCGGAATTTCGCCTTTCAGATTTGTGCATTCGTGAAACAGTCTGTAAAATACAGGCATATCCGTGCCGACGCTGGGGAATATACGTCCCAAACTGCCTGAAATTTTTGCCAGATTTTTATTAGATTCAAATGAAATCGCGGTATTCTTGCCGTTGGGCGCAGCGTATGCGGTCGCAACCCCACCAATACGAACTTCATACACCCCAGCCGTAGCATATTGATGCGTCAGCGTCCTGGCACCGGTGTTATATTTTGCGATTTTTTCCGCCGTGCCGTCACCCCAATCCACAGAAAATTTGCCAGCCGCGTTTATCACAAAACTGAACGCGGTCGTATCACTGGTTGTCGTCGCAGTAAAATGATATTTAGACGATACAATCAAAGTGCGCACCGCCTGGATTGTGACATTTGTGTTGGCCGCATAATCCGTCGCATATTGGGTTTCACGATATTGCGTACTGGTTCCCATGTGACTGTTTGCGGCATCAACCGCCGTCAGTAAATATAGCATATTTGCCGCCACCAACGGATTTTTTAGTTCCGGGTTATATGGGACACGAACGCCCCACTCGTGCTGAATCAAATCATGGATATATTTAACATTGACAATCGGCGCACCACCGACAACACTGCCCGTTTCTGCGAACACAGAAACATTTGGGAACAATATACACAATGCAGACAAAATGGTCACAAATATGCGACGCATACTATTCTGTCTCCGTTATTGTTTGAACTGTGGGTAATGGCTGGTTTGGAACAATAAATTCGCCAGACACCGTATATTTCCCGGCCAGTGTTTGATCGGCGCTGTCACGAACATCAACACGATATGTTAAATTGTCATACACACTTTTTGCACTGGGGTATTGTGTCGTCGTTGATGTTTCATCCAACGTATCGGTTTTATTACTCAGTGATTCTTTGATATCAGATAATTTTACAACATATTCTTTGGACGCAATACTAGCATACGCGCCATCATTGCAAAACGATGAACCTAACAGCAGCGACAAAATCACTAATATCTGTTTCACTTTTCCCCCAATTTACCGCTAAAAATCGTATGTTGCAGTAAACCCTTAGCGCTATTATATATGGCGCAAAAATCTACTGCAAGCCTTTTCGTATGACGCTTTTCATTTTTTATAGCGATAAACAATTCAAACAAAAAACCGTCCCGAACGGGACGATTCAAAATTAAAGAGAATGACACAAATATGCGAACGGGCGGGTTGCGTAGTGCAGTAGACCTGCACGAGCAACCCGCCCGACACATAGATGTGTTATTATATTTAATTTACACGCGACGCACTTTCTTTGGACGGCAACCATTGTGTGGAATGCGCGTTGTGTCTGTAATGGACTGTACAACCAAGCCTGCATTTGCCAAACCACGAACAGCAGATTCGCGACCCTGGCCGATGCCACGCATCAGAACATCAACTGTCTTCATACCCATTTCTGCAACTTTCTTGCCGACTGCATCTGCAACGACTGTCGCTGCGTACGGTGTGGACTTCTTTGCGCCCTTGAAATTATTTGCACCGGCGGTCGCCCATGTCAGCACAGCACCAGATTGGTCTGTGATTGTGATACGTGTATTGTTATTTGTCGCAACAACATGCGCAATGCCGTGCGATACTTTTTTTACTACTTTCTTTTTAGCTTTTGTAACTGCCATTATTTTTTACCTTTGTTAGATGTCTTCAATTAACTGTCGTGTTAATCTCTACCTTATTGAAAAATTTAAGATAATGCTTTGGATGCGCCGATGCTGGTAAGCGAAGTGTACAAATGCTACACGAGCGCGCCAACATCAAGCAGACGAGGCATTAGATTAAATTTTATTTACCCTTGGTTGCGGAACCTGCAACAACCACGCGTTTGCCCTTGCGGGTACGTGCGTTTGTCTGGGTGCGTTGACCACGGACCGGCAGACGATTACGATGGCGGATGCCACGGTATGTCTTCAGGTCTTGCAAACGTTTGATGTTCATTGCAACTTCGCGGCGGACGTCACCTTCTACTTTGAAGTTCTGTTCAATGTAATTTGAAATTTTAACAACATCCTCGTCAGTCAAGTCTTTCGCGCGCAGACCATCTTTCAGGTTCAGTGCCTTGCAAATCTGGGCAGATTTTGCCGGCCCGATACCGTGGATATAGCGCAGCGCAATTTCAATACGCTTTTCTGTCGGAATGTTAACACCTGCTATACGTGCCATTTTCTATTTTCCTTTTTATTATTACCATGGGTTGTGCGTGTCCGCACGCCCTGCTCTGCTGTTTCCCTGTGATACTGCCGTCCAGAACCACAGGTATTTTATTTTGCCACGCTATTTTATCCACAACATGACAAAAGTCAAATCTTGTTTTTACGTCACCGCGATTAACGGAAACGACCTTTCTTTTGTGCCGATTTGATAACACTGCGATACTGCTTTGCCACCAAATACGACTGAACCTGGTTCATTGTATCCAATACCACGCCCGCCACAATCAGTACACTGGTTCCACCAATCATCAGTGGCATACCAAAATGCGTATTCAGTATGATTGGAATAACGCACACAACAATCAGGTACAAAACGCCAATCGCCGTTGTACGCGAAACCACAGAATCCAGATAGTGGATTGTCTGTTCACCTGGACGAACGCCTGGGATATAACCACCCGCGTTTTTCAGGTTTGTGCTGGTTTCTTCGGAATTAAATATCACCGCGGTCTGGAAATACGCAAAGAACGCAATCAAAATCGTGTACGTGATAATATACGACCACGCGCCATACGTAAAGAACGCCATGATGTTCTGAACGATTAAATTCTCACTCTGGACAAAGCGCTGAACAAACGCCGGCAACATCATAATACTGGATGCGAAAACCGGTCCCATAACGCCCGACATATTTACCTTTATCGGCAAATATGACGCATTTGTGTTCATAACACCGTTTGCCATAACCTGGCGCGGGTACAGAATCTGGATGCGACGTTGTGCCTGTTCAAAGAATGCAATCAGTGCAACAATACCGATGACGAACGCAACAACCAACATAATCATTGCCGGCGACATCTGGCCAACCGACCCCAGTGAAAATACCTTGGCGATACCACCCGGGATTTGGGCGATAATCCCCGCAAAGATTAACAGTGATGCGCCCTGGCCAATGCCACGTGCGGTAATCTGTTCCGCCAACCACATGACGAATACAGTACCACCGACCAACGCAATAATGGCCGACAATTCAAATGCAAAGCCCGGGTTCACAACCGCCGCAACACCGTTAACCGGCGCCATAATTTCCAAACCACGCACCACAGCCCAACCCTGGACCACGGCCAGAAACACCGCCAAATAACGTGTATATTGGTTAATCTTGATACGGCCTGATTCACCCTCTTTGCGCAATTCTGTCAGTGATTTACTGGTTGCGGTTAACAACTGTAAAACGATAGACGCCGAAATGTATGGGAAAATGTTCAGTGCCAATACGGACATACGTGACAACGAACCACCCGAAAACATATCAAACATGCCCATCATACCACTGCCCTCGCCTGTGAACAGGTGCAAAACCGCGGATGCATTAACACCCGGCAATGGAATAAATGAACCGATACGATATACAATCAGCGCGCCCAACGTGAACAAGATACGCTTTTGTAAATCTGACAGGTTTCCAAAAAAGTTTTTCAAAAATTTCATGCGCTGTACGCTCTTGAATCAGTTTCGTACCCCACTTGCGCGGGGTACGGATATACGGATTAATTATTTTTGATTGTGCCGCCTGCTTTGACAATCGCTGCTTCTGCGGTCTTGGACCACTTGTCCGCAATGATGTTCACAGACGATTTGATTTCGCCCTTGGCCAAGACCTTCAAACCAGACATTTTGCGGTTGATGATTTTCGCCGCCATCAGGGAATCAATTGTGATTGGTGATTTTGCATCAATCTTGCCCGCTGCGATAAACTTTTCAATATCGCCCAGGTTGATTGTTACATATTCCTTGGCAAACGGACTGTTAAACCCGAACTTTGGAAAACGACGCAAAATCGGCATCTGACCACCCTGGAATGTTGCCTGCTTGCGGGAACCGCTGCGCGCCTTTTGACCCTTGTTACCACGGCCTGCTGTTTTACCATAACCAGATGCCAAACCACGACCAACGCGTTTTGTATCGCGACGTGCACCAAAGTTATCCATCAATGCATTCAGTTTCATAATTTTTTCCTTTTATCCTATGACTAAGTATATAGTCTTTTTTCGCATGCGGACAAGTGTGCCCGCATACTCGGTTCTTTATTTATTATTTTTCAACGATTTCAACCAAATGGGAAACCTTGGCAACCATACCGCGAACGGCTGGTGTGTCACCCAATTCTTTGGTTTTACCGATACGGCCCAAACCCAACGCCGCGACAACTTTGCGCTGCGCTTCTGGACGGCCAACGATACTTTTAACTTGCTTTACAGTAATTTTTGCCATTTTAAAACTCCGTTATTCTGTCCAGATTATTTGTCTTCCGCTGGGCATTCGCATGCTGCATCATCTGCCTTTTTGCCATCACGGCCGGCGATGATTTCCGCAACTGTTTTGCCACGACGTGCCGCAACAGTCTTTGGTGAATTCATTTTAGAAAACGCCAAGAACGCCGCACGAATCATGTTGTTTGGATTATTAGAACCCTGGGATTTCACAACAACGTCCTGAACGCCCAAGCATTCAAACACCGCACGCAATGCACCACCGGCAATGATACCAGTACCAGGAACAGCACTGCGAACGACCAATTTGCTGGCGCCATATTTCGCTGCGCTGTCGTGATGCAATGTACGACCTTCTTTCAACGGAACGCGAATCATTTTCGCCTTGGCTGCCTTGGTTGCCTTCTGCACCGCAGATTGAACTTCCAACGCCTTACCCTTGCCAAAGCCAACACGACCGGCCTTGTCACCAACCACAACCAATGCCGAGAACGACATATTGCGGCCGCCCTTTACGGTTTTGGATACGCGGTTGATGGAAACCAGCTTGTCAACCAGGTTGTCCGTTTGCAATTTTTTATCATCAAAACGTGCCATCTTATAACTCCGTATATTCCATTAAATTCTTACGCCGCCTGCGCGGATTGCTTCGCACAGTGCCTTTACACGGCCGTGATAGCGATATGCGCCACGGTCAAAATAACAATTTTCAGCAATACCTGCGTCAACAACGCGCTGCGCAAATGTTTTGCCAACCAGTTCTGCGCCGGCAATATTCCAGCCTTTGCCCTGGAAATCTTTTTCCTTGGACGATGCGGCACAGATTGTGTGACCACGAACATCATCAATGGCCTGGATTTCAATATGACGGCCCGAACGGAAAACCGACAAACGAATCTTGCCTGGGTTCTTTCTTTTCAACGCACCGCGATTTGCCAATGTGCGTCTTTCTTCGCTAGACAAATGTTTCAACATTTCGTTTCCTTTTTTTCAATTCCCGTAACAGCGGAAATTATTTTTGCTTTTGATTGCAACGCTGTACATCAGACAGTCTTCTAAACTTCTGGCCGGACAGGTAATCGCAAACGTATTCCACCAAGAATTCCATTGCGGCAACAACACGCGCCCAGCCATCCCGGACCATGATTGTTGAATATTTATTACCTGTTGCCATCGTTTTGTATCCTGTCTGTATACAACTATTATTTCTTTTTACCTTCCTTGCGGCGGATTACTTCGCCCTTATAGAAGATGCCCTTGCCCTTGTACGGATCAGCCTTGCGGACCTTGTGAATTTTGTCTGCGAACTGACCAACCTGGCATTTATCAATACCTTTGATGGTGAATTCTGTCGGGTTTTCGCCCATGACAACGGTCAGGCCAGCTGGGATTTCCATGATAACATCATGTGAATAGCCCGCAACCAAAACCAATTTGTTGCCAGAAACAGATGCCTTGTAACCAACACCCTTCATGTACATATCTTTCGCGAAACCTTCAGACACACCGTGAACCGCGCTGCGAACATTGCGGGTCATTGTGCCCCACATCGCGCGCGAGATTTTATCTTCGGCGTCTTTTGGTGTAACGATAACATGACCGTCTTCAATCGCGACATGTACCAAACCTGCATGTTTTGTATCCAACGGCAGTTTAATTTCGCCCTTTGGGCCCTTGACAACCAGAACGTCATCAACAATCGCCGCTGACGTACCGTCATTCAATTTTACTGGATATTTTCCTGCACGAGACATAACTTAATCCTTACTGCTAATAATTATATAACCTTGCACAGCACTTCACCACCGACGTTCATCAGACGCGCCTTGTGGTCTGTCATAACGCCATTCGGTGTTGAAACGATTGCAATACCCAGTCCACCCATAACCTTTGGCATTTTTGCACTGCCGGAATAAACACGGCGACCTGGTTTGGATACGACGGAAATTTCTTGGATTGCGCCATTGCCACCGACATACTTCAGTTCAATAACCAAGTTTGCACGGTGTTCATCAATCTGTTCTTTGTGGAAATCGGTAATAAAACCTTCGTCCTTCAAGACGGTCAGCACTGCTGCACGCAGTTTGCTGTTTGGAACGGTGACTGTTTCTTTACCGGCATTCTGACCATTGCGAATGCGGGTCAACATATCTCCGATTGGGTGTGATAATGACATCTTTTACTCCTTCGTCACACGGGCACCCTGCCCATGCACTGTTGTTTAACCCCAGCTGCATTGTCCACAACTGGGTTGTTCTTGTTTTACCAACTGGACTTGCGTACGCCTGGCAATTTACCTTCGGACGCCATAGTGCGCAGTTGCTGACGGCACAGACCGAACAAGCGCGAGAACCCGCGCGCACGACCCGTTACCGAGCAACGGTTATGCAGACGTGTCGGATTTGCATTACGTGGCAGTTTCGCCAGTTTTTTCATTGCATCCATACGTTCGTCTGGTGTTGCATTTACAGACATCTTCGCCTTGATCGCTTCGCGCTTTTTGGCATACTGTGCGACCATTTTTTCACGTTTTTTCTGTTTGTTTATCAACGCTAATTTAGCCATTTTTATACCTTTTTATTATTTCAAAACCAACGGCAAGCCGATTTTCGTCAGCAACGCACGTGCTTCGTCGTCAGTTTTCGCTGTTGTCGCGATGACGATGTCCATTCCGCGAATTGCGTCAATTTTATCAACGGAAATTTCAGGGAAAATCAAGTGTTCCTTGATACCGAAAGCATAGTTACCACGACCGTCAAATTTAGATTTTGACAAACCACGAAAGTCCTTTACACGTGGCAATGCAACTGTAATCAGTTTATCCAAGAAATCATACATTCTCTTGCCGCGCAATGTTACCTTGGTACCAATAGGCTGACCTTCGCGCAGACGATATGTCGCGATAGATTTTTTTGCATGTGTGATAACAGACTTCTGGGCGGCAATCGCGGTCAAATCTGCCGCTGCGGAATCCAGTTTCTTTTTATCGCTGACTGCTTCGCCAACACCCATGTTCAAAACGATTTTGGACAATTTTGGCACTGCGAACGCATTTGTGTATCCGAATTCTTTAATCAATTCAGGTACAATTTCTTTTTCATAAATTTCACGCAATCTGCTTTGCATTTTTTTATCCTTACACTTTACGTCCCCGTAACAGCGGGAACCGATTGTTTTTATAATTCTGTCCCAGACTTTTTCGCAACGCGAACTTTCTTGTCGCCAGACATTTTATATCCAACGCGTGTTGCTTTCTTTGTCTTTGGATCAACCAACGCAACATTAGAAACATGCACCGGTGCTTCGCGATCAACGATATGACCTGGCTGTTCCTGGGTTGGTTTCACATGCCATTTGTGACGGTTTACACCTTCTACCACAACGCGGGATTCTGTTGGGCGTGCTTCCAGAACTTTGCCTTTTACGCCTTTGTATTTTCCCGAAATAACTACGACTTCATCGCCTTTTTTGATTTTCATCTTTATAACCCTTTATTTCAGACTATATAACTTCCGGCGCCAAAGACACGATTTTCTGAACATCGTATTTGCGGCGAACTTCACGTGCAATTGGCCCAAAGATACGTGTGCCAATTGGTTCAAAGTTGTTCTTGTTAATCAAAACAACCGCGTTATCGTCAAAACGGATGATTGAACCGTCTGGACGTTTTACCGGGAATTTTGTACGTACGATGATTGCACGCTGCACGGTACCTTTCTGAACCTTGCCACGTGGAATCGCTTCTTTGATGGCGACAACAATTTTATCACCCACAGTTGCATAACGACGATGAGAACCGCCCAAAACCTTGATGCACATAGCCTTGCGCGCACCAGAGTTATCAGCAACTGTCATAACTGTTTCATTCTGAATCATAACTTTTTTCCTTGTCCTGCGTGCGGGGCAATCCCCCGCCGCTTTGTTATAGGGCCCGACTGTCTGCAACAAGTAACGATGCCAACCTCAAAGACCCTGTCCGGCGGTATTAGTCTGCGACCTCAACCGTTTCGTCCTTGGATACACCAACGCGACCCTTGACAACCCAAGATTTTGTCTTGGATATTGGACGATGTTCTTCTATTGCAACGATGTCGCCAACCTTGAATTCGTTGTTTTCATCGTGCGCCTTATACTTTTTATTCTGCTTCACGAACTTGCCATACAGCGGATGACGGAAACGGCGTTCCACTTCCACAACGACTGTTTTGTCGTTTGCTGTACTTTTCACTGTTCCTTGCAGTATACGTCTTGGCATAACTTATGTCCCTTATACTCTTTGTTCAGTCCTGATTTGCGGCCTTAATTGTACACTAAAACGCGCAAAACAGCAACTGATTCCTTGGTTTTATTTAACCGATTTCGGCATATGATAACTAATTTTTTAGAAATCTCAACAAAAATCGGCAATTTTTTATTTTTTATCCGCATTCAGTTTTGTCTTTACACGGGCGATTTCGCGACGTGTCTGACGGATAACATGCGATTTTGGCAACTGGCCTGCGGCATGCTGGAAACGCTGATTCATCTGTTCTTTCTTCAAATCAGCCAACTTGCTCTGCAATGCTTCTGTTGTCAACGCTTCTTTTTCGTTCTTCTTTTCTGCCATTTTATTGACCTTTTTGTGTGCGATTATAGATTAGTTCGCTTTACGTTCAACGATTTTGGTTTTAACCGGCAATTTCGCCGCCGCCAATGCGAACGCTTCGTATGCGATTTCTGGTTTTACACCGTCAATTTCAAACATGATACGACCCGGTTTGACACGGCAAATCCAGTATTCAACCGCACCCTTACCTTTACCCATACGGACTTCGGCTGGTTTCTTGGTGACAGGAACGTCTGGGAATACGCGAATCCACAATTTACCCATACGTCTCATGTGACGCGTGATTGCACGGCGCGCCGCTTCTATCTGACGCGCTGTAACGCGTTCTGGTGTCATGGCCTTCAATCCAAAAGAACCGAATGCCAGTTCGCTGCCGCCCTTGGCTACGCCATGAATACGGCCTTTGTGCTGTTTGCGAAACTTTGTTTTATTTGGCATCAACATAATAAACTACCTTTTATTGCTTTT
>CAKQEW010000005.1 GCA_934230415.1 uncultured Alphaproteobacteria bacterium | reverse complement strand
ATGCGAATACGTTGCCGGTCCCGGTGGTACGCGGTTTTGCGACAATCTGGGCTGCTTTACAATCCCAGCCGGCGCAAGAATCGTGGAAATAAAAACTAAACCGTGAATTTTATCACGGTTATTTTTTTTTGGAAATTATTTCATTTCCAATTCGTCCAGGGCGGCGTCCAGTTTACGCAGTGAACTGTCTGCGCATCCACGACCGCGCCATGTCATCAATTCGTTGCCTGTTTTCTGGTCTGCGATGGATACATTAAAATTCCACCACCAGAACCCATTAAATGGGCACCAAAATGGATTAAATATTTCGCGGCGTTCTGATACCCTGACCACATATTTTACATCAGACGGAATTTCAACCTGGGTTAATTCCATGTCTGATGCGGTATCAGAAAAATCGCGGTGTGATTTTTCGCGCCCGACAACAACGTGATACCCGCGCGCGTCCATTCGTTCTTTGATGCTGCGTCGCATAGAATATCCGCCACGCGTGGCATAAACCTTTTGTGTTTTATCAAATGTGTTTGGTTTGATATACATGCTGTTGCATGCGGCCAGGGTGAAAATCAACCCCAGACCAAAAATTTGCTTCATCTTCAGATTCCTTTGCACGGATTGTATTAAAACAGACATAATAAAAACAAGGAAATTTTTCATAAGTAAAATTCATGACGCGTGGTTAATGCCTTGCATTTTGTCTGTGAATCTTTATAATACATGGGAATTGCACCCGTGGCTCAACTGGATAGAGCATCGCCCTCCGAAGGCGGGGACTGCGCGTTCGAATCGCGCCGGGTGCGCCACAAATTAAACCGCCTGGTATTGGCGGTTTTTATTTGCGTTGTGCGCCCCGCGATTTGAACGCGTGCGCGTTTGACAACAAGTCGGCAAGCCAAGTGATTGAACGCAGGCGCGCCGCCACGCGTGCCACGCAGGTATTATGTGAATAATACCGAGTGAATCCGCCGGGTGCGCCACAAATTAAACCGCCTGGTATTGGCGGTTTTTATTTGCGTTCGCCAGATTTAACAAAAAACACCGCATATTGCGGTGTTTTTTATTGTTGTGTGCGATTCAATTACCGTTGGCGTGTGCCCAATTTACCCATAATCCAGCGGCCAGCATCGTTAACCTTGCCCATGAATTCCAGGTGCTTGTGGTCCAGTTTCGTCAGGGTTTTGTCTTCGTACAGCGCAATCAATTCGTCTGAATCCAGTCCCATACGTTTATACTGTTCGGTCATCACACCGAATGCATAGTTCTTATTGCTGATGGCCACTTCGTCCATATCAACCAGACCAGCGTATTTACCGTCTGGTGAAACGATGATGTTTTTCGGCGTAATACCACAGTGGTACAGCCCCATGGAATTTTCACCGGACTGTTTGTTCATAATACGAACGCCATTGCTCAAGAATTTTGCCGCAATTTTCCCAGATGTGTCAGAAACATTTTGGCGTGCGACCTGGTGAATATATTTGAAACTGGATTCTGGCACCAGGTTCAGATTAATATCTGACATCTTGATAAAATCATCAACCGCATCGTTATATACGGACTTTACCGCACGGTTGTCCATGCCCTTGTGGACGCATTCATACAGTGTGCGTCCAGGGATGATTTTGTACACCTCCATCCAAGAGCCTTTATACGTATGCATACTGATGTCTGGTACAGAAACGCCGGCCTGGGCCAACAGTTTGCTGTAACGTACATTTTTGGACACCATGTCAAAATGATTAAACTTGAACACATATGTGTCATCACCATCATACACAAACAGGGTGTTGTGGCTGTTGCCAGGGATGGATGGGCGTTCTGCCTTGTATGCAAATGGCAAAACCTGGCGTATCGCGTTTAAGTAATAGGTCGGAACCAAATTCATAGAATTATCCTTTCAAAAAGTTGTCAAATATATTTTATGTCAATTTTTGTGATTGTCAAGCAGATATAAATCCTGGGGGGATTTAGTCGCGCGCCAATGCCGCCAACATAAAGTCGTCCAAATCACCATCCAGAACCGCCCCGGAATCAGTCTTTTCAACGCCGGTGCGGACATCTTTGACCAATTGATACGGATACAGGACATAGTTTCGTATCTGGCTGCCCCATTCAATCTTCTTTTGTGCGGCCTTGGCGGCGTCTTCGGCGGCGGCGCGTTTCTGTAATTCCAGTTCGTACAGGCGCGACCGCAACATCTTCATCGCCATTTCTTTGTTTTGAATCTGGCTGCGTTCATTCTGGCACGTTACCACGGTATTGGTCGGAATATGGGTTATACGAACCGCACTGTCGGTCTTGTTAACATGTTGGCCGCCGGCGCCCGATGAACGATACGTGTCAATGCGCAAATCTTTTTCATTTATTTCAATTTCAATTGTGTCATCAACATCCGGCCATACATCCACAGACGCGAAACTGGTCTGGCGTTTGCCGTTGGCATTAAACGGCGAAATGCGAACCAGACGATGCACGCCAATCTCGTTTTTCAGCCATCCGTATGCGCGATCGCCACTGATGCGGTATGTAATATTTTTTATTCCGGCGGTGTCGCCCTCGTGTTCTTCAATAACCTCGCATGTAAAATTGTGCCGTTCAGCCCAGCGTGCATACATGCGTGACATCATTTGTGCCCAATCTTGGGCCTCGGTCCCGCCGGCGCCCGCCTGGATAAACAGAAATGCGCCATTGTTATCGGCCGGTTCACGAAACAACGTAATAAACTTTGCCCGGTGTGCGGTATCGGCCAACCGTTCAATCGCGGCAATCACATCACCATCGTCTGGGGCCATTTCATACAATTCGGATAAATTCGCGTATTCTGATTCCAGTTCGCGTAATTCACCCAGTTGCCGTTCCAGTCCAGATTTCTTTTGCAGCAGGGCGCGCGCCTGGTCCGGATTATCCCACAAATCCGGCGTATTTACAGTGTCGTTTAATTTTGCAATTTCAGATTCCAGTTTTTCCGGGTCAAAGAAACCCCCTGACGGCAACAATGTCGTCATGAATCTGGGATAAAGTTTCATTTGGTATAATCATGTGACGCATGGTATCAATTTATTTGCCTAAATCAATCTTTTTATGCGCGTGATTTGAAATGAACGTTTGCCTTTTTGTGGCGAATATGATAAAATTTCCACAACGAGAGGGATTTCAATGAAAAATATTTTTGGTGTATTTGCATCGCTGGGACTGATTCTGTGCGGGTTTGACGCGGGTGCAGTATCGGCGGGAACAACGGCAACTAATTCCGGTTCGGCACGTTATGTGACACTGAATACTGCAACGACCAGTGGTAACCAACGTGGAAATGCCGGATTGGCAAATGCATACAAAACAAATCAGCGTAATACATATTTCATGGTGACCCAGCCGGACGTTGATTCCGCGTGCCGTGAACGCATCTATAAATGCCTGTCTGATTATTGCGGTGACGTAACCGTTGTCCCGGGCCAGCGTGAATCCAGATGCCAGTATGCAACCGAAAGTGAACTGTACAATTACGCATTGCTGTGCCTGCAAAAGGATACATCGGTATTATTGCCCCAGTATAATACAACAACACGCAACGGTGGCGCGGGTATGAATACCGCGGCGCGCCTGTGTCCGCCATATGTGCAACAGGAACTGATGTCATACCTGTCCATGTCAAACATGGCGACCCAGTTGTCAAAATCGCATTCGGATTTGTGCCTGCAACGTCGCCAGGAATTAGAGGCGGCAATGTCATGCCATTCTGTGGCATTGGCGTACGGCAACGAAACGACCAGTATGTTGACATCACAATTGAACGATTACTGTGGCGCCGGCGTCCCAGGGGGCAGTGCGGAAATGGTAACACGTTTTGCCAACGCGGGTAATGTTGGTGCAAACATCTGGGGCTGGGCGGAAAAGATTGTCAGCCTGGATTTGAATAAAAAGGGTTCTGATTGGCAGGCGGCGATTGATGCCGTCTTGGCGGGGTACACAAATCGTATGAACCTGGCGTGTGGTGATGATATGACAATAAATACAACGTCAACCACATCGTCATCATCGTCTGAACCAACCGCACTGCAAACCGCGGCGGCATTGGCGGTGGGCGTCGCGTTCCCAGGAACAGAAAACGATAACGTTGAAAATCCGTATCAGAATCAGTCGCTGTATATGGAAATCACATCAGCCAGCACGCTGGATAATTACAGCATTGCATCCCAGGTGGTCCAGGCGGGGTTGTCAAATTCTGCATTGACCCAAAATGCGTTTTTATCATCCGCACAAATGGATAATATGCAGACCGCATATAAACGCGGGACCAAGGTGTTTGTTATCCGCGACAGTGGTCGTTGCTTTATCGTGCCGGTTGCCACATTGACCAGTCAGGAAACATCATTGTTGGCCCAAACATTTGCAAACTGTGTCAGCAAATAAAGTATTGCAACACATAAAAAACAACCGCCACAACGGCGGTTGTTTTTTTATCAGATTATGCAATCTGGTTTTTGCTGTGCAACGGCGGCATAAACGCCCGTGTAATGTTGTATCCACACAACCTCAAACATATCGTCTGTGTCAAATTTCATCATTGCCTGGAATACGGCCTGTTCGGTTGATACCAGGTGATGTTTTTTCATAACCAGGCGAACAGTCTCAAATTTTTCGTAAAAACGTGTTGCCCATTTGCGTGGAATCATGAATGACGTTGCCGGGACGTCGTAATCAGAATTTATCATTGCAATATCAACTAATTTTTGGCACACCATTGTTTCTGATGTGGCGGGCTGTATTTTTCTGCATTGCGCCTGGGTAAAAGGTTTATAAATAAAATTTGGAACAAAATGTGGTCTGGTTCTGGCCGGTGTTGGATGCACGGTAAAGCGGCACCTGGTTGGGTGGGCTGTGATTGTGCCAGTCCAATTCGCCCAGAACGAACCATACATTGCATTCATGCCGCCACCGTCAATCCACATAAAATAATCTGAATTGAATTTATTGTTTTCTGCAGCCCATTTTATGACTGCGGGTTTGGCATTAATTATCATCATATAATCAATCCAGTCTTGGGGCGTTTTTCTGTGCAGAAAGAAGCCACGGTGGCGTTTCATCTCGTTCATTATGCGCAACATATCATCGCGTTCAGCGTAATGCGGCAGCTCTGAAAAATCCATTACGCGCATCATAATGTTTTTATCTAATTTTTCACGGTGCAGAAACTCGGCGGTTTCATGGTCACACCATAATGCAACGCGTTCAAATGTCTGAATCAATTTTTTTAGTGACGGCAGATAGAAATTTTCAAATTTACGATCCATATGTTTTAAATAGCCAAAGCGATTTTCGTCAGGAACCTTGAACAGCATTGTACAGAACGTGATGTCTGTACGTTTTTTATCATATTGGATTTGCATAGTTTTCTCCCGTGTGTTAAAAAAACTCCTAATGCAAATTAGGAGTCGGGAAGTTCGCTAGTCAGATAACTTTGACCTTGTGGTTTTTGGTCGGCAAAAGCCGGCCTGTTGTATGGCCACAACTTCCCGACACAATGCCGGGACAGTCAGTCAAAACATTTTCATGCCAGTTATCTGGGTTAGCGACGCCCAACTACTAACTGCGTGGTGTGTATCATATGGACACACACTGGGATACTAAAATATCCATCAATTAAAATCAATGTAAATATGTGGTTGGTGGTTTTCGGGTCTTGAATGTGGGGGTAAAATCTGATATAATTTATCCCAAATGAGAATTTCCAGGCGCGGTCTTTTACAGGTCAGTTTTTTTTCGGTAATGGCGGTGATGTGCGTGCCACGTATGGCGCTGGCGGCGCCAAATTCGTTAAAGTTATTACGCACCGGGCTGCAACCGGGTGGGAAAACACGTCTGGTAATTGAAACAGGTGCGCGTCCGTCATATTCATTGGCGTATCCCCAGAACCAGTTAATTGTAAAATTAAATAATACCAGTGTGAATTCGTCACTGGCGCCATCGTTGGCGTCGGGCACATTGGTGAAATCTATAACCCAGGCATCCACCGGTGATGGGGTCCAGATTATTGTTAATCTGACGCGGCCAATTGCCCAAATTGCCAAATCCCAGATAATGATTCTGGAACCAAATGGTGACAATGATTACCGTTTGGTGTTGGATTTCGTGGCGGGATCTGGCGCGACAGGCGGGGGCGCCGCACCCGCGGCATCCGCAACCACATCCAAAACATCCGCGCCCGCCAAACAATATGTAATTGTTGTTGATGCCGGCCATGGTGGCAAGGATCCCGGATGCATAGGCAAGGGCGGAACCAAGGAAAAAACAGTTGTCCTGGCGGTGGCAAAGAAGTTACGCACACAATTAAATGCAAACGGTTTTAAGACATATCTGACACGCAGTGATGACACGTATTTGAAACTGGCCGATCGTGCGGCAATTGGTGAAAAGCGTCATGCGGATTTGTTTATATCATTGCATGCAAATGCGAACCCCAGCCGTGCGATGAAGGGATTTTCGGTGTACACCCTGTCAGAAAAGGCATCGGACGAAGAGGCTAAAAAATTGGCCGAGGCGGAAAATGCCGCCGACAAGATTGGGGTAGAGGGATTCACTGATTTTGAACCAAATATCCGCAGTGCATTGTCGGCGTTGCAACAACATGCGGTTGCCGAAATGTCCGAAGAATATGCCGGCGGTGCATCCCGCGCGTTTCGCAATGCCAAGATAGAGCAGCAACGTGGCCCGGACGTTCGTCATGCGCCATTTGCCGTGTTGCGTTCAACCGTGCCGGGTGCATTGATTGAATTGGGGCATTTATCAAATTCAGGTGAAGAAAAACTGTTAAAGTCCGACGCGCACCAAAATAAACTGGTTGCTGCAATCGTTAAATCCGTAAAAAATTATAATTTTGATGTCTAAATACGAACCATTGTGGATATATTTGTCAACGCGCCCGGATGCGCACATCACATTGACGGTTGACCGGGTTGCAGAAATCACAGGGTTCAAATTTGACCATGCGTTTTTAACATTCAAACGTGAATTGCCTGCATATGGGGGGCGGTTTGAAACATTATCGCTGAAAAATCAGACGGTATCATTTGTACGCAATCAATAGAATATAAACACTTGCAATATTAAACAAAATCGGTATAATGCCGACCGTTGCGGAGAAGTGGCAGAGTGGTCGAATGCGCGCGACTCGAAATCGTGTATACGGGCAACCGTATCGGGGGTTCAAATCCCTCCTTCTCCGCCAGATATTAAATTCCCATGAAAACATTTAACGAACAGGTTTATGATGTTGTTGCGCGTATCCCGTCGGGACGGGTGGCGACATTTGGTCAAATTGCGGCGATGATTGGTCGCCCACGTATGGCGCGGTTTGTGGGTTACGCATCAAACAATAAAAACAGTTGGCACCTGCCGTGGCATCGCGTTGTGTTCAAGGACGGCAGTTTGTGTGGCGGATTTGCCGACGAACAATATAAATCCCTGCGTGCCGAAGGGGTAAAATTCACCCCTGACCAGCACGTTATTATGTCGCAATACCAATGGGACCCGGATCGTGATGGCGTGCCGTTGGATATACGGGATTTCCCATTGGTATTCTGAATTTTTATTTCAGTGGTAATTTCTTGAACGTCAGAAACCACGCCTGGACGTTCTGGCGTTTGTCATTGCGCCGCATGCGTGCATCCATTTCGGCGGTCGTTGTGGGCGATGATACGACCACATCTTCGCCCGGTACCCAATCGGCCGGTGTGGATACGTGATACTTGTCTGTGGTTTGCAATGCAACCAACGCGCGCAGAATTTCATCAAAATTGCGCCCGACCGATGGCGGATAATATAAAATTGTGCGAATTTTCGCGTTCGGGTCAATTATGAATACCGCGCGCACCGTCTTGGTGTCTGTGGCGTTTGGATGAATCATGTCGTATTTGCGGGCGATTTCCATCGTCATGTCATCAATAATCGGGAACGTAATCTGGATATCATGCAAATCGCGGAATTTCAGGTGCCGTATCGCATCAATCCACGCCAGGTGTCCGGTCAGTGTCCCGACCGACAGACCGATAATTTCTGTATTTAATTTGCGAAAATCGTCAATCATTGCCTGGAACGTCATGAATTCAGTGGTGCATACCGGGGTAAAATCTGCTGGGTGCGAGAACATAATCACCCATTTGCCGGCATAATCCGATGGAAAATTAATTGGCCCATTTGTGGTCTGGGCGGTAAAAGCGGGCGCTGCGTCCCCAATCAATGGCATGTGTTTCCTCCCTTGGTGGTGTGTTTTTATAAAAAATACCATATGTCGGGTTTGGGGGCACCAAGAACGTTTTCACATACATAAAAAACTTTACTCTTGATAAAATGTGCTATGATATAAATAATAAGAGGACAAAGAAAAGTAAAGGAAGGGTAAAATGAAACGTTCTGATATCGTACGTTCAATTCAGGTTCAGTTCCGCCATATGCGCACAAACGATGCCGCGGCGATTCTGGACACGGTTGCCGATCATATTATTGAATCAATCGCAACCGGTAACCGCATAGAGGTTCGTGGTTTTGGTACATTCCAGCCACGCGCACGCGCAACAAAAATTGGTTATAATCCATGCACTGGCAAACCAATGCCATTGCCGGCCAGCACGACAATTTTGTTCAAGCCCAGCCGCGAATTGACCAAGAAAATGAATGGATAAAATATGTTATTTGGTAAAAAATCGGGCATAAAAAATGACGACCGCGCCCGCTATGACAAGGTGCGCCGCCTGATGTGGATTAAGTGTGAATCCTGTGGGCGTCTGGTTTATTACAAGGACTACAAAGATAATTTGTATATCTGCCCGCGCTGTGGTCGTGCATTTATTATGACACCAAAGCAGCGATTTGACCTGTTGTTTGATAACAATGATTGGACACGCCTGGAATTGCCAACGGTGACCGATGACCCACTGGAATTCGTTGATCGTATGCCGTACAAGGCCCGCCTGGTTGAGGCACGCAGCGATAACGGTAATCACGATGCGGTTGTGTCGGCCGATGGTGTGTTGGGTGGTGTGCCAACAACAATTTGTATATTAAACGGCGACTTTATGATGGGATCAATGGGGCGTGCCGCGGGTGATGGTATTATCGCCAGTATGGAACACGCGATTCAGACACGTCGTCCGTTCGTGATGGTGGTTGCATCGGGTGGTGCCCGTATGCAAGAGAATATTCTGTCATTGATGCAGATGGCACGCACAACGGTTGCAGTTAACCGTCTGCACGCGAACAAGATTCCGTATATTGTGCTGTTGACCGATCCAACGTATGGCGGTGTTACGGCATCGTTTGCAATGTTGGGCGATATCCATATTGCCGAATCTGGCGCGCGTATTGGATTTGCAGGGCGTCGCGTAATTGAACAGAATATTCGCGAAAAACTGCCGTCTAATTTCCAGACCGCCGAATACCTGTATGAACATGGAATGGTTGATATGGTTGTCCCGCGTGATGGATTGCACGATGCGCTGGCACGCGTGCTGGCGGTGCTGACCAAACAACCGCGCGAGGCCAAGGCAATAAATGTATCCACGCCATTGGCGGACAATAAAAAAGTCCGCGGCATGGGTGAAACCGATGCGTATGACAAGGTTTTATTGGCACGTAATGAAAACCGTCCACATTTCTTGGATTATATTAACGGTATTGTGGACGAATGGACATACCTGGCCGGCGACAGGTTGTATGCCGAAGATCCCGCCATGGGCAGTGGTATCGGTTACTGGCGTGGCATCCCGGCGGTCATTATTGGCCAGGAACAGGGTCGCACAATTGAAACCCGCCAGAAACATCGTTTTGGTATGGCAAATCCAGATGGCTATCGCAAGGCACAGCGTATGATGCGCCTGGCGGAAAAGTTTAATCTGCCACTGATTTCATTGTTTGATACGGCGGGCGCATTTGCCGGCCGCGAAGGCGAAGAACGCGGTCAATCCCAGGCGATTGCAATGTCTATGTCTGTGGGATTGTCCATCAAAACACCATATGTCGCCGTCAATGTGGGCCAGGGCGGATCTGGGGGTGCCATTGCAATCGGTACCGGGGATCGCGTATTGATGATGGAAAATGCGGTCTATTCGGTTATTGCCCCAGAATCATGCGCCAGCATATTGTGGAAGGATAACAAGTTCAAGGCCGTTGCCGCCCAGGCGTTAAAGCTGACGTCACGTGATATGGCAAACCTGAACGTGATTGATGGCATAATTGACGAACCGGCGGGTGGTGCACACACGGATTGGCAAACAACGATGGAATTGTTATCCGCGGTTGTTGCCGAAAATATCCGCGAATTACAGGAAATACCGGTGGATGAATTGCCGGCGCGGCGCGCAGAAAAATACATGGCAATGACGCGTGATGTGGAAATATATGCCCCAGACCGGGCGTCTGACCACGAATAGGATAAATGCCCCGTTACCCACGGGGCATTTTTATAATTTTCACGCTTGCAATCGTGAAACAGTTTCTGTATAATACCCCACGCAACCATGCGGAGCGTTGGCAGAGTGGTAATGCAGCAGATTGCTAATCTGTGACCGCGTTTAGTGGTCCATAGGTTCGAGTCCTATACGCTCCGCCAGAATTGCATTATTCTGGCTATGACGATTAAATTTATGACTTTTTGTTGTTGTCGTTAATTTGTGCCACGCAGGCGGGCATATTTCGTTTGCAAAAAATCCAACAATTTATTACAGTTTTTTCGTACCAGACAAAGTAAAGGAAGCGCATTATGACAATCAGATTATTTAACACAATGTCCAGAAAACTGGAAGAATTCAAACCATTGGTTCCGGGGCATATGGGGTTCTATTCTTGCGGTCCAACCGTATATTGGGACCAACACATTGGAAATATGCGCACATTTGTCAACAGTGATATTTTGAAACGTATGTTTATTGAAAATGGGTACACGGTTCGCCATGTTATGAACATCACAGATGTTGGACATTTAACCAGTGATGAAGATTCCGGCGAAGATAAAATGGAAAAGGGTGCAGCACGTGAAAAAATGTCTGCATGGGATATTGCAAAAAAGTATACAGATGCGTTTCTGCGCGATATGGATGCATTGAATATTATTCGCCCATCGGCGATGCCACATGCCACCGACTATATCCAAGAACAAATTGACCAGGTGAAAAAATTGGAAGAACTGGGGTACACGTACGAAATCCCTGGCGATGGTATTTACTATGATACCAGCAAATTTGCCGACTATGGTGCGTTGGGCGGCCAGGATTTATCCGAATTACGCGCTGGCGCCCGCATTGACAGCACTGGAAAACGCAACCCAACAGATTTTGCGTTGTGGAAATTTTCACCAACGGACAAAAAACGCGCCATGGAATGGGACAGCCCTTGGGGTGTTGGGTTCCCTGGATGGCACATTGAATGCAGCGCCATGAGCATGAAGTTATTAGGTCCACATTTTGATATTCACGTTGGCGGCCAGGAACATATAAAGGTTCATCACAGTGACGAGATTGCCCAATCCGAACCAATTGTTGGCAAACCGTGGGTAAATTATTGGGTGCATTACGAATGGTTGCTGTCAAAAAATGGCAAGATGTCCAAATCATCTGGCGATTTCCTGACAGTTCAGGATTTGATTGAACGTGGGTATGACCCGATGGCATTCCGGTACATGTTGCTGATGGGACATTATCGCCAGCCACTGGATTTCTCGTTTGAGGCACTGGATGCAGCGGCGGCAGGGTACAAGAATGTTGTTCGCCGTGTTGCAGACTTGATGAACGATACCAATCCAGGTACGCAGGACCAGGCGACATATGACGCATGGCATGATAAAATCCTGGATGCTGTTTCAGACAATATGAAAACCGCCACCGCATTGGTTTTGATGCAGGATATGCTGAAAGATCAGACAGTTAATCCGACGACCAAATTGGCATTGTTTGAATTTATTGATCGGTTGCTGGGATTGCAATTCATTGACCGTGCCCAGAAATTACGTGACGCGGAAAATATTGCGGTTCCTGCGGAAATTCAGGCATTGGCCGACGCACGCCAGGCCGCCAAGGTCGCGCGTGATTATGCCCGTGCGGACGAAATTCGTGCCCAATTGGATAATGCGGGTTGGTCAATCGTTGACACGCGTGACGGGGCCAAGATTGTCAAGAAAGCGTAACAAAGTGCGCCTGATGGCGCACTTTTATCTTGAATCTGGGGCAAAATTGGTGTATATTGCCCCCAGCAACAAGAGGATTATTCATGAATTACCCATATATGCCAAAATCCACTGCACTTTGGTTGATTGAAAACACTGCATTAACATTTGAACAAATCGCTGATTTCTGCGGTCTGCATGAATTAGAGGTTAAAAACATTGCTGATGCGGAAACGTACAAGATTCAGGGGCTGAATCCAATCCTGAACGGTCAATTGACCCGCGAAGACATTGAAAAGTGCGAGGCAGACCCATCTGCGCGCCTGACATTGCGCCAGGAAATCGTTGATGCCCAGCAAAAGCAGAACAAGAAAGGTGTTGGATATACGCCAAAACTGCATCGCCAGAACCGTTTGGGCGGCATTTTGTGGATTCTGAAAAATTATCCAGAATTATCCGATGGCCAGGTCGCACGTCTGATGCGCAGCACTAATCCAACGGTCGCGTCAATTCGCAACAAAACACATAAATCTTATTCGTTGATTCAAATCCAGAGCCCGATTGTATTGGGCTTGGTGTCGGAATCTGCCGTTCATGACGCGGTGGCCAAGGCAACGAAAAAGAAATAAACTAATTGAACAAGATAGTCGTTTAATTTACTCTGTGGGGGTCGGTTTATGGCGAAAAAACTGGACGATGCAACGAAAATGCTGATTGATTCGTTGCCGGAAAATCTGCAAAAACTTGCGGCGTCGGCAATAGAAGTGGGCTATTTGTCCCAGATGGATTTTGATGCCGCCACCGAAGCGGACGAGGTTCCAGACGAAGAAAAGGAAGAAGTCCTGGATTTCTTTCAGCAGGACCTGGGGCTGGAAATGTTGGAGACCGACAACTTTTCCCAGGAAATGGAAAAGTATTACGAAGATGATTCTGATGAGCCCCGTGATAAAACCCGCAATTTGTTGAATGCAGATGCCGAACAGGTTGACGTCAACGATGATGATTACGAACATTATGCCAAGCAGTTGGAACGCAGCCAGACGGGTAACCTGGTATTGGGCGTTCAGGATTCTGTTCAATCATACCTGAAACAAATCGGCACGGTTCAGTTGCTGACCGCCGCAGGCGAGGTTGCAATCGCCCAACGTATAGAGGCCGCCACACGTCTGATGGTCTATGGCCTGTGCGAAAGCCCAATGACAATTCAGGCGATGTTGGATTGGTACCAGCAATTGTTGAACGAGGATATTCGTTTGCGTTACATCCTGAATTTGGAAGTAATGTATTCATCTGAATCAGAACAGAAATCATTGGCCGCATTGTCAGAGGCATTGAAGTCCAAGGGTGTGGAACACGTTGATGAATTGGATGATGATGACCTGGACGATTTGGAAGAATCCACCAGTGATGACGAAGACGATGAAGATGACGAAGACGACGTTGACGACGAAGACGGTATCAAGAAAGAAGATACGCCACGTGGCACATCTGGGGTTCCAATTCCAGTAATGGAAGAGGCGTTAATGCCGATGGTAACCGAACTGTTTACCAAGATTAAACGTATATTTAACAGTATGCAGAAATTGCAGACAAAGCGTCTGGAAAATCTGCAAACGTCGGCAAAACCGGACGAGGCATTGGAAAAGAAATACGCGAAAATGCGTCTGGAATTGTTTGAAAACGTCAGCAAGATTCGTTTGAACGATGATCGTATCGCCGAAATTTTGGAACATTTGACCCAGCGTGATCAGTTGTTGATGGGACTGGAAGGCAAACTGTTGCGCCTGGCGCTGGCGAACAAGATTAAACGCGAAGATTTCTTGGCGGAATATGCCGGCAACGAATTAAATCGCAACTGGGTTAAGAAACTGATGAAGCACAAGAACCCAGCGTGGGCGAACTTTGCCAAGAAACACGAAAAAGATATTTTAAAGATTCAGGACGATATCACCGCAATCGCGCGTGAAACAGGCCAGCCGACCGCTGAATATAAAAAGGTCGTTGAACTGGTGCGTCGTGGCCAGGCCGAAGCCGCCCGCGCAAAGCGCGAAATGATAGAGGCAAACCTGCGCCTGGTTATCAAGTTTGCGAAAAAATCCAGCAACCGTGGTTTGGGATTGGATTTCTCTGACCTGGTCCAGGATGGAAATATCGGATTGATGAAGGCGGTTGATAAATTTGATTACCGTTTGGGTAACAAGTTCTCTACATATGCCACGAACTGGATTCAGCAGGGTATTTCGCGCAGTATTGCCGACCAGGCACGTACGATCCGTATCCCGGTGCATATGATTGATAACATCCACAAGATTCAACGTGCCACACGTCAATTTATGCACAAATATGGCCGCCAGCCGACCGCCGAAGAATTGTCCAAGATTATCTATCTGCCGGTGGACAAGATTCACAAGGCAATGAAGGTTAACCTGAAGCCAATTTCATTGGAGGCGCCCGTCGGCACAGAAGATGACAGCAGCCGTATTGAAATCATTGCGGACGAAACGGCCAAGAATCCGTTTGTGTCGGCCGCGCAAAAGAACCTGCGCAAGATTGTTACCCAGATTCTGTCAGAATTGGATCCCAAGGAAGAAACTGTTTTGCGCCAGCGTTTTGGAATGAGCACGAATAAAACCAGCACCCTGGAAGAAGTTGGTGAATACATCGGGGTTACCCGTGAACGTATCCGCCAGATTGAACAAAAGGCGCTGAATAAATTGAAGCATCCAACGCGTGCACGTAAATTGCGCAGCTTTCTGGAAGATTAATAATATTGCAACTAAAAAACACCGCCACATCGTGGCGGTATTTTTTATACAGATATGTGGCAATTAAATTTGTCCCTTTAATACCGCATAAATTTGTCCCAAATCGGTCTTTAATAATGCGGACGATAACTTGTCCGGGTTGTCGGCGTTTTGCGCCCCAGACATGATTTTATCAAAGCTGCGCACGAACTGGGTGGCCTGGGAACGGAACACACTGTCGTTCTTTAACATTTCACGCACTTGCTTCTTGTCGGCTGCCGCCATCATTTTGGCCAACCATTTAGAGAATATTGTTTTGTCGCCGGCATGATATTTTTGCCACACCACATCTGGAATATCCGCCCCAGTTGCACGTGTTAAATCCAACGACTGTTCGTGCATTTTATCAAATGCATGTTGCGCCTGTTTCAAGAAATCAGTTGCACTGACACGGCCAAATGATTGCGATGCGCCACCGGTCGCCCCCATCGCGTCCATTGGCGCGGTTGCGCGTGCCACCATCATCTGTTTGTTCAGTGTCTGCATCGTGTTCACGGCCTTGGCATAATCAGACATCAGGTCAATCATTTGCTGGCGCGATTGACCGGCCAAATCCTCCAGTTTAATTGCAGATTCAGAAATTGTGTTCGTGGATTCGGCAACGGTTGATTTCATTAATCCAATCTTGTCGTTCAGCGACGCAACAATTTGTTGTAATTTTTCGCCCGCTTCTACGGAACCCTGGGACAGGTCGGGCAGGGCCGAATAGTATTTCTCTATCAATTCTGACAGTGGTTGCAATTGTGCGGTTGTTTCTGCTGACATCTTTATCAGATTCGCCGATTGTCCCGACAGCTGGGTATGCGCTGTATTCATTTCAATCAACGTTTCGCGTACGCCAGTTGCCATCGCCTTGACGGATTCAGAGAACGCGTTTGCGGCCGTTTTTGTGTTTTCCAGTGTGGTGTTCGCAACGCCGGATACTGTCTTTAATTCTGATACAACGTCCGTTGCGAATTCCTTGATTTCGCCGTCAAAGCGGTTGGTCAATGTGGCTAATTCTGTGGATATACCACGCACAGAATTTTCGGTACCACTGGCCGAATTCATCATGGTTTCAACCGCGCTGCTTAATTTGCGCACCTGTTTATCAATAGATGATTCTGCCAATCGTACCTGGCCGGCCACGACATTTGCTGTGTTGGTCAATGTGTTCATTTGCGCGGTCAATTGTTTCTTGGACTGCTTGCTGAACGAATCCATTTTTTCCAAATGGGCCGTCAATAATTCATCATTATGCGTCATCAGTGTTTCATAATCTGTGGCGGCAACCTTGACCCCGGTAAAGCCATCGGCCACAGACGTCGCCAGTTCAGATAATTTCTGTTGCATGTTTTCAGATTGTGTTGCCAGATTTTTCATCTGTTCATCATTTGTGTCATAACCTGATTTCAGATTCTGGTTCAATGTTTCGCTGGTTGCGACCCATTGGTCAATTTGTGACTTTATCGTGTTTGTCTGGTTCGTTGTTTCGTTGGTTGTTGTGTTAATCTTGTCTAATAATTCATTGACAGTTGTATTAAAATCATCGGTTGTTTTCTGAATATCGCCCCATGCCGATGAATCCACAATTCCATTTAAACCGGATACAGTGTTGTCCAGGCGCTGGGACATGACAGCAATTTTCTTTGTCGCGTCATCCGCCAGTGCAACCAGTTTGTCATTCTGGTCGGTCAATTCGCCCGCCAATGTGTTTGCCGCATCAATTTGCGCATTCAGTGTATCGCGCATTGTGCGAAAGCAGGCTTCTATCTTGGCAATTTCGCCCGCCAGTATGGTCTGTAACACGCGACTGGCGTCATTAATCTGGGCGCGTTCGGGTTGTGTCATTAATTGTAACAACGATTCCATAACACGTTGTGATCGGCGCGATACCAAAAATAATACCATTAACGAAACAATCAATAATCCGGCCAGAACGCCGCCACCAATCAGAAATAAGTTTGTAATGTTCATATGATAACTCCCCCGATATTTTATATATCCTTGCAGAACATTAAAATTTATACTAAAATTTGTTTGATAAAGCAAGGTCATAAATGGCACAAAAACGTATTCTTTCGCCAGAACAAGATGTCGCCGCCAACCCATCGGAAAATGTGTGGGTTCAGGCAAATGCCGGCACCGGCAAAACCAGTGTTCTGGTTCAGCGTTTGTTGCGAATTTTATTTCGTGGCGACGATGTTGGAACAAATGGAATTCTGTGTTTGACATATACAAATGCCGGGGCGGGTGAAATGCGCAATCGTATTTTGACCGCACTGCGTGGATGGGCGGTTGCGTCTGATGATGAATTGCGTGAAATGTTGTGCGGGGTTGCGCTGAATAAAAATCCGACTGATGATGATATTGCGCATGCGCGCAAAATATTTTTTACATATATTGATAATCCAGAAATTCTGAAAATAAAAACCATTCACGGTTTTTGCGAAGAAATCTTGCGTCGTTTTCCATTGGAGGCAGGCATATCGCCATCGTGGACATTGGTATCTGACACGGCCCAGCGTGTATTGTTGCAAGACGCGTTTAATCGCCTGGTAAAAACATCAAATGATACGCGTGTGGCGGATGCGTTTGCACACATTGTTGGGCGTGTTTCGGAAACATATATGTCCGATTTGTTGGATATATTAAGTGACCAGTACAAGCATTTCTTTGGGGTTGAAAATATTGTTAAGTATCGCGAATATTTTATTGATACGATTAAATATTTTTTGAATTTGAATTCTGTGCCGACGGCCGATTTTGATGTCTCTGCACTGAAAAATATCGTGCAAACTGCCCAAGATGATATAAATTGTGCAAAAAAGCCGGCAAAGTATATGCTGGACGTTGTTAATTTGACGCGGCAATATATTGATAAAACGATAGATTTTGATGAATACAAAAGTGCATATCTGAAATCAGATGGCGGCCGAATTGCGAACATTGCGAAAAAGCCATATCTGGTTGATGAACAGGAACGGGTTTATGCACTGAATCAATATCATGAAAACCAGATGGTGTTTGATGATACAATGGCGTTGTTTGATTTGTCAGCGGCATTTGCAATGAATTATCGTGATATAAAATCGCAACATAATGCACTGGATTTTGAAGATTTAATTTTGTATACGCGTCGCCTGTTTTCACAACCAGAAAGTATGGGCTGGGTATTGTCGCAATTAAATATTTCACTGTCGCATATCCTGGTTGACGAGGCCCAAGATACCAGTCCTGCGCAATGGGATATTATGCGTATGTTGGCGGGTGATTTCTTTACAGATGGTGACACCGCCACACGTCCACATTCGTTATTTGTGGTTGGTGATACCAAACAATCTATTTATGGTTTCCAGGGTGCCGACCCGCGTGCGTTTGCAACCAGTCGCGATGAAATTGCAACCCAGATTGCCCAGAATTTGCGCACCCTGCGCGAGGTTCCATTGGCCCAGAGTTTCCGTTCGTTGCCGGCAATTTTGAATACTGTGGACAGATTCTTTGGTGACAGCACTGTGATTGAAATGACGGGTTTTGCAAATAACGCGCATAAGTGTTTTCGTACGTCACCATCAGGACTGGTTGAGTTGCATAAACTGGTATCAAAACAAGACGATGAAACAACGGTGGGTAATTATATTTGTATGATTGCCGACCAGATAAAGTCATTGTTGGAAACAGGGCGTTATGCGCCGCACGATATTATGGTTCTGGTGCAAAATCGTAATCCGATGGTATCGCCGTTGGTGACAGAATTAAAACGCCGGGGTATTGATGTTGCGGGCAGCGACCGCATAGTATTGCCAGATTTTCCTGCGGTGCGTGATCTGTTAAACCTGGTGCGTTTTTGTCTGGATACAACCGATGATTACAGTTTGTGTTGTGTGTTAAGAAGTCCGATTTTTCGTTTGACAGAACGTGATATTTTTAATATTTGCAAAATCAAAAATGATGAAAATCGCGTTAAAAAATCGGCGCAATCGGATGTGGCACCAACCACGGTATTTGACATACTGCGTGATACCAATCCAGACATTTATAATCAATTAAATACGTTTGTTGAATGGTCGCGCACAATGTCGCCGTATTCATTTTTTACGCACGTATTATCGGGCGGTGTGCGTGAAAGTATAATCGCGGCGTTGGGCGACCAGGTAATTGACCCATTGGAAGAGTTTATGACAATTTGTCTGGCGTATGAACGCACAATGCCGGGAACATTGCGTCATTTTCTGAAATGGTTTATCACCGGCAGCAGCGAGGTTAAACGTGATATGGATGCCGCCGCCGGCGTACGTATTGCAACCGTTCATGGCAGCAAGGGGTTGGAGGCACGTGTCATATTCCTGATTGATACTGTGCGTGTGCCAAAATCAGAACGCATTGTGCCAATATTGCGTGACACGTTGCCCCCCGCACTGCGCGCACGTGGTGCGAATATGCCCGATGTGTGGTTGTGGGCGGCGCGCGGGGATAATTCTGCGGCGCGGGCATCGGTGGCGGATGCGGCGTCAAATGTGCGAATTGCCGAATACTATCGTTTGTTATATGTGGCGATGACACGTGCGCGCGATGAACTGTATATTTATGGATTTACACCGCACAAGAATGCGCCAGATATTGCATGGCATACACAATTGTGGCGCGTGTTGGCCAATGGTACAGATAAAGATGTAATCAGGATTGAACAATGACAGACACATTGCGTGAATTATTAAATGCCCACGAATCCCAGCACTTTGCAACCGATGCCGGCACACGTATGCATGCAAAAATGCAATGCATTACAATATCTGATAACGAAACACGCGGTGATGCAGATATTATTGCGAACATAAAATCGCATCCAGAATTATTGCCATTTTTTGCGCCCGCCGCCATGACAGAGGTTCCAGTTGCAGGCACAATTCGTGGCCGCTTTGTCAGTCGCCGAATTGACCGTATGGTGGTGAATCATGATGATAAAACCGTGCTGATTATGGATTATAAAACCAATGTTAATCCGGACGCGTTTCGTAATCTGTATCATGCCCAGGTCGGCGAGTATATGGATTTATTGCGCATGATTTACCCAGGCTATGACGTGTGCGGGTTTATTTTGTGGACACATGATTTTTCACTGGAACGCGTGCAATAAAGCCCTTGAAATATCGCGGCATTTATCGCTATAATTTTCGCATGTTAACAAATCTGAATATTTCAAACATTGTATTAATTGAAAAACTGAACCTGGAATTCGGTCGTGGGTTAAATGTGCTGACCGGGGAAACCGGTGCGGGTAAAAGTATTTTGTTGGATGCACTATCGTTGGCGTTGGGGGCGCGTTCAGATGCGGGGCTGGTGCGTCATGGTTGTGATATGGCGTCGGTTGTCGCAGAATTTGATTCTGTGCCTGATTCCCTGAAACCGTTGTTTGATGAATATGGTATTGATGTGTCTGATGGTGCGTTGATACTGCGTCGCACGTTAACCGCCGATGGGAAAAGTCGCGCATGGATAAACGACAGCCCCGTATCTGTAAAAATTCTGAAACAGGTTGGGGATGAATTGGTGGAAATTCATGGTCAGTTTGCAAATCACACACTGTTGAATCCGGCAACCCATCGTGCAACATTGGATGCATTTGGTGTGGCAAACATACCAGAATATGCGAGTGCACTGGCGACCACGCGTGCGGCATACAATGAATATCATACGGCGCAACGTCGTCTGGATGAATTGACAGATATGTTAAACCGGTCGGCCGCCGAACGTGATTTCCTGGAACACAATGTTGCAGAGTTACAGAATCTGAATGTGTGCGTCGGCGAAGAGGATGAATTGGCCACGCGTCGCAATGCAATCATGAACGCGGAAAAAGACGCCGCCATCCTGGCCGAGGCAAACGAAACCATGGCGCCGCGTGGGAATTCGCTGGATGGACAACTGTTTGCGGTGGCGCATATTTTGGAACGCATAAAGACGAATCCGAATCCGTACCAGCCCCAGATTGATCGGTTGTATGAAATCGCGGAAAACGTATCGGAAATTGCGACGGCATTGGCGCCAACTGAAATTGATACCGCCAGTGTTGACGAATTAGAAGAACGTTTGTTTGCAATTCGTGCGGCGGCGCGCAAGCATCGCGTATCGGCGGACGAATTACCTGCAAAATTGGAACAAATGGCGGCCGAATTGGCGGTGATTGATAATTCTGATGCGGAATTGCACCGTGTAAAAAGCACTGTTGCACATGCACGTGCGGAATTTGATCGGTGCGCGGGCGAATTAACTAAATTGCGCGTGGCGGCGGGCGATGAATTACGTGCACGAATTCTGCATGAATTGCCAGATTTAAAGTTGGGCCAGGCGGACATTGCAATTCAGCGTGACACCGTCACACCATCTGGCGCCGGGGTGGATGATATCATGTTCATGATAAAGACAAATCCAGGTATGCCGTTTTCACCATTGCATCGTGCGGCATCGGGTGGTGAATTGGCGCGTTTAATGTTGGCGTTGCGTGTGGTCCTGGCGGGCGACGATGCGTCCCACACATTCGTTTTTGACGAGGTTGACACCGGAATCAGTGGCGCCACCGCCAGTGCGGTTGGATTGCGTCTGAATAAATTGGCAGCTGCGTCCCAGGCATTGGTGATAACCCATTCGGCCCAGGTTGCCGGTTTTGCCAATCGTCACTTTAAGATTGAAAAGACCGCAACAGCGGATAAAACCACAACGTCTGTACACGAAATTACGGGCGATGAACGCCTGAATGAAATCGCGCGTATAATCAGTGGGGCGGAAATTACGCCGGAATCATTGGCCACTGCACGCACATTAATTCATTAAAAAAACGCCCCAGTGGGCGTTTTAAATTTGCAAAATACCATCTGCGAATTCCAGTGATGCGACATGTGGTGCGCCATCTGCACGACTGATAATATTATTATTTGCATCGCGTGCGATTGCGTACCCACGTGCCAGAACATTTTTATAACTCAATGAATTCAGCATTTGGCCAATATGCGCAACAGACTGATTTAACGTTGCCATTTTGTTCTGTAATATATTCGGGAATGTCGCGACGCCATCAATGCGTTGGTGTGCGGCGGTCAGTTTGCCATTGATAATTATGTTTAATGTGCGCGTTATGTCATCCAGGCGTTGCGCGCGTTCCATCACCATTTGGCGCGGGCTCTTTATCGTGATTGCATCCATGCGTGATTTTGCATTAACCAGGCGTGTTGCAAATGTTCCAGACATGCGATGCCACAGATTATCCAATTCTTGGAACAATGACAATTTTGTCGGCACAACTGTTTCGGCGGCACCAGTTGGGGTGGGGGCACGAACGTCCGCGGCAAAATCAATCAGCATCCAATCTGGTTCGTGTCCCACGCCAGAAATCAGTGGAATGTGGCTGGCCGCGGCGGCGCGAACAACAATTTCTTCGGAAAATGGTAACAGGTCTTCCAAACTGCCGCCACCACGTGCGACGATAATAACATCCACATTATTTTCACGATTAAAATATTCAATGCCGGCGGCAATTTCTGCGGCGGCGGTTGTGCCCTGGACCGTTGCAGGATACAGGACAACACGCACCGGGAAACGTTCGCGCAGACGGTTCTGGATATCCTGGAATGCGGCGCCGGTCGGACTGGTCACAACACCGATTGTTTGTGGAAAACGTGGTAAAGGCTTTTTCCGCGATGCGTCAAACAATCCTTCGGCGGCCAGTTTCTGTTTGCGCTGTTCCAGCATTTTTAATATTGCGCCAACGCCCGCCATTTCAATTTCATTGGCAATTATCTGATAATTGCTGCGCGCCGGATATGTGGTAAAACGACCGGTAATTATAACCTCCATCCCGTCTTCCAGTTTAAATGGGACGGGTGTTCCGCGCCAGATAATTACAGATATTGCCGCCACAGAATCCTTTATCGTCATGTATATATGTCCAGATGTTGCGCGTGTAATCTGGGACAATTCGCCACGGATTTTAATGCGTGGGAATGCGGTTTCCACCACCCCCTTTAACAGGGCGGACGCATCAGACACGCTGAATATTGTATCGGGCTTGACGATTGGTTCTGGTTTTTCCATCATAATAACTACTTGTCTAATTCTTGTTTAATCTGACGTATGAATTCTGTCTTGTTTGGTGTGCGCATATCACTCATTTTGCGGTTGATTGGGGTGCCAACCTCATACGGGACGCGCAGTGGCGCGAATTGATCGCCGGTTGCATCAAATGAAATACCACTGATATTATCACGCAAGAATACCACCGGTGCATGTTCCCAGTCACCCAGGTGGATTGCCGACGGTGTCCAAATATCCGCGCCACCATACAGTTCATATACGCATATCGCGGACAATGCACAGAATCCCTTGGGCCAGGGCACAAATCCATTAAACGGCAGGTTCCCAACGAACTTTTTGCGAAACGCCGGGTCGGCATATTTCTGGCGCAGGACGTATGCAATATCCGCCAGACGATATTCCGCATCAAAATGCTTTAATGCAACAGAATCAATCCTGGATGCCAAATCCAGCACTTTACGTGTGGCTGCATCATAATATTTTTTATATTCATCCATGGCATTAATTATACCACATTATGAATCGCAATGCCAATTACAATTCTGTCAATGGCCAACGCGGACGCGGCGCAACCGGTTCGTGCACAACGCGCCCCAGACGATAGTTCTCAATTCCCGCCCACGCAATCATTGCACCATTATCTGTGCACAGGTTCATTGGTGGCGCGGCAAATACCAAACCGTGTGATGACGCCAGGTGTTCCATCGCCGCGCGTATCGCGCTGTTTTTTGCGACACCACCGGCAACGACCAGCGTTTTTGGTGCGGCGGCAATAACACGTGCATCGTGCATTGCATTACCCAGACGATTGATTATGCAATCAACAACTGCCGCCTGGAACGATGCACAGAAATCATTTATGAATTCATCGCTGTGCGGGGCGGGGTGCCGATCCAAAAATGTACGTGCGGCGGTTTTTATCCCGCTGAACGAAAAATCACACCCCGGTTTATCACACAATGGACGCGGGAAATGGAACGCGGTGGAATTGCCCATCTGGGCACGACGGTCAACAATCGGACCACCTGGATATCCCAGTCCCAGCATCTTGGCCACCTTGTCAAATGCTTCACCCGCACTGTCATCCAGGGTTTGACCAATCAATTCATATTGTCCGACATCACGAACCAGTAAAATCTGGCAATGTCCACCCGACGCCAGCATCAACAAATACGGAAATTCCACGGATGTTGCGCCATCGCCACCATTTGCCGCCGCCGCATGCAGGCGTGGAACCAATGCATGACCTTCCAAATGATTAACAGCAACCAGGGGTTTACCTGTCGCCTGGGCCATGCCGGTCGCCGCCATCCATCCAATTAAAACCCCACCAATCAAACCCGGGCCCGCGGTTGCTGCAATAACATCAATGTCATTTATGGTCATATGCGCATTTTCCAGTGTCTGGCGCACGACCTGGTCAATCGCCAATATGTGCGCGCGTGCTGCCAATTCTGGCACCACACCGCCATATTTCTGGTGCTCTGGGATTTGTGAATATATGATATGTGCCAATATATTACGTTCAGAATCCACAATCGCGGCCGATGTTTCGTCACACGACGATTCAATCCCCAGACATACAACCGGCCGTGCCGCACCATCTGTGTGCACATCGCCCGCCAGGTTGCCCATATTCATACGTATTAATTTTTCGTCTGTCATTTTTTTATTTCCAACAATGTTATCCCCAGGTTATTTGAATTCTGACGGCGTGCAGACACGTATTCATAAAAATCCGTATCAATCACGTGGCCCGCCACACTGGATGCGTGGCGCAATGTGCCGCCCGGCATCAGAAAACCCATATGTGTCACGGCCAAATCAGTACCAATTTTATCACGCATATCCGCATCATCAACCACAAACAGTACAACCAGTGGTTCTGTGTTATTAATGTTACCCAGTTCGGCATATGGTATGTATTCCAAATCTGTGGTCACGGGTGCGACGGTTATGTCCATGTGGTGCACGCGCCGAAACCATGTCGATTTATCAATCACAACGTGGCGCAGGGCGGTATTGCCGTATTCCCCACTGACGTTTCTTGCCAGGTCTGAATTATTCGTCAACCAGTCTGTTTCAATAAAATGGTTGCGATTCTCAAATCCGACCGTGCCGTCATGATAACGAATCCGGGTCAGCCGATTAACATCACCATCGGCCAGTGCAGTTTCAACGAATGTGGTGCAATCAAACGCGTCTGTGCGCATCAGCGGGTCAGTGTCTGGCGCAACCCCTTCGCCCAGCGGGTCGTTCACATATCGCGCGCCCAGGTATTTGCCACCAATATCATCATTACGCGCAATGGCGCATCCAATTAAAATCAATGCCAGTATTGCACGCCACATGTTTTACTGATTTTCTTTAATCTGCATCCCGGTATAGCACAATGACATTGCGTCGCGTACCGCCATTTCCCCTGATTCCGGTAATGTGGCAATTTTATCAACGCACGCCACCAATAATTCTGTATCGGTGTCTGTCGCGGTCAAAATACGTGCTGCCGCATTGCGCCGATCCAGCGATGCCCCGCGCCACATTTTCAGGTTCCCAGATTCTAAATCGCCACTGCGCATAGTGCATGCAAACACGACAATTACCAATATCAACGCCGCCGCACCAATAATAAATTTCAATGAATGTTTTATTGTGTTCATAATTATCGCCCCATGTTTATTCACACTTTACCAACCATAAATCATAGTCTGCATTTTGCAGTGGATTGTCGCCTGGTTCATTGCGACTCATCCAATTTCCATAAATTTGTCCCTCTGTACTTTTAAAAACCTCTATAAATGCCCAGTAATCTTCGGCCTGGAATGGGTCTGTCTGTTTGCATGAACGCACCAATATGGTCAATTTTTCAAATTCAATGGATTTGCCGACTGGGGCAACGATGGTCTGAACCTTGCCCGCGGCCTTGTTCATGACACGCAATGTGGCGGTATCGCGATTAACATACGCATGTGATGTGCATGGCACGACACATAACAATAATGCAAAGATTTTTATAAGTTTCATCATTACCCAATATATTACATTCGCCACGTATAATTGTCAAACGATATACATAACAAAAATACCGCCCCAGAATGGGGCGGCACTCATATTTGCAAAATTATATGCAAAATTATTTTGCACTCTTTTCCGCAGATGTGGCGGCCAAATCTTCAACGATACGGGCCTTTTTGCCAGACAAACCACGCAAGAAGAACAATTTTGCACGGCGTACGCGACCAATGCGAACCTTCTCAATTTTTTCAATCGCCGGGCTGTACAGTGGGAATTTACGTTCCACACCAACACCATATGATTCGCGGCGAACGGTAAAGGATGCATTGTTGCCATTACCACCATCGCGAGCAATTACAACGCCTTCAAACACCTGGATACGGAACTTGTCACCATCTTTAATTTTGACAGACACTTTCAGTGTATCCCCAGCCTTGAAATCTGGGATGTTCTTTTCGCCCTTTAATTTTGCGACTTGCGCTGCTTCTATTTTTTTAATAATGCTCATTTTTCATTTTCCTTTATTAAATCCGGACGACGTTCATGTGTTATTTCGTCCGATTGTTGTTTCCGCCACCGTTCAATATTGCCGTGGTGACCGGACAGCAGGACTTCTGGGACATTGCGTCCACGCCATGCTGACGGGCGGGTGTATAACGGCCATTCCAGCCCCCCGATTTCAAAACTTTCGTTCGCGGTGGATTCTGCTCCACCGTGCAGTACATTATCTATCAAGCGGACGCAACTGTCAATAAAAACTTGGGCGGCAATTTCACCGCCGGACAGTATATAGTCCCCGATGGACAATTCCATTATATCGTATTCGTCAATGACGCGTTGATCAATTCCCTCGTACCGACCGCACAGCAGGGTATACGTGGCATCCGTATCAGATGCAAATTCACGTACCATTGCCTGGGTCAGGCGCGGACCGCGCGGCGAAAAATAAATAATTTTGCCGCGATGCTTAACAGAATCAATTGCGTCGCCCAGTGCATCTGGTCGCATAACCATGCCAGCACCGCCGCCAAATTGTTCGTCATCAACACTGCCATAATTATTTATGGCAAAATTACGAATATTTATCGCGTCATACGACCATATTCCACGTTCCAACGCGCGACCAACCACACCGCCACCCAACGTGCCGGGGAACATTTCTGGAAAAATGGTCAGTATGTTAAAATGCATATCAAAACTATCGCACACGTGCGCCCAAATATGTTATCAATGGTGTCAAATGCGCTGCAGAACTGAACCCGCCATTGCGCCAAACCAATTCGCCCGTGCATGGCGCGCCATTTTCTGCATGTGGACAGGGTGTGCCGTTCATAATAATACGACGCCCCCACGCGTCCACCGGATATGTCATAAATTGCTCGCACGCATAAACACATGAACACCACGTGTCGCCATTTTTTGATGTTGTTAAATCGCGTGGGACAAAGACATCGGATGAATCCGAGCGAACAAATGTACGTGGTAACATTTTTAGCGCTCCTTGTTTTGATTAAATTTACAATTCATGCACAGTCTGTTTGAAACAAATGCATTCATCAAATCGTTCGCCTGGTTTTGCATTCGCAGACAAACAGAATTATCACATGAACTGGTTACTGTATATGGAACCGCCTGTTTGCGTTCCAGCCAAATTATCGGACAGTGGTTCAAACGCCAATCACATACCGTGTGAATTTTGTTTCCTGTACCGGTAAAAGATATTTTTACGTTCGTCATTTTATTTCACCACAACAGTTTTTTTATTCATATCAACATCGGCGCCGGCAAACGAAACCATATTTCCATTGGTCAGTTCAATTATGTCGCCTGCACCAAAATTTTGAAAACATGAAATACGCCCAATTGTTACTCCATCGCGTACAACATCAAATCCAATTAAGTCTGACTGATAATATTCACCTGACTGTAACTGGGGCAGGTCATCACGTGATATGAACAATTCTGTCCCGCGCAGAGTTTCCGCCACTGTGCGATTATCAATCCCATCAATTCGTGCCACAATAACATCGGACGTTGGATTCAGACGACGCACAAAATGAAATTCTGCGGGCTTAAATTTTGAACAAATTATGTTAAAATCACGAAAATCCATCGGATTTTCAGAATACGTTTGAACACGAACCTCGCCCCGAATTCCCTGGGGAGCGACGATTTTGCCAACTAAAATATTCTGAACATCAGACATATTAATGTATTTAATACTGTTTTTCGCTTTTGATAAATTTCACATACCGTGGGCACATATTTGGGTTGCATGGGCATCCGTGTGGCAATGTGGCGTCATCGGGATGAACGGGAATCGCCATCATACCCATTTGTGTTACAAACTGTGCCCATTGATATGCGCCTGAACAATTCAGAAATTCTGAATATTTACATGTTTGTGTTTTAGCATCCAAAGACATCTTGTACCTCACTATCTTTATATGTGTCCCGGCGAACCGGGACACAAACGAATGCAAAATTATTCAGCAACCGCTTCGGTTGTTGTTTCTTCGGCTGGCGCTTCGGCAGCTGCCTTGGCGGCCGCTTCTGCGGCGGCTTTTTCTTCGGCGATTTTCGCTAATTTTTCAGCCTTGTCTTTAATCTTCATCTGGGTTTTTTCAGACTGCAGGTGTTTCTTTGTCTGAACCGGAACTGGTTTTGCAGTTGCCAACCCAGCGTTTACCAAGAAACGATAAACACGGTCAGATGGTTTTGCACCCTTGGCAATCCAGGATTTAACCTTTTCAACGTCCAAGATAACACGCTTTTCATCATCGCGTGCCAACATTGGGTTGTATTTACCCACCGTTTCCAAAACGTTGCCAGAATTACGCGCATTGCGGGAATCTGTAACAACGACATGATAATATGGACGTTTTTTTGCGCCGAAACGTGCCAAACGAATAACAGTTGCCATAATTTTGCTCCTTATATTTCTAACTGTTTTACCCGCACAGAAAAACCACCATCAAAGACAAAAACTTGTCGGTTGATGTTCCACACGCATACCGCGTACTGGTGTTATATAAATGGCAATCTGTTGGGATTTGCGGGACAATTATGAACCAAAAATTACGAAAAGTCAAACAATAAAACAAAAATCGGCGAAATGCCGATTTAATTTTTGGTGCGGGCGAAGGGAATGTATATTCCCATACGAAATCATACCAATCGCACAGCTCTTGGTGATTTCGTTGGGCCCCTTTCACTTCGCTGCGCTACGTGCCGAACCCTCTGGTCGGGTTCAATTCCATCATCACATGCCAAAAATAAAATCGGCGAAATGCCGATTTAATTTTTGGTGCGGGCGAAGGGAATCGAACCCTCGCCTAAAGCTTGGGAAGCTTTCGTTCTACCATTATACTACGCCCGCAAACGCACGACGTATTCTATACAGGTTAATGTAAAATGTCCAGATAAAAAAAGCGCCGCAATCGGCGCGCATAATTATTTTTCACCGACTGGGATTTGTAACAACTGCTTTGGGAAAATCAGATTTGGATTTTCAATGCCGTTGCGTTCGGCAATAATGCTGAACAGTACACCACGGCGCAGAAAATTGCGTGCAATAATCCACAGGCAATCACCACGACGCACCGTGTAATACGTATCGTCATCGCCGGTCATTTCGGGCATTGTGAATGTATGCCCAACCTGGGCCACGGTGCGGCCATCGCCATCGTGCAGGCGCACAGTCAGTGTATATTCTTTGCCCGTTTCCAATTTACCAACATCGGCGCCCAGGCCAAAGTGTTTGTGGTCGGACACACGTGCAAAACCCAAATATTTATTGTTTAACGACAATGACACGCGCAACCGTGGCAATGCGTCGCCTGTGACGACAATGCGCCCGGTATCCAGATAGTCAACCTTGGACACGACCAGGTCACCGTCAATCAACTGGGTTGGGGCCTGTAATAATGTGCTGCCATTATCGGTCATCAACAATGATACAGAATTTTTATACCCATGCGGTGACACATATACGAATACATTTTCACTGGATTTTGTTTCTGGATCTGTGCCAACCAATGAAATTGTATAGTTGCCCGCGTCCAATGCATGTACCGGCGCATACACAAATTCGCCATCGGAATCGGTGCGTTCGGTTGCAACGATTTTACCATTCATCATAACAGAGATATTCTGGTGTGGTAACCAGCGTCCGGCAACAACAATGTTACCATTTGGTTCAATACGTACGATGTCAAATGTCGGTTCTGTGATTTCTACGGCCTGGACCACGGGTTCTGGGATTACAGGTACAACAACAACCTGGGTTGTGCGCGTTGTGCGAACAAATGCCACCCATATAACAACCAACAAAACCATCAATGCGCACAGAATAGGGAACCAATACGCCATAACACCGGTGCGTGCACTGCGTGCCGTATGGGTTTCAGCCGACGCTGCAATCGCGACATTTTCGCGTGGGGCGGGTCGGGCGAATATATTTAATGTCTTTAAAAAACGTCTGGCAAAATTGCGACGATTTTCCATCCAGTCATTCTGTTTGGCAATTGCGTCATTAATCAAATCATCCGTAGAACGCTTGGTTTTGCCCATATTATTGCTCTTGATTGTCTTTTTTGCCATACGAAAAACTCCTGTTAAAACCGTGGACAAATTATTGCAAATATTCTTTGTTTGTCAACTTAAATATGCTATAATCAGGGCAAGTAATCAAGGGAGAGAAACACACATTATGAAACGTATTGGAATTATGACAACAGGCGGCGATTGTTCGGGTTTGAACACTGTTATTCAGCGTCTGGTTCGTGGCGCACACCTGCGCGGATGGCAGGTGATTGGAATCCTGGATGGGACGGATGGATTATACGCCACACCACCAAATTACATTGAATTTACAGACACCACATTACCCATAGAAGACGCGCGTCTGGCGGGCAGTTTCCTGCACAACGGACATGCGGGTGTCACACATTTTGAAAATGCGGCATCTGGGGGTGGACTGGATAAATTTAACCGACGCTTGCGTAAATCGTTACAGGAATTAAAACTGGATGCATTGGTTCTGATTGGTGGCAATGGCAGTTTGTCATTGGCATGGGCCAATCGCCAGACGTATGCTGACCTGCAATTAATATGCATTCCGAAAACCATTGATATGGACATGCCGTTGACCGACCGCACGATTGGATTTGATACCGCGGTTCAGCAGTTGACATCGTTCTGTGACCAATTAATGTTAACCGCACGCAGTCATCATCGCTGGTTTGTGGTCCAGGCAATGGGGCGCGATTGCGGTGCGTTGGCACTGAATGCCGGGATTGCCGCTGGGGCCGAAGTGATATTGATTCCAGAAATTAAATTTGACCTGAATGCAGTTGTCGCGCATATTAAAAACGCACCCACAGATTACGGCGTAATCGTTGTATCCGAAGGCGTGCGCCTGCGTGGGCATTCAGGACGCCCGGCGGATATTGTTTCGCGCAAATTGACCGCCGCGGGCATCGTGAATCGCGTGGCATTTCCAGAACATACCCAGCGTGTTGGGGACACAACATCCACTGACCGTGTTTTGGCAACACGTATGGCCGATGTTGCACTGCATGCAATTGCAAACAATGAAACATATGTGATGACCGCGCTGGATGGTAATGATGTTCATACGGTCAGTTTGGCTGATTTCTTTGCCGCGGGTGAAATTACGGACGATCCGAAAATTCCAGGATTGCAGACATCTGATGCATTTGTTTCGCCAGATGACCCATTACTAGACGTTGCACATCACATGGGAATATATATTGGTGAAGTAAAATAAAAGAATAAACGCGCCATCGGCGCGTTTTTTTGTTACATCTGAACAATTGTAAATTAAAACGGGGCATCGCCCCGTTTTAATTATTTCTTTTCAGAAAAGTCTGCGTCACGCGTACCATCTTCATTTGGTTTATTGGACTCACCAGATTCAGACTTTTGCGCTTCCTGGGCGGCTTTATAAACTGCTTCGCCCAACTTCATTGACTGTTCCATCAATGCGTCTGTCTTTTCTTTCAGCGATTCTGCTGTTGCATCCGCCTTGGCCAATTCATCAGACAACGCGGTCTTGGCATCTTCTATCGCTTTCTTTTCGTCCGCACTGATTTTGTCGCCGTGTTCTTTCAGTGATTTTTCAATGCTGAACACCGCGGCTTCGGCGTTATTCTTTGCCTCGGCCAGGGCGCGTTTCTGTTTGTCAGATTCCGCGTTCGCGGCCGCTTCGTCAACCATTTTCTGGATATCTTCTTCGGACAGACCACCATCAGATTTAATAGAAATCGTTTGTTCTTTGCCGGTACCTTTATCCTTGGCGGATACATGAACGATACCGTTGGCATCAATATCAAACGATACCTCAATCTGGGGCATGCCACGTGGTGCTGGGGCGATACCTTCCAAATTAAATTGACCCAACAATTTGTTGTCTGCGGCCATATCGCGTTCACCCTGGAACACGCGAATTGTCACAGCCGACTGATTATCTTCGGCGGTACTGAACACCTGGGACTTCTTGGTCGGGATTGTTGTGTTACGGTCAATCAGGCGTGTGAACACACCACCCAATGTTTCAATACCCAATGACAATGGTGTTACATCCAACAACAGAACGTCTTTGACGTCGCCCTTCAGAACGCCACCCTGAATTGCGGCACCCAATGCAACGACTTCGTCCGGGTTTACGCCCTTGTGCGGTTCACGGCCAAAGAATTCTTTGACGGTTTCAACAACCTTTGGCATACGGGTCTGACCACCAACCAGGATGACTTCATTTATCTGGGATTTATCCAGACCAGCATCCTTTAACGCCTTTTTGCATGGTTCAATTGTTTTCTGAATCAAATCGTCAACCAATGATTCCAACTTTGCACGTGTCAATGTTGTGTTAAAGTGTTTTGGACCCGTTGCATCCGCCGTCAGATACGGCAGGTTGATATCCGCCTGCATCTTGGACGACAATTCAATTTTTGCTTTTTCTGCGGCTTCCTTTAAACGCTGCAACGCCAATTTGTCGCCAGTCAGGTCAATGCCAGATTGCGCCTTGAATTCATCAATCAGATATTTCAGCACGCGCGCATCAAAGTCCGAACCACCCAATGCGGTATCACCGTTTGTGGATTTAACTTCAAATACGCCATCAACGATTTCCAGGATAGAGATATCAAATGTACCACCACCCAGGTCGTATACAGCAATTGTGCCGTTTTTATCTTTCTCCAAACCATACGCCAGCGCGGCCGCAGTTGGTTCATTAACGATACGCAACACATTCAGGCCCGCAATACGTCCGGCGTCTTTGGTTGCCTGACGCTGGGAATCATTAAAATACGCCGGCACGGTGATAACCGCATCAGATACAGTTTCGCCCAGGTACGCTTCGGCATCTTTCTTTAACTTTGCCAGAATCATCGCAGAAATCTGGGATGGTGCATATTTTTTGCCGTCAATTTCAACCCATGCATCGCCATTGTCGCCACGGACAATTTTATATGGCACGCGCGCCGCGATTTCCTTGACCGCCGGGCTGTCAAAACGCAAACCCATCAAACGCTTGATTTCATAAATTGTGTTTTCAGGATTCGTAATTGCCTGGTTCTTGGCGGTAATACCAACCAACTGTTCGCCGCCGGATGTCAGTGCAACCACAGACGGGGTCGTACGACCACCTTCTGAATTCTCTATGATTTTTGGATCATTACCGTCCATGAATGCCATGGCGGAATTTGTTGTGCCCAAATCAATACCTAATACTTTTGCCATTTTTTTGCTCCTTGAATTTCTTTATGCCCATCATATAGTGAACCGTAAAAAGCATTTCAAGACCACAGGAAAAAAATAATACAAAAAAACCATCCAAATCGGACGGTTCGTTTCAACAACTGGGAAACTATTATTTTTTCGCCGGTGTTGCTGCAGCAGCTGCTGGCGCTGCGGCGGCTGTCGCGGCGGCTGCCTTTGGCGCTTCGGCTTCTTCTGGCATTTTACCACCGATTGTGGCGAACGCCAATTCTGCCTGGTGCAGACCCAATTCAATACCATCTGGCAATACCAGGTCAGAACCGTGAACCGTTTCACCGATTGTGACGTTGGACAGGTCAATAACGATTTTTTCAGGAATCGCATGAATTGAACCACGCAATGCAACCTTACGCACGGCAAAGTTCAAAACGCCACCCAATTTAATACCCTTGGACGTGTCAACATTGATAACTTCAACTGGAACGACCACGTTAACAGGGCTGTTAACATCAATACGCTTAAAATCAACGTGAATAACCGCATCAGACACTGGGTGATACTGAATATCAACCAACATCGCGTCTTCTTTGCCGTTTGTTGTGTCAATTTCAAACAGTTTTGTACGCAAACCCGGCTTTTTAATCAGCAATTCAAAGCTGTTCCCATCCAGTTCAACTGCAACTGGGGCTTTCTTTTCGCCGTAAATAACCGCGGGGATTTTATTGTTTTTGCGAATGCTGCGTGCGGCCCCCTTGCCAGCAACGTTGCGAATTTCTGCATTTAATTTAATTGCCATTTTTATATCCTTTTTATGACATGGTTTTACTGTGCGCGACCTCCAAGGGTGCCGTGCGGGGCATATTATTTATCAAAACGTTTGAAAAATCAAGGTTTTTATTGCACCACGCGTCGCAAAATTAAAAATCGCGCCCGACCATATGTTTTGTCGCGCAATATTTCCCACGGTCCCGACGGGTTGGCGAACGCATTACCATCCTGTTCCCAGACCACAATCGTCCCTGGACGTGCCACCATGGCCAGACGCTGGACAAACGCCGTGCCGGTGTCATGTGCCGCATATGGCGGGTCAATGAATATAACGTCAGACGTCGCGCCAAATTGTTCAATCCGTGTCATTGCATCGGCCATGACAACGGTTGTGCGTGCCACGTCCATACCGGTTAAATTTGCCTGAACCGTACGAATTGATGCGGCGGCAACATCTGTAAATACCACATATGCACCCGCATATCGGGACAAGAATTCAATTCCAAACGCGCCACTGCCCGCGAATGCGTCCCACACGGTAAAGTCACCAGACGTGTCAACAATTCCATCCAGCATATTAAACAGGGCGATTCTGGCGCGATTCTGGGTCGGGCGGGCACCATCAGGTAACTGTAATTTGCGACCACGATGTGTACCTGAAATAATTTGCAATTTTGAATCCATATTGTACAGTGTATCACATGAAACCAATGCAGCAAGCCTTAAATTCCGCAATTCGCGCAAAATTACATGACGACGTGCCAATCGGCGCCGTAATTGTGCGTGATGGGCACATTATTGCCCGCGGTGAAAACCAGGTTCAGCTGAAACACAACCCAACATTGCATGCCGAAATCGTTGCAATTAACCGGGCGTGCCGGAAACTGGGGACGAAATTCTTGGATGACTGTGATATTTACGTGTCGCTGGAACCGTGCGCAATGTGCGCCACGGCAATTTCACTGGCGCGCATTCGTAATGTCTATTATGCCGCTATGGATACCAAGGGTGGGGGAATTGCCCACAACGCGCGCGTTTACGAAACGGACATCCACCTGTGGAAGCCGGTTGTGCACCACGACCCCGAATATGCCGATGCATCGGCACAAATGCTGCGCGAATTCTTTGCCACGCGGCGCAAAAAACAGGGCGACAAATAAAACTGTCGCCCCTATTTTTTTAATCCACCAGGTTATGCCCCGTCATATCTGCCGGCTGGGGGATATCCAGCAAGTGCAACATCGTCGGCGCAATATCCGCCAGGCCACCATCACGCACCGTGTGCGGTGCATTTGACACAACAATCAGATTTACCGGGTTTGTCGTATGCGATGTCAGTGGTACGTTTGCCGTATCATCCCACATCTGTTCTGCATTGCCATGGTCGGCCGTTATCAGAATCGTCCCATCCAATTTCAGCACCGCCGGCACAATGCGTGCCAATTGGGTGTCCAGGACCTCCATCGCGCGAATCGCGGCCGATTCATTGCCGGTGTGCCCAACCATGTCACCATTTGCGAAATTCAAAATCACGACATCAAATTCTGACAGCTGTGCCAGTAACGCGTCCGTAATCTGGACCGCGGACATTTGTGGCATTAAATCAAATGTTGCGACATCCGGGGACGGAATCAGAACCTTGGTCGCGCCCGGAAAGTCAATATTACGTTCCGCGTCAAAGAAATACGTAACGTGGTTGTACTTTTCCGTTTCGGCAATGCGTAACTGACGCAAATGGTGCGCCGCCAATATATCGCCCAGCGTATTGTTTACCGCCACATCAGGCAACAGTGCAGGGCACAATTCGTCCAAACCTTCGCCATATTGGGAAAAACATAACATATGTGCACCTGTTTCCAGAATCGCGCGAACAATCTGGCGGGCGCGATCACTGCGGTAATTGCCGAACAAGAACCCGTCGCGTGCGCCGATTGGCACATCGCCAGTAATAACGGTTGGTTTAATAAATTCATCGGTTTCGCCGTGGGCATATGCCGAATCCAGCGCCGCGTCAATCGTTGGCGCGACAAACGGACTGGTGGCATTGGCAATCGCATCCACCGCCATTGCGGTGCGATCCATGTTTTTATTTCGGTCCATGGTGTAATAACGCCCCGACAGGGTTCCCCAAAATGCCTGGCCTGTGGCCAGATATTCTGCCAGGCGGTCCTTTATCAGGCGTATATATTCGCCGGCGGATTGGGGCGGGGTATCACGCCCATCGGCGATAAAGTGAATGCATACGCGCAATCCCGAATCCAACACACGCAATGCAATCGTCATAATGTCGTTTATATCAGAATGCACACGTCCATCCGACATCAACCCCGCCAGGTGAACAATGCCACCGTCACGCTGAACCGCGGCGATAAAATCGCGCAGTGGGACATTCTTGTCCCATTTTTCCAGCTGGAACCGGCGCAAAAACTGATTCACAACACGTCCGGCGCCCATTGTTATGTGGCCGACCTCTGAATTGCCCATGGTCCCATGGGGTAAACCCACCGCCGCACCACTGGCATCCAGGCGTGAATGCGGATATTTTTGTAATAATTCATTGAAATATGGCATATTTGCCAATTTGACCGCGTTATGTTCGGTTTTTGAATTGATACCTACGCCGTCCATAATACATAAAACAGTTGGTTTTCTCATGGCTTGTTCCCGTCCTTTGCGTAATTAAAAAATATCACAACCGTTTTTTGATTGCAAAAGAAAAAGAAAAATTGTATAAATTGTCCTAGGAACTATGTCATAAGAAAAAAGAGAAAAAGTATTATGAGTGGAAAACCATTTACACCAACGTCTATTGATGAACACATCGGCCAGCGTGTCCAGTTGCGCCGCGTGATGATGGGGCTGTCACAAAAGGATCTGGCCAAGATTTGTGGTGTTACATTCCAACAAATTCAAAAATACGAAACCGCCGGCAACCGTATTTCGGCGTCACGCCTGTTTGAATTGAGTGCCGCATTGGAAACCCCGGTATCATTTTTCTTTCAGGGATTGCCCGGCAACCCATCGCCAGAGGTTCGTGGTGGCAAATTAACCGGACGCGTTGCCGAACAAAAGGCCGATGACCCATTGGCAAAAAATGAATCGCTGACGCTGATTAATCTGTATTGGCGGTTGCCCGGTGATGACCAACGTCGTATGGTTATGAAAATGTTGCGTTCGTTAAACAATATGGAATAAAAACCCGCCATCCTGGCGGGATTTTTTACACAGAATCGGTATTCAAAAAACCGCCCAAATGGGCGGCGTTTTATTTCTTTTGTTTAACACATTCTACATATTCTGCGGTGGTCGTCTTGGTCCAACATTGACTGTCTAATTTACCAACGCTGTTGCGTGAATTTCCGGCACCATATTGCATATCTGTTTTTGTGTATCCCTGGGCCGCGACACATGTACTGGTGGCACCGTCAAATATTTGCCCCACCGAACAGCGGACACATGTACCATCCCGTTCCGACACACCATTGCGCAGGTCGGTTACACAGTCAACGCATGTTTTGTTGGTTGATGACGCAAACGCCTGGCCATCGGTCAAACAGGTAAACTTGAAACACCGACCGGATGAATTGTATTTCCTTTTGTACTTGGTTTCATCAAAGCCACTGGTATATCCGTCACACATTACGTCGTACAGACACTTTTCTGAATTGATTTCAATACAGTCGTTTTTCTGGGCATTGGGACGATATCCATCCTTGCATACCAGAACACGCGATGAATTCGCAGCGGGTGATATATATAGTGCCGAAAACTGGTTGCACATTGCACCGTCAAACCAGCGTGCATGAACAACCATTTGTTGAACATACGCGCCATGACCACTGGGCAACCACCCACTGATTGCCAATATCATATCGTGTTCAGCATTACGCGTATATTTGTTTTTATGAGCACCAATACACCAGTGATATTTGTTAAAATCAAACATTGCAATTTCATTTTCTATGTTTGCACCCGATGCAACCCGCTTTACACTACTATAGTCAGAACGTTGCAACTTCGTGTTATCGCACGTATACGCATTTGCATATTCCGTATCACATTCGGGGCCCGTCCATCCATCCTGGCACAGCCAAACGCAATCATCACCAGCTTTGACATATGTTGTCCATTCGCTTTCTTTACCGCATCCGGCAGCACGCCGCGCCTCTACCTGAACTGGGCACAATTGGGCACCATGTTCGGTAACCTTGGTCGCAACCATCATCAGGCGCGCGCGGTCATGCCGTGAATCGCCACTGGCTTGCACTGCATCCCAATTGGATCCACATGTATCCTCGCCAATACAAACGTCATGCATGTTTGGTGCTGAATCCCCACTGCAATATGTCATTGTGCCACCGCCCCAATTCGCACGGAATTTTGACACATCGTTTCCACCACCGGCAAGCACGGCGGATACACTGCAAACATACGCGACCAAGAAAGCAATTTTTAATTTCATTTGTTCATATCCATTATATTACTTTTTCGTATAGCATACACCGCCATCATAATATCCACCCAGTTCCTGGCATTTCAATTTGTACCAATCATCTGTGAATGTGCATTCGTCCTGGGCACGGTCGTACGTTGCATACTGCACACCATCGGTGTTATATGCCTGGCAACGAACCATCGTGGAATTTTCCACACACCGTCCCAATGTTCCGTTGTTGCTGTCGGCACCACTGGCACCAAACACACTGGAATAAAACGCCGCCAGATCCTTGCCATCGCCACGCCCGGTGGTATCGCCCGTATAAATCCAATATCCATTCAATCCTTCGCATACACCGGATAATTGGTCTGACACCTGGTCGCGTACATCACTAATCGCTTTTTCAACCTGGGTCTGGGTCTGCTGGGGCAGTGCGTCATAGTTTGCGTCAGTGTCGTCAGAATTTGTGCTGGTGCTGTTCGGATTACCACAATTAGCCACGGCAAATTTCTTGATATTTTCTGTCAGTCGTTCTTTTGACAATTTGCGACAGTTCCATGGGAATCCCTGGTCGCCACTGGTGGGGGTGCATAATTTCTGGACATAATTATCAATGGATGATGCACAACCTTCGGCAACGCGCACCGTATCAACCGTGTCCACAAATGCCAACAGGGCCGACAGTCCGCAACGTGATGCGCCGTCTGTTGCCGTACTGTTACCAGAAACCAACCGACCATTGTCATCAAATTTACACTGGCTTGTATTGCCGTACAATGATGCGCATGCGATAACCCGGTCCTGGCACATGGAACGGGCGGCATATGCGCTGACCGCACCCGATGCCTGGGCGGTGGTTTTATCAAAATTTTTCAGTGCATTTGTTTGCGTGTCATAACACTGGGACATTGTGTTCACGCACGACATTCTGACTTCTTCAATCTTGGCCGATTGGGCCTGGGCAATTTCAATTAATGCACTGCGCTTAAATTCCTGCCATACGGTTGCCGCAATATCACGACATGAATCCAGGGCAGACGTTGCAAACATCCGCTTGGTTTCCAGAAATTCGTCAAACTTTGGATTCTGGGATAATACATCCGCACCATCAACCCCGCCCGACAGGGTGATTAAATCCTCCAATTGGAACAGGCGCGGGCTGGGAATCACATCACCTGTATTCTGGTTAACGTATGCGCCGGTATAGTCCAAGCAACGCTGGTAATTCGTGCCACACGCCGTATCGGCGGTAACCGCGGTTTTAACCTTGGCCAGGCATTCATTAACGTCGGCGCTGTTGTGACTGCGATATTCTTCCAGTCGTGCCTCGCGTAAATACTTTTCGGCGGTACGCACAGTCTGCTTTACCGTTTCACGCTGGGAATCAATTTTCTTTTTATATGCGTTGCAATCCTGGGTTATCAGGATGTTATACGAACTTTTGGCCATGGTCAGCACGGCGTCGTTTTCGCACGATTCTGTTATCAGCGCCAAGCACTGGTTTTGTGCACTGGTGTATAACGATTGCCCCTCCAGCGTGGACAGGTCGGTCCCCGTATTATTTGATGCAAACACAGATGACGAGTTGTCGCCCCATACGTCGTCCAAACTGGTTGAAAAATCAATATCAATTAATCCATTCGCCGATATTGTCGTCTGGTTGGTCGCCTTCTTTTTGCCCGATAACAGGTCGCCGATTTCAGACAACATTGCCGCCGCGCCACTGGTGTCATTCTTAATCGCCATTTCACCCGCGGTTGCGGTATACATTGCGTTCACCTCTGCCGCGGTTTTATCAACAGCATTCAAATCGTTGTTTTCAAATTGAATCAACAGTGTCTTTGCCTGGTCCAGGGCGGCCTCGGTATCACGGAATTCTGTGAAACGTGAACTGCAAAAACAACGACGATATGTGTCGTTCGCCTTGGCACAGAATTGATCCATACATGTGGCATATGCCTCGCGACAGGTGGCGTATCCACCGCCAATCTTTGATATATCATCAAATACCGCAGTTGCGCGCGCCACCGCCGCACGTGATGTATTTGCACCTGCGGACGCACCATTGCGCCCAGATGTTGTTGGTGTGTACGCCGCGCGCATTGCCCCCATAACGCCGGTACGTGCAACCGTTGCACTGCGCGGGGTGGCAACCGATGTCGTGTTGCGCGTTGCAGTGCGTGATGTGACATTGGATGTCGCCGCACGTGATGCAGTGGTCGTCGCACGACGGGTCGCACTGCGCGTGACAGATGATGTGTCCCCCGAATCCGTTGACACGGTACGCGCGACACTGCGTGTGGAATCGCGTGTTGATGTTGTGGCCGATGTGCCCGCGCGCGGATTTGGCATCTGTTCTGCAAACGCGCCACCCGTGCACGTAACCGCCAGTGCCAACAAACAACCTGTTAAAAAATTAAACTTGCGCGTGGACAATTTACATCTCTCTTTTGCGATATTATACCATTTTTCGGCACTGTGAATCAATACCGAATTTTATTCAATGCAACAATTTACTGCATTCTTGACCCAATCGCCCAATTTGCGGACGGTGGATTTAGATGTGCGAATATCAGATTTTGCCGCCACAGGCGCATCAGCCGTTTTCAGTTTGCATTCTGACATTGCATGTTCGTACACCGCCGGCGCCGTTTGTTTGACCCCCGTCAGGTCAATCAGTTCCATATTGATTCCCCAAAACAGCGAATACAATTCATACGATTTATCAAACAATGCATATGCATCCTGGGTATTCCCTGCGCCCAGGGCCTTGGTACCAACCTCCATCAAACGCATAGATGCCGCCAACAGGTGCTTGGAAATGCACCAGACTTCGCCATCTTCGGCCGATGATGGTTTTACAATACGCTTCATCAATTCCTTGCGCATTTCACGCACAGTGTTGATTAAATCGTAAAATCCGGTCTTGTGCGTTTTGGCGCCACTGAAAAAGAAGTGTTCTTCCAATGATACCAGGTTCATCAATGCGATGGACAAATCCTGGTCGGACGACAAATCCAATGGATTTACTTTTTTAGACTGGTCAACCTTTTTGACCATTTCGTCCAATGTCATTTTCTTGCTGTCGCGTTTCATATTGATTTTCTCCCTTGGTTTACATGCATACAACCATTGCCCAGCTGGCCAATGCCAATACGACCAATGGTAAAACAACCTTTTCAAATGGAAAATGCGCGTGGCCACCATTGCGTGCCTTCATCCAATCGTACAGTTTTTCAACCAGGATGAACAACACCGCACCACAGATTGTACCAAACAGCACCGGATCCATGACAAATGCGCCACAAATCATCTGGGGATTATATTTTACGCGTCCCAGATATATAAAACCAATCATCGCAACCGATAACACAATCAGCATTGGATTGCGACCACGCCAATTCCATCCACGCCGGTCACAAAATTTAATTGCCCAATATCCCAACAGCGCCAACAATGCGCCCGCCCACAGGCCGACCACACTGTCTGGGACGCCCATATGACGCGCAATTTCCAATGATGCGCCGATTGCAATTGTGCACACCGGACATGCCGGATTTGCCAGTGCCGACGCTGGCAGCATGGCACCTAACAAAGCAAGTATTTTTTTCATATGATTTTACCTTTCCTTTCTTTCAATCGCAATTTTACAAAATATACGCCGTGCGGGTCAATATGATTTTACGACCGCGCGCATATGTGCACTGTGCGCACGGGGATTGTGCGCCAATTCATCATCGGTCGGCGTTTTGGGTGGCAACATTTGAAATTCCGCCGTTTCAATCGTTGGCATGCGCGGGTCGCCCGGCACCGTTGACCATTGACGAAATGTGTTTTTGACGATGCGATCTTCCAGTGAATGGAACGTAACGCACACACACGTGCCATGCGATTGCAACAAATCCGGCACCGCCCGCAACGCGCGTTCCAATTCCCCCATTTCGTCATTTACCGCAATGCGCAGTGCCTGAAACACCGGGGCAATGTCACGCGGATTGTGGATTAAGTCGCGCAGTGCAAACGTGGTCTGGGGCACGGCACGTTTTATCGCGTTTGCGATAATTGTTGCTTTTTTTACATCGCCATATTCACGCAAGATTCGCGCCAGTTCCGCCGCCGTTGCGTTCTGGATTAATTCTGCCGCCGATTGTCCTGCGGACGACATACGCATATCCAGTGGTGCGTCCGCCCGGAATGAAAACCCGCGTTCGGCAACATCAATCTGCATTGATGAAATCCCCAGGTCAAATACAACCGCATCAAATTTATCGTCCAATTCCGCCATCGCCGAAAATGGTTTCGCAATAAACGTAAAACGGTCACCAAATTCGTCGCGCATCGCATTGGCATCCACCACAACATTTGGGTCCCGGTCAAATGCAACCACCGATGCACCCGCGTCCAGAAATGCGCGTGAATATCCACCGGCGCCAAACGTTGCATCAATTATGCGCATGCCGCGCACATCGCCCAACGCATCCATTACCGCATTCAATAATACAGGTATATGTTTTGTGGTTGTCATTCTATTTCAACCTTTATCCCCAGTGCGATTAAATCCTTGGCCGTGGTTGCACCCAATTCCACCCCGGTCGGCAGGGCAATTGATGCCGTTTTATCCACCCCGTGCAGATTCAAAATCACACGCGTATTTCCGTGTGGCAGGGCAATCAGCGCCTTTTTCACCGCCGGCAACACATCACCCGTATAAATATCCAGTGTCAGTTTGCGCGCCACATGCGCCACCCATTGTGTCAGTGGTGTAATAGAGTCCACAAATATTGACACACGATCATCACGCGCCGATGTTTTGCCAGAAATCAGAACGACATTTTCACCAGATAAAATCTGGGCAAACGTCGCGGCGGCATCACCAAACGCAACCGCATCAATGTTACCAAAACTGTCCGACGCATTAATGGTTATCATTTCTTTGCCGGTCTTGGTGCGCCGACGCGAAAACGAATTTACATTCGCCGCAATCTGGACCTGTTTACGATCCCCCAGTTCCAGAATACTGGTTGATGTGGCCAACTTTGCCCGCTGAATCAGGTGTTTGAATTGATCCAATGGGTGCGCAGAAATATAAAATCCCAATGCCGACAATTCATTTTCCAGACGCTGGCCAAATGTCCATGGCGCCGTCCGGGGCAGGTTCTTGGACAATCTGTCTTCGGCGACATCATCTTCAACCGTGTTGGCAAACAGCGATAATGAATTTGCGCCATCCTTGGATTTTGCCGCATATGATAAAATGGCGTCCGCATTCATATATATTGCCGCGCGGTTTTCACACAGTGAATCCAAAACACCAACCTTGGCAAACGCCTCCAAAATACGTTTATTCATAATTGGTGCACAACGTTTTGCAAAATCGGTCAGGTTTTTAAATTTCCCATTCGCGCGACGTTCTGCAACGATTGCATCGGTCGCCGCCGTGCCAACACCCTTTATCGCCGCCAAACCATAAATAATTTTCCCATCACACACTGTGAACAATGATTCACTGATATTAATGTCTGGCGACACGATTTGAATGTTAAAGTTTGCCTTGGCATCATCAACAAACAGCGCTAATTGGTCCGTATCATTCAGGTTGCTGGACATGGACGCCGCCAGAAATTCCGGTGTAAAGTTCGCCTTTAGATACGCACACTGGTTTGCAACAATGGAATATGCAATCGCGTGCGATTTGTTAAACGCGTATTTTGCAAATTCTTTAAACTTTTCCCACAGGTCTTTGGCCTGGTCACGATTCAGTGTCTGTTCCTGTTCGCAGCCGTCCATAAATTTAACCTCCAGCTGGGCCAGCAAATCCAACTTCTTTTTACCCATGGCCTTGCGCACGGTGTCGGACTGACCACGTGTAAACCCGGCCAGGGCGCGTGTCAATTGCATCACCTGTTCCTGGTATACGATAATGCCGTATGTTTCTTTCAAAATCGGCTCGGCCTTTGGGTGTACATATTCAATTTGTTCTTCGCCATGCATACGGGCGATAAACTGGGGAATAAATGCGATTGGCCCCGGGCGGTTCAATGCATTTAGTGCCGAAATTTCCAAGAAACTGGTCGGGCGCATTTTACGCAACGTCTGTTGAACAAACGGGGCATCAAACTGGAATATACCTTCGGTCAGACCACGTTGCCACAACGCCATTGTTTTTGGATCGTCCACCGGGATTTTATCCAAATCAATGTTTATTCCGCGTGTCTGCTGAATCAGGCGCACCGCATATTTCAGCACGACCAACGTTTCCAGCCCCAGAAAGTCAAATTTAATCAATCCCGCCGATTCCAAATAATGCCCGTCAAATTGACATGATGGCAACGGGTTGGCCGGATCGCGATACACGGGCGCAATCTGGGTTGTTGGACGGTCACCAATAACAACACCACATGCATGTTGGCCCAGGTTGCGGATTGACCCCTCTAGTTCTTCGGCGATGGACACAACCTTGTTCATATCTTCATCTGTTGCCAACACATGCTGGATTTCAGACGACGCATCAACCGCATCTTTTAATTTTTTTGCGTCCTGGGGAATCAGTTTGGACAAACGATCGGATTTAGAATAGGGGATACCATACACACGCCCAATATCACGAATTGCGCCACGGGCCTGTAAACTGCCAAATGTGATAATACGACAAACCGAATCGTGACCATATTTATCGCAAATATACGCCAACACGCGTTCAATCCCGGTCGGTTCAAAATCCACGTCAAAATCGGGCATTGAAATACGATCTGGATTCAAGAAACGTTCAAACAGCAATCCGTACTTTAATGGATTAACATGCGTAATCCCCAGTGCCCACGCCACGATGGAACCCGCCCCAGAACCACGACCAGGCCCGGTTAATACATCATTTTTGCGGCACCAATCAATATAGTCTGCAACAATCAGAAAGTACCCTGGAAATCCCATGTTAATGATGACGTCCAGTTCAAATTCGGCCTGGTCAAAATATGGTTTGGTGTCTGTGATTCCTTGTTCCTGCATACGGGCGCGCAACCCCGACATAGTATGTTCACGCAGCATCTGGCATTCGTTTTCCAAATCATCACCAAATCGTGGCAACAGCGGGCGTTCATGAACATTGACCATAAATCCACAACGACGTGCAATTTCAACTGTGTTGGCAATTGCCTCTGGCAAATCAGAGAATAATTCCGCCATTTCGTCTGGTGATTTGAAATACTGTTCCGACGATTTGCGTGGGCGGTCTGGATCAATCACCTTGGTCTGGCCCAGAACACAGGACAGGGCATCTTCGGCCTCGTAATCCGATGGGGATGCAAACATTACATCATTTGTTGCGACAATCGGGATATTTAATTCACGCGCAATGTGTAAAAATTCTGGTTCTGTTTTAATTTCATCGGCCAGACCGTGACGCTGAATTTCCATATAAAACCGGTCGCCAAATATTGTTTGAAAATGCGCGGCATATTCGCGCGCCTGGGCATTCTGGTTATTTAAAATCGCCATACCAATCGGCCCCAAATGCGCACCCGACAGACATATAACACCATCCGCATGCGACGCCAATTCATCAAACGTAATATACGGCCCCAGGTGATGGTTTTCGCCACGCATGTACATAATACGACTGAGTTCGCACAGGTTTAAATACCCATCATGATTTTGCGCCAACAATACAATCCGCGACAGTGACGACGCACGCAGAATCTTTGGATCAACCGTATGATGATTCAGTGATATTTCAATACCAATAATCGGCTGTACCTGTTTGGATGGCATAACGTCGGAAAATTCGGCACATCCCGACATCAGATTCGTATCTGTCAACGCACATGCCGTCATCCCCGCACCAATGCATAATGCCGGGATTTGCTTCACCTGAATCGTGCCGATTCCGATGGACAGTCGCGTATGCGTGTGTAAATGAACGAATTGATTTTCCATGCCAGAACAATAGCAAAAATCGCAAACCAATCGCAACCAGATATTTATAAAAATGCAGATTTTTCTGTTGACAGGAATTTGCTCGTATTTCTGTCATAAAAAACGGGGCATTTGCCCCGTTTTTTTAATGCAGTTTTCCACAACAGTGTTTGTACTTTAATCCCGAACCACATGGGCATGGTGCATTACGCCGTGCATCCATACCGGATGCCTGGTTCAATGCCGCGTCGTGTTGTGCACGTTGTTGTTCTGTGGCGTCAACATCGGCGCGCGTCAGTTCCATGCGTGAAATATATGATACAGACATCAGTTTGAAATTGTTAATTGTGTTTTTGAACAATTCCAATGCCTCGCGCTTGTATTCATATAACGGATTTTTCTGGGCATACCCGCGCAGGCCAATCGCCGTCTGCAAATAATCCATCTGTTGCAGGTGGCGTTTCCACACCGCATCCAACGCGCCCAGCATCATCTGGCGCGATGCCATCTGCATCAGTTCTGGGCCATACTTTTGCGCCTGGGCATCATAACGACGCATCGCCAGGTTGTACAACGTTTCGTACGCACGACGTTCGGTGATGTTTTCATCAGTTTTCCATTTTTCAATGTCTGTGATATCCAACGCAAACGCACGCAACATCGCATCGTGAATGCCGGTCGTATTCCAATCCATCGGGTGCGATTTTTCCGGTATGTTGTTTTCACAGATGATTTCCACAACATCACCAATCATTTCACGTGCCAATGGCGCCAGGTCTTCACTGGTCATCAGATCATCGCGCTGCTTGTACACAACGCCACGCTGTTCGTTCATGACATTGTCGTATTTCAGCAATTCTTTACGCGCTTCAAAATAGCGGGCTTCTACGCGCTTCTGGGCCTTTTCCAGCGCCTTGGTTATCCACGGATGCGTAATCGCTTCGCCTGGTTTTAACCCCAGTGTTGTCAGCATACCGTTCAAGCGTGCCGCCCCAAAGATGCGCATCAAATCGTCATCCAACGCCAAAAAGAATTTAGAATCGCCTGGGTCACCCTGGCGGCCACTGCGCCCGCGCAACTGGTTATCAATACGGCGGGATTCATGGCGTTCGGTACCAATCACATACAGACCACCCGCGTCCAGAACAATCTTTTTATTCTGTTCAATGCGGTCATAGATTTCCTTCTTTTTATCCGCGTAATCTGGTGCGTTTTCATCCAGGTCGGCAATTAAGTCTTCGGCATTACCACCCAGTTTAATGTCCGTCCCACGCCCCGCCATATTCGTTGCGATTGTAACGGCACCCGGCGCACCCGCCTGGGCCACGATTTTTGCTTCAGATTCGTGGTGTTTTGCATTCAGAACCGCCGGATTAATACCCAACTTCTTGCGCACAATCGCCGCCAGTTCTTCGGACTTTTCAATTGACACAGTGCCAACCAACACAGGCTGCTTTCTGTTCATACAATCCTGAATCTGTTTGATAATCGCATCGTATTTTTCATCCTTGTTGCGATAGATTTCATCATGATGATCAATACGCGCAACCGGGCGATTTGTCGGAATAGAAACCACACGCAATTTATAAATTTCCTCAAATTCAGCGGCCTCGGTCATGGCGGTACCCGTCATACCTGACAACGTTTCATACAACCGAAACAGATTCTGGTATGAAATGCTGGATACTGTCTGATTTTCTGGCTGAACCTGAACATGTTCTTTGGCCTCTATCGCCTGGTGCAATCCCTTGCCAAAGCGACGGCCGGTCATAACACGACCGGTAAATTCATCAACAATCAGAATCTCGCCATCGCGCACGACATAGTTCACGTTTTTCTGGTACAAATGGTGCGCCAACAGCGATTGCTGAATATGCATAACCAACGCGGCATTTTCAGACGCATACAAATTATCGCCAACCAACAACCCGGCGTCTTTCAGCATACGCGTAATTGTATCCACCCCCGATTCCGTCAGGGTAACATGGCGATCTTTTTCATCCTTTTTATAATCAGATGGATTTAATTTCGCAACCACCGCATCAACCTGGGCGTACAGTTCGCTGGTATCCTCGGCCGGGCCCGAAATAATCAACGGGGTACGTGCCTCGTCAATCAAAATACTGTCCACTTCGTCAACAATGGCGAAATACAGCGGGCGCAGAACCTGTTGCGCCTTGGAAAATTTCATATTATCGCGCAGGTAATCAAAACCCAATTCAGAATTGGTCACATACGTAATATCGCACGCATACGCCGCACGGCGTTCGTCATCGGTCATATCATGCTGAATCGTGCCAATTGTCAGGCCCAAGAAACGATAAACCTGGCCCATCCAGGCCGCGTCACGCGACGCCAAATAATCGTTCACCGTAATCAGGTGCGCCCCACGCCCATGCAGCGCCTTTAAGAATAACGCCAACGTCGCGACCAATGTTTTACCTTCACCGGTCTTCATTTCTGCAATTTGACCGCCGGTCAGAACCATACCGCCAATAATCTGGACATTAAAGTGACGCAGGCCGATTGTACGCACAGATGCCTCGCGCACCAGGGCAAACGCGTCTGGCAAAATATTTTTTTCTTTTTCGCCCGCCTGCAGACGCGCGCGCAGGTTTTGCGTTTGTTCGCGCAATTGGTCATCGGTCATTGCATGATATTTTGGTTCCAAATCATTAATCAGCGACACTGTTTTATCATAAGATTTCACCAAACGATCGTTCGCCGAACCCAACACTTTTGTAATAATATTTTTTAACATAACTTTTCCTTGTCTTTTTCCCCAGATTTATAGCAATTTTGCACCTTGCGGTCAAGATACTTTATGATATAATGCAAACAAGAAAACAAACAAGTGGTGGCAGGGATTTTTTCCTGAAAAACCATTGCCAGCCGACGGGTCAGGGGGGATTAATTATGCGTGAGCCAGTTCAGAAATTAAGCACATCAAACATAACCAGCGACGTTTTCGTGATTGCACCAACGCAATTGGAATACATTGCCCAGATTTTCGCCGACAGTGTTGCCGACGCAATGAACATGCGCACGTTTGCGCCAAAAATTCGCCAGATTGCGTCCCAATCATTACGCACGGCATTGTCGGCGGCCCGTCACAGTGGCGAAAAACGCTGATTCCGACGCGGGCAGGGCAGTAATAATAAATTATGTCATTCCGTGGTTCGACCACGGAATCTAGGCAATAGAAAAAAACCGCGCCATTCGGCGCGCATCTATTATCTATTCTCTAAAAATCGCACGTGCTTGACAAACTGTATTTCAGTCCTATAATCACAAAAAAACAGGAAACAAAATGGTAAAAAAATTAACAGACGCAGAAATGCAGCAATTATTCGGCGCGAACCATTCAGGGCTGATTTATTACAACTATGATTTAGAATGTTGGAACACCAACACACTGAACAACACCGGCATCCCACAACAGCAAGAAATCGATACCGTGCGCGCCCAAGTATTGCACCAAAACACGACCATTTACCCAGGGATTCACATGAGAAACTGTGATTTGGTCGCCATGGCTGTCATGCAAACAGAGCCATATTTTATGCCAGAAATTGGTCGTGCAATTCAAAACCCAAAATATGTTCGCGACGGCAAAACAGTTGCCGGCACGCTGGTATGGCGCAACATATACACAGGGGAATTAAATTTACCCAGTGTTGGGTGGCTGGTTTCGGGCAATTTTAAGTTTGCCGCCACCGCCGTCCAAGAAGCCGCAAATTCATTCCTGTTGCTGGCGATTCAACGCCTGCGCGAACTCAGCAAATAACACCAACGCCACCATCGTGGCGTTTTTTATTCCCCGTGCGTGTGTGTGGAGGGGTGGTGCGAAGCACCGGGGTGGTCTTGAGAGCCCGCAATGTTTTGTATTTGGTTCGCATTCGCTCGCACTGCATAGACCCTATCCCTGCCTGCGCAGGAATGACGATTTGGTCCCTGCAGGGACAACATAAAAAAATCGGGGATAAACCCCGATTTCTATAACACGCCCGCACTGCTGAACATGTTTGTTCGTGTAGTTGGTGCGTTTCTGTTTGAGCCAATATTTTGGGCACAGATATACGCACACTTGTTGTTACATGTGCTACCTAAACTGGTAATGTACACCCATCCCGATGTTGCAGGTGACGTCATCTTGCACCAACACTGGCTACCACTGCCACCAGCTGCAAAATTCTTGGTTTCATCAACATTAAACCTAGATCCAGCGTCCGCGGTACATGCGGATATTCCACTCAACGTGCCATAGCTGAATACCGCGGACCAATTCGTCACACCCGCAGACGCACTGATATTCGCCGGCACGATACTGGTTGAATTAATGGTCGGATTCAGTTTTGTCGCAGAACCCGATGACGATTTATAATCAACCATATCATCATATACTGAATACGTTGTGTCACCATTCTTGATACGCAACGACTCGTCTACACCACTGGTCAACGTCTTGCTTTCAGTTGACATATTGCCATAGAACTTTGTGCCATCAACCAGGACATTCAGCGACGGCGTGGTCTTTTTATCGCTGCGCAGGTACAACTTGTTATCACCCACATGCAGGATACGCCCACAGTCACCAGCCTCGTCCGCGCCCAGGCCATAACCAATCGTCGTCATTCCGGCCGGGCATGCATATCGTTTACCAACTTCGCCTTGTGGCGTTGTGTTTGCACTGACCCAATATCCCACGCCAACATTGGCACATGTCGTGCTGTTTGCATACGGAACATACGAACCACCCGGACACGCCAGTTCACACATCAACGCCGTATCATGTGAATTGCCCGACGTGATTACATAATTATCCAGACACGGTGTGCATTCTGTTGCCGCCTCCTTGTCCGAATAAGTGTTTCCGCCGCACTTGGTGCAGTTATAGCTTTCACCATAGTGCACAACCGAACCACCATTATTTTCGTCATACACATAGTAAGAGTATGATCCCGGCTGGCATGCAGTTGCCACTTCGTCATAGTTATAGGCGATGTGATACCCATTCAGTTCTGAACGCCGTGCGAAACACGCCTCACGTCCACCGGTTGTGCCATTGGACGGGCTGTGCGGATACAGACCGTTTGCGAAACTGTCGCAACGTGGACATGTATTCGTGTCGGTATCCAGATAGTGATCACCCACACACGAATTCGGCACACACAGGTCGGTCACAGTGTTATTCTTGTTCCAAACCGGGTTTCTCCAGCCCTTGATACCATTTTCTGTATCTGGACATTCGGCATTACAGCTGGTCTGACCAACACCAGTGGTTGTCATTCCCCAGTGTTCATCAATACCCGTGCCAGATCCACACGCGATACAGGCGGTTTGGGCGGCGGCGCTGGTATAAGAGCCAACCGCACATGCAACCTGGGCGGATGCGCCCGCGTTCGCCACAAAGTGTCCCGGCGTTGCGGCATTGCGGCCACCCGTTGTTGGGGTTGTACCACTGTAATACACATTTGTATTACCCGGGCAATAGTATCCGGCCTCGCACTGTGTCTGGCCCGCGCCCGCGGTCTTGACATAATTGCCCGCGGTTGTCGTCAGGTAACAGTTATCCTGGCTGCTGCGTGGCGCCGCACTGTGGTTGTATCCATTGTCCACCGGGCACTGATTTCGCGTCAGGACATCCGCCGCCGACCAGTATCCATCACCCACATCAACGCAAGCATTCGCTAATAATTCCGTACGCGATTTATACCCAGGCTGAGTAGACCCAGTATTGGCGGCATAGTTGTAATAACCGGCATTACATTTCAGATCGCTGACATTTACCCAACAGCCGGCCTTGCCAACGGTGTTACCATAATCACCGTCTGTACCCAGGTAACAATGCGATGACGTCATACTGCCGTTATCCAACGTAGACGCACTGAAGTTCGCATAGCAACCAGTGCTGATTGTATGATCGCCATCCTTGCCTGTGTTCCAATAGGCATATCCCGTCACCGCAGACGCATATGTCTTGGCGGTTGGGCATGCGGTACATGCCGCCATACCGGTCGCATCGGCATATGTTGCACCCGTACACGCCGTGCATGACGATGTGTTGCCGTATGTTACGGTGTGTGCCGCACGGGCATATCCCGCCGCACATGTACCACTGGCCGCCGATTCCTTGGCCGTGGCGACATATTTACCACCCGCAACGTTCATGGTGCACTGGGCCTCCTTGGTCACAGACGACGTTGCCACCAGGTCACGGTATCCCGCTGGGCACTGGTTGCGTCCACCCGTGGTCAGACGTGAACCATACGCACCCGAATACACGTTAGTACCACCTGGGCAATAGTAACCTGTACCCGCACAGTTCACTTGACCCGCGCCAACCGTTGCGACATATTTCCCCGCCGCGGTTGTAACATAGCAATCCAGGTCACTGTTAGAGCTGGCCGCCGCCAATGGATATTTCGTTGGGCATGTGTTCCGCCCGCCGGTTGATCCGTAATATACTCTTATATTACCTGGGCAATATCCATTTGCCTCGCACGCGACTTCTGGTTCGCCTGCTGTCTTGACAAAGTTTGAGCTTGTTGTCATCAGATAACATGCGGCGGATGAGTTTGCGGCGGCGCCACCATCGGATGTCGCATACTTGCCACTGTCCAGCGTACTGCACGATTCCATACCGAAATTATCAACCTGAACCTCTGCCTTGTTGCTGGCGTTGCAGACGGTTGGCCCCTTACCCGGACAGAACGAATTTTTCTCGCACTCTTTGGCCTCGGCATAGTATGCGTATGTACCGCATCCTGTCTTTGTCCCGGTCAGATAATAACCCGGTTTCGCCACGTGCCACAGGACACTACGACTCTTGATATCGTACCGTTCACTGGTGGTATTATACGTGCGGTAATCATACAGTCTGCCACGCGTCCCCTCGTAAGTATTGATTACTTGGCACTGTGAAATACTCCAACGTCCCGCTGGCGTATTAATACCCGTAGCCGCAATCGCAGACGTATAATATTCGGACGGGATATCCGCAACCGCCATTTTGTGGTCTGCTGGCGTTGGACATGCCTGATGCTCGTTCGCACTGCCATATGCAACACTGGCCGATGGGCAATAGAACCCGGTATTCTCGCACTGGGTCAGTGTGGCATCCCCGGCGGCCTTGACATAATAACCGTTGCCCGTCGTCACACGACATTGTGTCGCAACCGATTTACCATTGGTCGTATCAGATGTATAAATACTTGGGCACGGTGTGCACGATTGTACCGTACCACCCGCACTATAATTCGCACCTGTGCAGAGCGTACATGCTGTTTTATCAACAAATGCACCCGGCTGCGCACTCAACGCGGTGTTGACACTGGACGCGCCCCATGTGGTTGCGCCATCGGACGCCGCCACCTGTTTCAGGTCACCAACATCACAATTTTTCACTGTCGGGCTAATTTGGACACAGCTGGTGTGTGCTTTCCATCCCGTGCCGGTTGAATTCGCCTTGGTCCAGCCACTGGTCAGGGCGGGGCACGCCGTGCACGATGACATTCCCGTCTTGGACGCATATGTCCAGTTTGCACATGTCGTCGGTGTGGTTGCCGATGCCGGGCAATATGACCCAATTGGGCACGGTGTGCACGATATTGCCGTAGTGCCCGCATAATGACCCGGGTTGGATTTCAGTGTATCCACCAATTCAATCGTGGCGCTGTACCCACTGGCACTGGCTGCCGCACGTTTTACACGCCCGCTGGCACAGTTTGCCGGCGTCTGATATTCATAGCATGCCGCGTATGTGATGCTGGCGTTTGGTGCAGCCGCCGTCCACCCATTGTCCGCCGCTGGGCACGGTGTGCACGATGTTGCCGCGCCACCCGCGCTATACTTTGCACCTGTGCACATGCTGCATGTTGCGGCCGCGGTATTGTTACCACTGATGATGTGGCCACCATTTGCGGTCACGCCATATGTCGTTGCCGGCCATGCGGTGCCCGTGTACGTCACAGTGTTTGTTGTAACCGTTTTGCATCCGTCAATCGTCTTGTTCGGTGCGGTGTATTTACACGCCGTGTTCGCTGTTGCACCCGCGGCCGATGTATACTTACCACCCGTGACCGACACACCGGTCAGGCTGCTGCACTGGTTCTGGACACCGGACGCGCACCATGTGCCACTGGTACACTGGGATTGGCCGGTGCACTGGTTGCCACTGCTGTTGCAACCGGTGGTATAGTAACCCGCCCGAACCGTGCTGCACTGTGACGCGTTCGCCGCGCTGAACTGTGTGCTGCCGCTGCATGCGCTGCACGATGTGGCGGTGCCACCCGCGCTGAACGTACCGGCCAAACATTGTTTACAGCGCTGACCCTCCACAATGGATCCCGGGTTCGCCTGTAACGGTGTGCTGATGGTGCTGGCGCCCCACGCGGTCGTGCTGGTTGCGTTTTGTTTCAGAACACCGGCACTGCAATCACCACCAACTTCTTTGGTCTGGTAACATTGGGTCACCGCATTCCATCCATTACCCGTACCACGTGTCCAGCCAGATGTCTGGGCCGGGCACGGTGTGCACGATGTCGCCGTGCCACCAGCTGACCATACCGCACCATCACACCGGCTACACGTTGCCGTGGCGGTATTGTTGCCGCTAATGATGTAACCGCCATTCGCAGTCACGCCATAGGTCGTCGCAGGCCACGCTGTACCATTGTATGTAACTGTATTAGTCGTAACGGTCTTGCATCCCGTTATGGTCTTGTTTGGCGCTGTGTACTTACACGCTGTGTTCGCAGATGAACCCGCAGCAGATGTATATGTTCCACCCGTGACCGATACGCCCGTCAGGCTGCTGCAGTGACTGTTACCACCGATGGAGCCATAGTTCACCTGGACACTGCCCCGGCACCAGTCGCCCAGTTCACATCTGACCTGGTCGCTGTTTGCGGTCTTTACGTACTTACCCGGCGTCGTGGTCAGGTAACATGCCGTTTGGGCACCGGATTTGGCCGGACTGTTCGGATACACGTCGCCGCACCCGAATTTACCCATTTCCGTTTCATATGTCCCGGTTGAGCATAATGGCATACTATTGTATCCCGGGCAATAACTGCCCGCTGGACATGCAACAGCGTTTTTATAAATCATAGTACGTGTTGTAACATCGCAATATGTGTCCGAATGTCGGTCGGTCAGATACCAACCCGCGTTCAATTTGTTATAATACTTGCTTCCACCAACATCATACTTGCCACTGGATGTGTTAAACAGTACACTTTCCACTACGAAATGACCTGCGGCATTATCAAACTGATAATTTGCCTGGCATTCTGACTTGGACTTCAGTCCTGTTGACCAAGTCTGGAGATTAAATGACGTCATCGTTGGGTTCAGGTAATCATCCGGATACGTTGTACGCGCCGTTGTGGAATCCGCCGCCGGACATGCCGTTGGTTCATTCTTTTTGCCATAATAAACCAGTTCGGATTCACAGTATTTTGTTGCCGGACATGGTGTCTGGGTGGCACTGTTGACCGTGGCGATATACTTACCCGCCTCCGTCTTTATCGCACATTCGGATTTCGCGCCGGCGGTTGCCGAACCATTGACATACTTTTCCGGACAGGCTTCACGCACACCGGCCGCACAGAAATATCCCGCACCACAAACCTGCTGTGATGTGTTGTCTTTCTTGTAGTGACCGTTACTTGGCGTTTTGCACGATGATTGACCCGTTGCATCCTGGTATTCTGTCGCGCCGCTGCAAGCCACTAATCCTTGGTCGGCCGACGTATTAAATGTGTATGAACCACCCGCACACTTGTTACCCGCGGTACACGCGGCGCACGATGTGGCGCCGGCCTTCAGGTACTGGCCCGCGGCACATGTATACGAATTTATTTTCCAACCGGCGTACAGGGTCGTGTTTGCGGTTTTGTTCCATGTGCGTGCGGATGCGCCCGCGGCGGTATAATACTGCGTGCCCTTGGTATAGTCCGCATTATCATACCAACCCATAAATGTATATCCGGTGCGGGTTGGGGCGGTGGTGCTGATTGTCGGCATCGCCGCATCATATGTCGCGGTGACGGTTGCCGTCTGGCCACCGGTACCACTGTTTGCATTGAACGACACTGTTGCGGTACGCGCCACGCACGACGCCGACACCGTGGCCGCGCCAACCGCGCCCGTGGTTGTGAATGTTGCGGTGGTATCTGTGCCACCAGATTTGCTGTACCCGGTGTTACATGTAACCGCGCAAGACACCCGGTTCCCAGAAATCGTCATCGTGGCCGAACCATGGGTTACGTTACAGCTGGCCGCGCTGTACTGGGCATATATCGTCGTATCGGCGGTAAATGTCTTGTTGCCTGCGCTGATTGCGCCAGCGTTTGTGATGTACTGGGTTCCGCCCGTTGCCGCCGAATAATATCCGTTAAAGACATTGTTCGCCTTGGTCGGCATGGTGACAGACGTGATTTTGGTTGCGCCGGTGTTGTCGCTGGTCCACTGGGTTCCATATACCTGGTAAATCGCCGATGTACCACCGGTACCGCCATTCTGGGTCGCATTCAGTGTAATCGCATAGATGTTCCCGCTGCAGACCGGGTTGTATGTGCCATTGCCACTGGCCATCGTGTAATTATCATTACACTTTGTGGTGTACTGACCAAAATTATTACTCGCATTTATGGTCATAGTGCACGATCCATTGGATGGCTGAACACAGTCACGTATCCACGCGGCATATAATGTTGTTGCATCACTGAATGCGGTTGCACCCGGCAATAATTTGGCATCATAACGGACAACCCAAGCCACTGGAGCAACATCACTCAAGTTGGCGGTCTGGTCACCCCTCTTTTCCATAGAATATCCACGGAATGTATATCCCGAACGTGTCGGCTTTGTAATCGTGGTGATTGCCGTGGTTGCGGCGGCGTCACTGAACCAACCGGTGTCGTATTTCAGGTAAACCGTCTGGTGCGTGGTTGTGTCGTCATAGCTGCGCAATGTCACCGGTATGATTTTCGCGGTCCATTTGGCATAAAACGTCTTGTTACCGGTACTGCCCTTGGCAATCTGGGTCACTTTGTTGGTGAACGCGGATTCAGTGTACCATCCACCGAACGTATATCCGGTCTTGGTCGGCGTCCCCAGCGTTATGGTCGCGGTTTCAATATTGTATGTGGCCGGATTTGCCGTCGCATTCGTACCACCATCCAGGTTATACGTAATTGTATACGGTATCGCGGTCCATTTGGCATAAAACGTCTTGTTACCGGTACTGCCCTTGGCAATCTGGGTCACTTTGTTGGTGAATGCGGATTCCGTGTACCATCCACCGAACGTATATCCGGTCTTGGTCGGCGTCCCCAGCGTTATGGTCGCGGTTTCAATATTGTATGTGGCCGGATTTGCCGTCGCATTCGTACCGCCGTTCAGGTTATACGTAATCGTATACGTGTCAGCTTTCCACCCCGCGTACAATGTTGTATTTGCGGTTTTGTTCCATGTGCGTGCGGATGCGCCCGCGGCGGTATAGTACTGCGCGCCCTTGGTATAGTCCGCATTATCGTACCAACCCATAAATGTATATCCTGCGCGGGTTGGGGCGGTGGTGCTGATTGTCGGCATCGCCGCATCATATGTCGCGGTGACGGTTGCCGTCTGGCCACCGGTACCACTGTTTGCATTGAATGATACCGTTGCGGTACGTGCCAAACACGCGCCGGTAAATACCGTCTGACCAACCGTCGTCGCATCAATTGTTAGATAGTCATCGCCATCTGCTCCAGAATACCCAGTCTCGCAATCAACATATACTTGCAACATGTTGTCAAACTTATCCGCATTTGTGTGTAATGGTCTGACCTCGGAACATCCATTGGTCATATCACCACGACCATGCTCAACACGGCATGTCGGTTCCGTGTATTGGGCATATAACGGCATTGTCTCATCTGTTGTATTGTCAATGTTCAATGTTGTTGGTACTGGCAACACACCCGTCGCCGGGATAATCTGATCACCACCGGTTTGCGCAGTATAATATCCGTCAAAGACCCCATAATTAAACGGAATCTCAACCGACGCAATCTCCGTGCCTGTACTCGGGTCAGCCCATGTCATACCATAGAGTTCTTCTATAGTAACCACACCGCTTGATGGCGTAGTATTGCCCAAGCCTAAAATACCACTACCCAGATTCAACTCAGCTTGATACACATGATAGGTCCATATTGCATACAATGTGATATTGCCACTCGTGCCCGCCGGTATATTTGTAATAGATTCACTACACCCACGGAGCGGGTCCCATTTATCAGACGGGCACCATGTGTATCCATCTGCATATGACAGATTATTTCTTCCCAGTTCCCTCAACGCAGCTTCACCAATCAGATCACCATAATGCGGTAATCTTTCACCGTCACTACGTGGGTCATACATGTATTCAAATTGTCCAGATTCCACATTCGCATCACCTGGCAGGTTGTTCGGATCAACCGGCGTATTGTTAACCACAATGTATGTAATTTTATAGGTTTTTCCTTCACAGTAACCACGTTCATTCAGGGTATAATTCTCGTCACAGCTTGCAGCAGCACATCGGTTCGTAACCGTGTTATCACTGTTCCAGGTCGCAGTTGCCCAGGTGGCAGTACCAGCAAAACCCGTACAGGATACACCACATGATGTGCTGCCCGTGCCGGATGTTGTTGTGCCATTTTGACACGCGGTACACGCGGATGCCCCCGCCGCACTGTATGACCCCTGGGCACACGCTGTGGCACCACCGGTATTTGGATGTTCGTCCGAATTGAAGTAAATTCTTTCGCCATCTACGTTACAGTAATCACCCGCACGACACACAACCAAACTGCCACCCTGGGTATAAACCGCAGCCCCTGGCATCAATGTCAGATAACACTGACCAATCGTCGTACTGCCCGCATCACTGTTGCTGTAAAACATATCATCAATCAAATCATCGCCATCATCAGAATGATAGTCTTCCCACTGCCACTGTGTTTCATCCAGACAGCTACGGAGTCCCATGGGCGATGTCGCGCCACTGGCTGGTATTGTGTATGTCCCGCTGCTACAGAAACTGTCCGCTGGACACGTTTCGCATGTTGTTTTGCCCCGTGGAATATACTGACCGGCTGCGCATGTTACGGTAATTCCGGCCTTCTTTGGACACACGGTGCCTGCGGTGGCCTGGTATGTATAACCACTGTCTGTACCCTTGATACAGGAATTGCCCGCCACCATTTCGGATGCGGCGATTGTTTGGCCGGTCCATTTGGTCTTATCTGTGCCGCATGCCGATGGGTAATATCCGGCGTTACAACTGGTGTATTTCTTGTACGTTGGACATGAATACCCACTGCTGCTGGTACTGGTGGCCTTTGGACACACGGCGCCACCCGCGTACGTGTACGCGGTGTTTGTACCCTTGACGCACGAATTGGCGGTTTTAATGCTGGATTCAGAAATGGTTTGACCCGTCCAACCGGACGTTGAACTGCCGCAATTGGACAGATAGTACCCGCTGGCACAGCTGGTGTACAGGCGATCCGTGCTGCACGTATAGCCCGCAGCCAGCGAATTTCCGGCATAAAATACAGTTACGATAAATACAAAAAAACGCAGAATTCTTGACATTCTTCCCACTTCTTTTTCTCTTTTGTAATTAATCATAGAAAAAATACCGCAACCACTGCAAGAGAAAAAATGATTTATATATAAAAAGAGCAGAGATAATAGAGCATAGATAATAGATGGCGCTCGCGTTGCTCGCGATATTTGTCCCTGCGGGGCAATGGATACCGGCCTTCGCCGGTATGACGAGTAATGAGAGATTTGCTCTCTATTATCTATTTTTCGTTGAAAATTGCGAAATTCGTGATAAAATCGCCCACAACAGACGCGCAGAGCATAGCCGTTCGCCACCACGGCGGGCGGAGGAAAGTCCGGACTGCATGGGACAGCACATCGGCTAATGACCGAGCAGAGCAATCTGACGACTAGAGCAACAGTGACGAAACTATTAAATTAGGGTGAAACGGGCAATCTCTGTGCGCAGCAACTTCAAATAGGCCCCCGATGACAGGTCCCAAGGATGGGGGCGGGTAGAAGGCATGATGCCCAGTGGTAACATTGGGTGCAGACTGATTATGCTCGCTACCCCTGGGTGGTTGTATGACGACCCGGGGGCAGTACAGAATCCGGCTTATCGCGCGTCTGAAAACCGCCCACACGGGCGGTTTTTTGTTGGGCGAGAAAACGCCCCCGGCGGAGGGGAACTTAGCCCGCAACGGTAAAAAACAAGTGCGCCGATGGCGCACTTCATTGCTCTCTGCTCTCTTTAAAAAAAACGCCCCAGTGGGGGTGTTTTTACATAACCTTGCCCTGGGTCGGGTAAAAGGTTAACTGAATCTTTTCCCACTTGGCATATTCGCCGGTGGGCAACATACGAAATGGCTGGCACGTGTTTATCGCGTTGCGAATTGTATCCAGAACGTACGCAAATGCAGGGTCACTGTCGGCGCGCGCCGCAGATTCAAACCATACATCACGCACAGTGCCATTGCGCCGCATGGTCAGGTGCGCAACCGCGCGGATATTATCCAGGCCCGGCCGCGACGTATCAATCGCCCAGCAACGCGTCATCGCCACACGCAACGCGTCCACCACCGATATCGTCAGGGTACGATCCAGGGATACAACCTCGCGATTGACACGGATTACGGTCTTTTTACGCGGGGCGGGTGAATCATCCGGATTTTTTGTGTCTGATTTTTGGGGTTCTGGTTTCGGTTCCGGTTTTTCATCCGGGACATCCACCAGTGATGGTGTTTCCAATGGCGTGGCATCCGGTACAGGCGCCGGCACAGGTTCTGGTTTGGGTTCTGGTTTTGGCGCGGGCGCATCGGGCGTTGGTGCCGTATCCGCATTCACGTTATGCAGGCGGGTTTCATCACCCGAAACACGCACCGCATCCAGGTCAATTTCATAAATCTGAATCCGGTCGGGCGCAACCAACTTTGCCCGTTCGGTAAATACGGCAAACGATGTTACCATCACCGCCAGCACAACCATGTGCCCCATCACGGACATCAACATATTTTCAGACTTAAAAATATCAAATTTCAATTTCATGACTTGAACATTGAACCGCTATCTGTCCATCTGGGTGCGCAGACCAACACGCTGGAATCCGGCATCCTTTAATTTTCCCATAACCGACATGACCGCACCATAATCCGCGCGCCGATCACCGTTTATCATAATTGTTAACTGGGGATTTTCACCGCGCATCGCGATTGCACGCTTTACCACATCGTCACGCGTCAACTGCATTTCACCAATGTAATAACGCCCCGCCGCATCCACACTGATTTGAATCGCGTGGTCATTTCCCGTCAGGGTTGTGTGCCCCGCCGCCGGCAAATCCAAATCAATGCCGGTGGTCATCATGGGCGTTGTTACCATAAACACCGCCAGCAACACCGTCATAATATCAATCATCGGCGTCAGTGAAATCGCGGCGTCTGAATTTCTTTGTCTTCTGCGCGACATTGCAAACCCCTTATTTACGTGTGGCCTGCATTTCGCGGCGTGTGTCATCCAATGTGTCGTACAAATCGTCGGCACGTTTAATAAAATACTGGTATGCAATCGCCGCAGGCACCGCCGCAATCAGCCCCAATGCCGTGGTTCCCAATGCGGTTGCCAAACCCGGTGCAACAACGCCGATGGATACAGACTGGTTCACGCCAATGGACGAAAACGAATCCATAACACCCCAAATCGTGCCAAACAGACCGATAAACGGCGCAACATACGACACCATGGACAAAAACCACAGGTTGCGTTCAAATGGTCGGGTCAGGCGGTCAACAATCAAATCCAGGTTGTCTGTGGGTTTGATTTTAACCGGGTTCCGCTTTGTGTAATGCCACATGCGGATTTTTTCAATAATGATTGCCCATGACAGAATACTGCCAATGACCAGAACGACCGATATAAACAATGTCATCAAATCGCCCGTGAACAGGTTTGCCAGTGAAAAACTGCTTGTCGTTTCCATTTTCCTTTCCTTTTATTAATCCGTTATTTTTTGCAAAATCTGGTCGGGGATACGCTTGGGATGCATGTCACCGCCAATGTATGCCGCCGTACCGTTCAGTATAGCATAAATCTCGCCGTCACGCACGAACTTTTGTTCCAGCGACAGCGACGCCGCCCCAACATGCGTGATTGTGGATTCCACCGTCAATTCATCCCCCAGTTTCAGCGGACGAATATACTTTATATTTAATTCACGGATGACAAAACCGATGTCACCACCGGCCGCCGCCACACCATGCAACCAGTTCATTCGTGCGCGTTCGGCAATTTCAATGTACCGGCCATGATATACAATTCCACCGGCGTCCGTGTCCGCGTATGCAATCGCGAACGGAAACTTATGAATTTTTGGCATAACTTACTTCTCCAACCCCAGGTGTTTATAACCTGCATCCGTGATAACGCGACCGCGCGGCGTGCGCTGAACAAAACCCATTTGCATCAAGTATGGTTCAATCACATCCTCTATCGTATCGGCCGGTTCAGACAACGCCGCCGCCAGATTTTCAATCCCAACCGGCCCACCGGCATAATGCCGAACGATTGTCGTCATGTATTCGCGATCAATTTCATCCAATCCACACCCGTCAATATGCAACTGGAACAGGGTGGTTTTGATTGTGTCTGGGGATATTTCATTACGTCCCAATGCGCCCGCAAAATCACGCGCACGTTTCAGCAATCGGTTTGCAATACGCGGGGTGCCACGCGCACTGCGCGCCAGGGTCAACGCCGCATCTGCATCAATTGGTGTCCCCAGGATATTCGCACTGCGCATAATAATTTTGGCCAAATCATCCGGCGAATAGAACGTCAATCGCAAATCAATTCCAAAACGGTCACGCAATGGGTTTGACAACAATCCCGTACGCGTTGTTGCCCCAACCAATGTAAACGGGGGCAGGTCAATACGCACGCTTTTTGCAGATGGCCCTTCGCCCAACATGATATCCAGTTTGAAATCTTCCATTGCGGAATACAAGACTTCCTCTATTGCAGTTGGCAACCGGTGGATTTCATCAATGAACAGCACGTCCATCGGTTCCAGCGCGGTCAATATCGCCGCCAAATCGCCTTGCTTGGTCAGCATGGGCGCCGATGTCGCGCGGAAATTCGTTCCCAGTTCATTTGCCACAATGTGCGCCAATGTCGTCTTGCCCAATCCCGGGGGACCGTACAGCAACACGTGATCCATCGCTTCGCCACGGGAACGCGCCCCATTGATGAATACCGACAGATTCTGTTTTAATGCGTCATGGCCAATAAAGTCCGCCAACGCGTGCGGCCGAATAGATGCCGCCATTTCGTCTGGGATATTTGGATCTAAAAATCGTTCTGTATTTGCTTGCATGGTTTTACAACAACTTGTCTTCGGAATTTTCGCGTCCAACATAGGCCTTTAAGTCATTATACATCTGGCGCAGGTCGGCCGGCATAGAATAATTCGCATCGGCATTTTTAACACGGATTGTTTCCAGGTCAATTTGTGCCTGTTTCTTTAACACCTGGGTCAGATGGGTTGCAAATGCACGCGCATCATCGGATTCTGCCGCACCCTGTAATAACAGCCCACGGTTCGGGCGTGGTGACAAGAACGCAAAATCAGAGATAGATGCATCTGGGGACACCAGGGCGAAACCTGAAACCTCGGGCCGACGCATCATTGCCTGTAACACATACCAGGCACCCAACTGGTGACCCGCCAGCCAAATTTTATCACTGTCTTCGTTTTTATTCTGAATCCAGTCAATCACAGTCGCGATATCCAACATGTTGTCGGCGGTTGTACCAATGGAACCATCTGAATCATTGACACCACGGTAATTGAAACGCACCACAGAAAAACCGATATCCATAAATGCACGAAACATTGCATACGAAACACGGTCATTCATATGATACTTTTGCCGCGGGTTTCCCGACAGAACGACCGCCAACGGGGCGGACGGAATTGCAGACTTGTGATACACCGCATGTAATTTGCCGGCATCACCAGAAATTATAACATCTACCATGTTTCCACCTTTCCTTTTATACTATCATTATGTATAACGTTAGAACAAACGGATATCAATTTTCAATAAAAATATTTTTGCTTTGACACAACCCCCGCGAATGTTTTAAGATTTATTAAAAGAGAAAGAAAGGCTTTGATATGGCGAAGTTTATTTTTGGCGCAGCAATTGCATCTGTATTGACCATGAACGCGTACGCGGCGACCACGTATGACACTGAAATCGTATACGACGATTTCCAGACGGTTTATACTGAAACCCCGGTTCAGTCGTACTATGCGTATCCTGATGATCCAAATTTCATCCCAGAAACAGAATTCATGGAACGCGCGGACAGCCTGGACTATGACCAAAATATTATTGATGCACGTGCCGCCGAAGAACAGGCGCACCCCGGTGTCATCTTTGCCGACCGCCCGATGATTGTGTGTCGTAATTTTGGTTGCACACGCCTGAACGAAAAAATCACACGCACATTTTTGTTTAACAGCCTGGCCAACATGTTCATGATGAACGAGCATTCGCGCCTGTATATATGCGAAGCGGATCCGTTTTCACGTGATTGCCTGCAATCTGGCATTTCGTTCCCGGTACGCAGTGGAATTGCCAACGCATTGGTCAAAATACCAAAGGCAACGATTTCCCAGGTAAATGTTTCAACCGGTCTGTCCAAGGCGACTGTCGGTATGACATATGAATTCTTGGTCAACGGGATTGACCGCAAATGCGAACCGACCGTTATGGACATCATGGTGCCAATTAATTCCCAGGCAACATTGTCAAACCGTGAATTTGCATGCAATATGACCAGCGATGGCATGTCTAATATTTCGCTGTTAGTCAGTATTGACTACATTGACCTGGATTACGGTATCTTGGGTGGGTATTATTCACTGGGAATGCAGGGACCAACCACCGGCGGTGGCACAGGATATGCGTTGTTCAAGACCGAATTCGCAACCAGTGGTATGCAGTTCCGCGCCGCGGTAAACCAAGAATCAGATATGGCGGGCGCGAACAACAGAATGCGCACAATCCAACCGGGCGAATACGCGGTTGAACCGATGAATAAGTAAATGAACAAAACCGTTCTGATTATTGACGATGACGACATGTTGCGTCAAACCCTGGCGCACGGGTTGCAGAATAACGATTTCAATGTTTTGACGGCCGAATCCGCAGAAATCGGCATGGAAATACTGGCACGTATGACGGTTGATGCCATTGTTCTGGATCGTATGATGGTCGGGATGGACGGGTTAACGTTTCTGAAACAATTGCGCGCCGGTGGGGACGCAACCCCGGTTATTATGCTGACCGCGATGACGGGCGCCGAAAATACGATTGACGGCCTGGACGCGGGCGCGAATGATTACCTGGCCAAACCGTTTCAATTGCGTGAATTAATCTTACGCCTGGGCAACATAACACGGGCAGGGCGCGTCACCCCCCAGGCGATGCCAAATGGCCTGACCCTGGCCGATAATGAATTTTTCGTATCCACGGATGGCACGCAAAAATTACTGGGGCTGTCCGGCGAAGAGAAAAAATTGCTGACCCACCTGACGCGACCAATGGGAAATATTGCCCCGGCATCACCAATGGTTGCAAAACGCTTGCGCACAAAATTAAATGGTGTATTATCCAATCTGGATATAATAACAATACGCGGACGCGGATATAAATTGATATATACGCCAACCGCAAACAACAATGGTGATAACGCATGAGAATTATACCACGCAGCTTTCTGTGGCGCACAATATTAATGATAACCGTTCCACTGATTGTGGCCCAGGTTATTGTGGCAAATGTGTTTTTTGGCAACCACTGGGATCGTGTACATGCAACATTGGCACGCAGCCTGGCCGGCGAAATCACAACCATGATGAATTTTATGGACAATGGGAACAAGGACGCATTGGACACAATCGCGCGCGACATTGGCATTAATGTGACGGTCAATCCGCACCTGAACCGGCCGGCGAAAAACGACAACGCCTCGCGCGAGGCTGGGCACCTGGCGTCTGAATTGTCCAAACGCCTGAACCGGCCAGCAACCATTTATATTGACAAGGGCAAGCGCCTGATATTCATTGACGTGCCGACCCGTGACAACCAGATTGCCACATTTGGCACATCACTGTATCGCGTATATTCTACCAGTACAGAGGTGTTCACACTGTGGCTGTTTGGTTCGTTCTTGATTGTACTGCTGCTGATATCGCCGTTTATCGTGTTGCACACGCGCAGTATCCGCCGCATTGCCAAGGCCGCCGGTCGGTTCGGTCGCGGACTGGACGCGCCAGGATTTAAACCATCGGGTTCCAAGGAAATCCGCGAAGCGGCAATCGCAATGATTACCATGAAAGAACGCCTGAACCGGTACAACCGCACACGTACAGATATGCTGAACGCGGTCAGCCATGACTTAAAGGCGCCATTGACCCGCATGCGTTTGGCAGTGGAAACGGGCAGTGCGAAAAATGAAGACTTGATTCGCGATATTGACCGCATGTCAGAAATGGTGAATGGATACCTGGCATTCGCACGTGGTGAAATGCCAGAGATAGAGCAGGCGACAGAATTACCAGCCATGCTGTTGCGTATTGCACGTGATGCCGCGCCGAAAAAGACGATTGAAACATCGTTCCCAGATGCGCCGGCCCAGTTCTATGCCCGCCCAATGGCGTTGGCGCGCGCATTTGGAAATATCATTGAAAACGCCGCACGCTATGCCAAAAAGAAGATTAGAATCACAGAAATTGATACCACCGACCAGGTAGAAATCATCATAGAAGATGATGGTCCCGGCATTCCAGATGATAAAAAGGCCGACGCAATGCGTCCGTTTGTTCGCCTGGATAACGCCCGCGGGCGCGATACCGGCGGTACAGGATTGGGGTTGTCCATCGCCCAAACTGCAATTGAAAACCATGGTGGACAAATGTTCTTGGAAAACAGCGACCTGGGCGGATTACGCGTCCGTGTTGTGTTACCAATGTAATCAACCGCTTTTCTATGACGGGTCATGGGACTGCGTGTGCCGAACGAAATGTAAAAAAACGCCCAAAGGGGCGTTTTTTCGCTTTAACCGACCAAACTCATGCGGTATTATAATACCATACGGATTTTTCTTGACATTTCTGGGGCATTGCGTAATAATACGTGCGCTAAATTAGTAAAAACCTAAGGAAACATAAAAATGGCAGCGACAAAATCGTTAAAACAGTGCGAATTGGACGCCAAATGGTATCTGATTGACGCAACTGACTGCACACTGGGACGCTTGGCGGCATTTACCGCGAACATCCTGCGTGGCAAGAACAAGCCAACATGGACACCAAACATGGATTGCGGTGACCACGTTATCATTATCAATGCGGACAAGGTTGCACTGTCTGGCAAGAAAGCAGATAAAACCAAATTCTTTTGGCATTCCCTGTGGACCGGCAGCACCAAAGAACGCACACTGGACCAGATGCGCGACGAAAAACCAGAACAGTTGGTTTTCAACGCGGTAAAGCGCATGATGGGTCGTCGTACGGCCGTTGCATTGGCGAACCAGCGTTTGACCAAACTGCACGTATATGCAGGCGCGGATCACAAACACGCCGCCCAGAAACCGGTTGTTATCAACTTTGCCGAATTGAATCGTAAAAACAAAAGGGGCGAATAATGACAGAAGCCAAGAAAACCGCAACAGCGGCAAAAACAGTTAAGAAAGCGGCCCCAGCAAAGAAAACAGTTGCCAAGAAAGCAACTGTTGCAACGACCACTGTAAAATTAAACGGTGCCACATATGCAACTGGCAAACGTAAAGATTCCGTTGCACGTGTGTATCTGGTTCCGGGCAAGGGCGAAATCTTTGTCAACGAAATACCTGCTGACAAATATTTCCGCCGTCCTGTGTTGCAGATGATTATCGCCCAACCGTTCAACGTGACAAAGCGCGAAACCGCGTATGACATTCACGCAATGGTTATTGGTGGTGGTCTGTCTGGCCAGGCGGGTGCCGTTAAACACGGTATTTCCAAGGCCCTGGAAAAGATTGAACCAGAATTGCGTCCAGCATTAAAGGCCGCTGGGTTCTTGACCCGCGACAGCCGTGTTGTTGAACGTAAACACTATGGTCATCACAAGGCACGTCGTTCTACCCAGTTCAGCAAACGTTAATATTTGCGAACCGAACGAAAAGCACCATGCGGTTTGCATGGTGTTTTATTTTTTATCTCAAATACTTGACATTTATTTTTTTTGTACTATATATATCTGTGTCAGGGACAGAAACCTAAAGGAGTCACGAATGAACAAACAGAACATAACTAACTTATTGAACAAATTAGAAGACGAAGCTCCACGCATATTGTACAGCGAGGGGGACGACAAACTGGATAAACAATTAGAAAAGAATCCATACACGGCGGATGAAAAGAAAAAAATTGCACGTCGCACCGCATTGGGTTTTGCGGCCGGCCTGGCGGCGATGCCGGCACTTATATTGGGCGTACATGTTCAGCAAGCCCCACGTGGCATGACACAATCCGCTGATTATTCATTAAAAAACCGTTTTGCAACCGCATACGTTGCGGACACGCCGAAAGACCAGCAAACCTGGACAGAGGTTCATACCGTAATTGACGAACACGGCACGCATTATTACACAACAAAGCATGGCTATGCACCTGCAGATGGCTCGCCATATTTGATGATGGGTGTATTCTCGTTATTGGGTGCACTCATCGGATCTGCGCAAGCCACAGAAGCAGTTAACGCAAAACGCAGACGTTTGTTAAGAGAAAGTCAACAGCAAAAAACACACTAGCAAACAAAAATCCCGCAAAATGCGGGATTTTTTATTATTGCGTTTATAAAAAAAGCGTGCAATAATCACACGGCAATTACATTTTAGGGGAACAATATGTTTACAAAAGAAAAAATCAAAGATTTGCATTATTCCGTGAACGGAACAATTTCTGCGGCTGACGTCCAGGCGGCGGCTGATGAAATTCTGACCGAATATGGCAAAACCGCCAAAATGCCAGGTTTCCGTCCGGGCCACATTCCATTATCTGTCTTGCGCCAGAAATTCAACGCATCCGCCACGTCCGAGGCTGTTGATAAACTGATGAACAAAGACCTGAACGATTTTATCGCGGATAAAAAAATCCGTCTGGCCGGCGCACCAAAGGCCGACCTGGCCGGTTGGGAATTCGGCAAAGACGTTGAATATTCATTGGAATTTGACATTTTACCGACATTGCCGGCGATTGACTTGGAAAAATACACTGTAACCAAGAAAACAACAACGCTGGACGAAAAGGAAATTGACAACGCAATTGAAAACCTGCGCAAAAGCCGCAGCACCGCTGAAAAACAGGCCGACGATTACGTTGCAGGCGATGGTGATACCGCCGTTATTGATTTCAAGGGCTTCATCGGGGACGAAGCGTTCGCTGGTGGCGCCGCCGAAAAACATCATTTGGTTTTGGGTTCTGGCGCATTTATCCCAGGATTTGAAGACCAGGTCATTGGCCACAAGGCCGGCGACGAATTTGATGTTAACGTCAAATTCCCAAAAGATTATCATGCCGAAAACCTGGCGGGCAAAGACGCACGTTTTGCGGTCAAGGTTCATGAGGTCCGCAAGCATATCTTGCCAGAATTGAACGACGAACTGGCCCAGGCCGTTGGCCAGGAATCTGTTGCGAAACTGCGCGAACACATTGCAAAAATCTATAATGACCAGTACGCCGAAGCCGCGCAACGCGACATGCGCAACGAATTGCTGGACATTTTGGCCGACAAGGTTAAATTGGACCTGCCAGAAACCCTGGTTGACCAGGAACTGAATATGGCAAAATCCGAACACGATCACAACCACGAACACTGTGGCGATGATTGCAAGGCCGACGACCACAAATGGGATGAAAAGAAAGAACGCAAAGACGCCGAACGTCGCGTTAAATTGGGCCTGATTTTGGCAGAGTGGGGCACCCAGAACAAGGTTGAAGTGACCCGCGAAGACCTGCAACAGGCCGTTTGGGCCGAAGCGTCCCGCTATCCAGATCCAAAGCAGGTGTTTGAATTCTATAACAAGAATCAAAATGCCTTGGCAATGCTGCGCGGTATGATTTTTGAACGCAAGGCACTGGATGCCATGTTGACGCATGTGAAACAGAAAGAAAAGGCCGTAAAGCCCGAAGAACTGTTCCAGGCAGCCAAATAAAAAAACGCCCCATCGGGGCGTTTTTTATTAAGTGAGCAAAGTGCCAGCGGCGACGGAATTTCCTTGCATTTTCAAAAAAAATCCCGTATAATCCGTTTGGTTTTGCGGGTGGGCGCATTACCAATCCGATTAACCCCACAAGTCCCCCAGAGATTTTTTGGATGGCCATGCCACCAAAAGCATCTGTGAAGGGTGGCAAGCTTTGTATGAAATTTTCTTATGAAAGATTTATCCAAAGATTTATTCAATCCAATATCCGGCGAAGACTTTGTCCAGATGTTTGACAAGAACTATGGCGCACAGGAAACTTTGCAGGGTTATGCAACCAAGGGTACCGTCAAAGACATTCGCGGCGATTTCGCAATGGTTGACGTTGGTCTGAAATCCGAAGGCCGCGTTCCATTGAAAGAATTTGGCGCATCTGTCCCGGCCGTGGGCGATATCATTGACGTTTTCGTTGAACGTTATGAATCCCGCGAAGGCACTGCGGTTCTGTCATATACCAAGGCCCGCGCTGAAAAAGCATGGAAAGATTTGGAAAAGACAGTTGCCGAAGGCATTGACCCAGAAGGTACAATTATTGACGTTGTTCGCGGTGGTTACACTGTTGATTTGGGCGGCGTATTTGCATTTATGCCATCATCCCAGGTTGACCACAAACCAGTTCGCGATGCAAAATCTTTGATTGGTTTGAAAGACAAATTCCGCGTTTTAAAGATGGATGCATTGCGCACAAACGCAATCGTATCACGTCGCGCGATTCAGTCTGATTCCATCGCGGCCGCACAACGCGAAGCGATGAAGAACATCACACTGGGCGCCGTTATTGAAGGTACCGTCAAGAACATCACAGATTACGGTGTGTTCGTTGATTTGGGCGGTATTGACGGTTTGCTGCACGTGACAGACCTGTCGTGGAAACGCGTAAATCACCCACGTGAATTGGTTCACGTTGGCGAAAAGATCAAGGTCAAGGTTATCCAGTTTGATCCAGAATCCCATCGTATTTCGTTGGGTGCAAAGCAATTGGAGGCCGACCCATGGGATACAGCATCCCGTGCGTTCAATGTTGGCGACACAGTATCGGGCAAGGTTTCGTCCATCACCGATTACGGCGCATTCATTGACCTGGGCAACAATATAGAAGGCCTGGTCCACATGTCTGAATTGTCATGGACAAACAAGAACATCCACCCCAGCAAAGTTTTGCAGGCGGGCCAGGATGTGAACGTTGTTGTTCTGGGCATTGACCAGGAAAAACGCCGCATTTCGTTGGGCTATAAACAACTGCAACCAAATCCATGGAAACAGTTTGCCGAAACCCATAACGTTGGCGACGTTGTAACAGGCCCAATCAAAAACACAACAGAATTCGGTCTGTTTGTTCAGTTGACCCCAGAATTGGACGGTATGGTTCACATTTCCGACCTGTCTTGGAACAAACTGGACGAAGAAGAACTGAAAAAGTTCGTTCGTGGCCAGGAAGTGACAGCAAAGATTTTGGACATCAATCCAGAAAAAGAACGCGTCACACTGGGTATCAAACAGTTGACCGAAAGTGCCGACAACGCACACGTTTCCATCAAGAAAGGTGCGGTTGTATCCGGTACTGTTTCTGAAATCACACCAGACGAATTGATTTTGGCATTGCCGAATGAAATCCGCGGTGTTATCCGTCGCACAGACCTGTCACGCGAAAAAGCGGAACAGGACACCAGCAAATTCAAAGTGGGCGACACAGTTGAAGCATCCGTTGTTTCTGTTGAAGACAACACTGTTAAACTGTCCATCCGCGCATTGCAGGTGACCCTGGAAAAGCAGGCAGTCAAAGAATACGCCAACCAGGCCGACAGTGGCTCTGTATTGGGCGACATCTTGGGCGCGGCGATTGAAAACAGCAAAAAATAATTTACGTTTGTAAATTATGCGCAAAAATCCCCGGCATCAGCTGGGGATTTTTTTACGAAACATATCCATTGCGGGCTAAGTTCCCCTCCGGTGGAGGAGTACCGCGCAGCGGGGAGGTGGTCTTTTATTTGTTGTCCCGGTGGGGACAAATGTGTGCGCTGACGCGCAAGTCAATTCACCTGGATCCCGGGAACACCAGAGGGGAACTTAAAAACATTTTCTTTTACTTTTATTCCGGGGGTGATTTATGGTATAATCACTGCGCTATGAAAAACGAAATGATTGTCTTAATGGGTGGACCGGGCGCAGGCAAGGGCACATTTGCCCACCTGTTGCGCGAACGCTGTGAATTTAACTATGTTGAAACCGGCGCAATGTTGCGCGCCATGCCGGCAACATCTGAAATAGGGCGCATGATTGCACGTGGCGATTTGATTCCAGATAATATTCTGTACGGTTTGATAACCGGAAAAATCGTGTCGGGTCGCGATGTTCTGCTGGATGGATTTCCGCGCACATTGGCCCAGGCACAATGGCTGGTTGCAACGTATGCCGACGTGTTCAACATTCGCATAATATACCTGAATGTGCCACTGGATATCATACGGCACCGTTTGGAAAAGCGTCTGAATACCGGCAGCACCCGCGCCGATGATACCGATGCCACGGTTGTGGAACACCGTATCGCCACATTTATGAACACAACAATGCCGGCGATTGATTGGTTGCGCACCGCGCCTGGGATTCATTTTTCGGATGTGGACGTCAGTGCCGAAACCGCAGACGAAAATTTTGTAAACATATTGGCCGCACTAGACTAATAATAATAAAAAACGCGCCGATGGCGCGTTTTTTATTACACAATACGACGGCGAACAACACTGAACATTGCAAACCCCAACAGCAATATCATTATCGCCAAGAATATCGTTATGGCCGCACTGTCGTATTCGGCAAACGGTAATTTCATGTTCATGCCATAGTATCCAACCACAACCGTCGGCACCACCAAGATAATGTTCCACATGGTCAAACGGTTAATGTACATGTTGGAATCCATGTTAATCACACTCTCAAACGTTTCCTTGATAGACTTTAACATCTTGCTGTACGATGTCACAACCTCGGTCGCCTGGGACAATTCAATACGTGCATCTTCCAATAAATCTTCGGCATCATCAGATTTTACAAATGCGCGCATTTTTTCCAGTTTATCCAACACCGCCACGTTGCCCTTAATCGCCGCCATGTACAGGGTATAACTGTTTTCAACCTCTAGCAATGCCATCAAATCGCGCCGACGGATGCGTTCTTGCAGTGCCTGTTTAGATTCCAACACGCGACGATTCAATTCTTTCAGAAAACGCAGATACGATTCTGCAATGTAATAGATGACGTTTAATATGAATTCTTCGCGGGATGTCTTTTCATCTTTCTTTATTTTATCCAGCAGGTCACAGCGTTTACGGCACACCGTTATCACGCGCGATGGCGCATAAATGATGGACAGCGGTTCCGTATGCCACAGGGTATCTGTTTCACGGTTGATAATTGGGAAACGCACGATTATAACCTTGTAATCATCTTCTGCTTCTATACGTGGCTGCTCGTCCGGATCCAGAATGTCAGAAATAGTATCTTCGTCAATCTTGTATTCCGTTTGCAGTTTTTCAAAATCATCGTGATCAGGGTTACCAACGTTCACCCAAGAGAATGTTTTTAATTTTTCCGTCACAAACATGCCATTCTCCTTTGTATTGTTCAAAATTTCAATGCAAGTATTCTATACCACGATTTGCAAAAAATCAATAAAATCTGAGAAATCATACCGATATTTTTCCACCCATCATGTGGTATAATACATCACATGAAATCACAGACGAATTCTTTTACCATCGCGCGATACCTGCTGCTGGGGCTGGGGATGATTTTGTGCGTATGGTTTATATTTTTCATCGTGCGATAAATCACGCCGCACGCGCCATCTGATTACGACGCAATTGCATCATGCGTTGCATATTGGCATTTAACTGCGCCGCATCCTGGGCGTCACGTTGTTCTTGTTCGCGTTTCTCTTTTTCTTTTCTTTCTGAAATTTCTTTTATTTTCTTGGCACCATATAATGCACCCGCCGTACCAATTGCGGCACCCAATGTCGGCCAAATCATATCTGGAATAATCGTCGTTGCGGCATATGACAAACTGCTGCCGACGATGCCCAGCGCGCCCAGTTTAGCAATACCGCGCTTGAAAATACCGCGTTTGGCGGCACGTTTTGCCGCGCCCTTGGCGACACCCTTGGCCACAGATTTCTTGCCAACAGATTTTATGCCGCGCCAAATCCAATAAATTGGATCAGTGTAATCCAGAACCTTGAAAAACCAGCCATCGGTAATAGATTTGGCGGCGCCCTTGGCGGCCCGTTTACCAATTTGCTTGCCCGCGGATTTTGCCCCAGATTTTGCCCCGGCCTTTGCCGCAACCTTGGCAACACCCTTGACCGCATATTTTATAACAAATGACCACGCCATAGAATCCCCCCTGTATTACGTGGGAATTATATCACATTTGCCAATAAAATGTTATTGTTTTTCCATTTAATCAGAATTTTTTGACGATTGGTTCAACTCCCCTTCTAATTGTGAAATCCGTTTCTTCTGATCGTCTATTACGCAAAATGCATTTTTTACATACCAATTATCGGGTTTTATAAAATCTCTGCCGCCTAAGGCCATCCACTTCTTATGCACACGCCACCATTCTGGAAAAGCAGAAACTAATTCAGGCGTATTCCAGATTTTACGTTTTGTTCCAAAATGTGCAATACGTGCATCAATTGCCACAGGATGATTTGCAATACACTGCCACTCGTATAACGGTAACAATTTATAATCAATCTTAAACTCTTGTAATAACAGATTAAAAATTCCCTGGTCAATATTTTTGAAATAGGGCGCACATTCCACGGCCTTGGCATACATCCATTTGCACATTTTATTCCACCCAGGCAAATTCCGTGACACCATAAAAACTGCCGAACAAACACCATCACGGTCCATATCATAGCCGGGAATCGGAACAGTAAAATTATTTTGTACAGGCCACGGTGTATCTGCTGTAATTGCAAATGGCCCAAAACTCAGAATATCCATCAAATCATCTTGCACAGATATATCTGCATCCAACCATACTGCGTTTTCATATTGTTCCAGCAAATTAAATATTTCAAACTTCGCAAACTTCAAGAAACTAAAATGTTTCGCAAAACTCTTATCTGTAAACTTCGGACACAACTTTTTTATCTTTCGTGCAAAACCACTCGGCGTTTTATACTTAATTAAATTACAGATGCCCGTATTCAGAAAAATTTTCTTTTCTGCCCTGGTCATGTCATCATAGAATATTGTAACATCAAAGTCCTTTTGTGGTCTGTGTAAAATCAGTGCCAACACCACATTACCCGCCGCAAAAACATAATCCGATGTCACAGCCAACATGAAAGTAATTTTCTTATTTTTAGGCATCTATATTCTCCTGTATTTTGTATTAACATAAACCAACCGACTTAATAACGCAAGAAATTCCATCACAATTATGGTTGATTTATGTTCATACAATATGTTACTCTGTCGGTCAAAGAGGTTACATATGAAGAAAATTCTTGCTTTTGACAGTTTACGCTTTTTGGCCTGTATCGCAATTATGTTGCATCACATAGGTATAAACATATATCTATATCACGGATTGCCCAATCCATATTTTGGCAGTGCGGATTTAGCTGTTGAAATATTTCTGATTTTGTCCGGTTTCCTGTTGGCAAAACACTATTTTTCTTATATAAATGTATACGAAACACCGGGACAAAATTTGCGTAACTTTGCCTGGGGCAAAATCAAACGCCTGTATCCAGAATATGTTGTTGCTGTATTCCTGTGCCTGGTATTAACAAATCTGTTTGCACACCACGTCAGTTTACGCCCACTGGGGCTGAACCTGATGATGATTGGCGGCATGGGGGGGGTACCGAATATCATTAACGGTGTATGGTACGTTGTCGTTGTATTTTGGGGCAGCTTGCTGGCCTACAGTTTAATGACATACAAGCGGGATTTTGCGCGTTATGTCCTGTTGCCAATTTTATCATTTTTATGTTTATTTTACCTGATGAATCATTGTTGGTCTATCAGTGGGCATCAGCAACCAATAGAATTTTCACTGTTCAGTCGCGGTATGATTCGTGGATTTCTGGGGCTGACCGTCGGTATATATTGTTATCAGATTTGCCAATGGATAAAGAATCTGAACATTCGTTGGAATCCAAAGGCTGTCACGTGCGCATTGTTTTGTGGCGAAGTGCTGTCCATCATTGTACTGTTCCGGGAAATCATATTACGGAATCATCACTCTATATCGGATTTTGGCATATACTTTTATGGCGCGTTTATAATAGGCTTGTTATATTTCCATCGTGAGAAAGTTCTGAAATTCCTGTCGTGGCGGATATGGGGACGTGTTGCATACCTGGCATATACAATATACTTAACCCACCTGATACTGATAGAAATATTACGCAAACACTGGCTGGGGTTGTCATATATGTCACCATGGTGTTCGTACCCAATAATTATCGTATTATGCATAGCGTTTGGTTGGGTGGCATACCAGCTACAAAAATGGATTTTTATAGGTCTCAGGAAACTGTTTGTGCAAGAATCAATCCAACAATAGTTCAAAAATAACAAACGCGCCAATGGCGCGTTTGTTTTATTAAACATTGGTCGGGGTGACAGGAATCGAACCTGCGACCCCTTGCACCCCATGCAAGTACTCTACCAGGCTGAGCTACACCCCGAACGTCGTCAAATATAATCTATTCCGCGCAAAAAAACAATACTTTTATTTATTACATTTTCTGCTTGCACGAATCGGAAAAAAGTTATTAGTATGCGCATATCAATAAAACAATATGGGGGTTGACCTGATGATTGTGGGAATTGGAATTGACTTGGTTGACAGCGGACGTTTCTTGGATTGGTCCGCTTTTAAAAAGCAACGTATTTTTACAAAAAAAGAACTGGAATACGCCGACAACGATAACGCAAATGCCGAAAAGCATTTGGCAAATTTCTGGGCCGCGCGCGAGGCCTGCCTGAAGGCACTGGGCACCGGGTTCGGCGACGACATTGCATTTTCTGATGTTTCGGTCGTTCACAATGACGCCGGCCGCCCAGAATTACTGATTGCCGGCGGTGCGCACGCGGTGTTAAAGGAATTGGCGGGGCCAAACGCACACATACACCTGTCCATCACAGACCAGGATGATTATTCCGCCGCAATGGTTGTCATAGAAAAAGAATAAACCACACCGCCAAACGGCGGTGTTTTTATATACAAAAAAAATTTATTCCTTGTTTTTATTATGCATGTTTCGTAGCATGCATTGGCGAGGCCACAACAATCCCCGCCGGCACAAATTGTGCCACATCGGCCAAACGATGTTACGGCGGTGCAGCCGTTGTGTCATGTCTGACATGTCCATCAGGACACACAAAAACGTCAAAAACAACATCCACCAGCAGTTGTCCCAGTATAAGTTATGATACATGCCTGATGGCGGGCGGAATCACAATTCCAGATTGTGATGGAACATGCACTAATTGCAGTTCAACCAACTGGGTCAGCAATGGTATCGGCGCCCAAAAGAAAACCACCGCGACATGCAACACCGCCACATGTATGTGCATGAAATCAACATCATATCGGTGCGCATCCGGATATTACGGCAGTGGTAAAACCGTATCCGGCGCCAGCAGTCCCGATTGCACCGCATGTCCGAATTCCGGGAAATCGGTTGCCTGCGACAACAGCGATATAACAAAATGCTATGCCACCGGCGGTTCAGATGCCAGCGGTACATTTTCATACACACAAAATTGTTACTATACAGAATAAAGAACGCGCCGATGGCGCGTTTTTCTTAATTCAATGGTGAGAAACATTCATCACCGCCGACAACACAACACGCGGTTACGCCATCGCCCAGGTCAGAATACACTTCGCCAGTACAGCATCCATATTTATCAGGTGCACGCCCATCGTCACATACCGGTGTTTCCACATCATCGTATTCTGCGACAACATCTGTATCATATGATGGCGCCGCAACAAACATTTTTTCCTGTTGCGATACGTTGTATGACGGTTTTGATGCAATTACATCCGCATCGCTGGCGACCGCGCGGACGGGTTCCGGCGTTTCCGCAACCGGTGCCGGGGTTGGTTCGGCAATTACCTGCTGTACTGGTTCTGGGATAGTGTCTGTGACATCCACCGCATCTGTATCTGTTGGTACTGGTGGCGTCACCGGCACAGGTTCCGGTTCGGGTTGCACAGTTATTGGTTCCGGTTCTGTGACCACCACCGGTTCTGGTTCCATAACCGCCACAGGTTCAGTCACCGTCACAGTATCCACCACGGTATTCACAACTGGCACGACGGGTTCAACGGCCGTATCAGTGGTGTCATCAATGAACGGGTTTTCCGATGTTGCCGCCACTGGTTCTGTTTTTGCAACCGGCGTGACAACCGCCACAGGTTCAGATACCGTTGCCGCCAAATCAGGCACGGTGTCGCCATTACGTTGCTGGTACAGCCACAACGTAAAAATTGACAACACAATCAACAATCCCAACATTACGTAATACATCAGGTTCTGCTTTTGCCCACCATCGTTTGCATTCGCAATCGGCGCCGCGCCGGTCATCGGGGACACTGGGCGCACACCGGTTGGCATCGGCGCGGGCGTCGCAACCGGGCTGGGTTGCGCCGGCGTTGTCGCAGAATCAACAGACTTTAATGAATCCAACATCGGCGATTGAACACTGGGCGCCGGTTCTGGGGACACCGTACGTTCTGGTATTGGTTCTGGGGCCGCATGTGGCGACACCGGTGGTGTGAATGACAACGGCGCAATATCAATATCAACATCCACCGTATCCGGTTGTTGCGTTTCAGGCAACGCGTCCAGGGTCGGGCGGGGCGCATTATCAGACGACAGCGTCGGCGCGTCAAACTCTATGGGTTTGAACGCAATTTCTTCATCCAGAATCTCTGGATCCTTATCAAATAATGGTTTTACTTCTTCATCGGCCATCTGTTCCGCCTTTGGTTCATATGTTTGTGTTGTTTCTGAAATTGGTGCCGGGGTTGGCGCATCGGTAATTGTCATCAAATCATTTGTCGGCGCAATAATCGGCAAATCATCCGTGCCCCCATTGTCCGCCGGTAACCGCGCCAGAATTTCCCGCGCCCGCGCCGCATCATCATCCGCCGCCAGCATCCGTCGCTGTGCATTATCCAACCGCCGATTTGCACGACGTATTTTTTCGTTCACGGCATCAATCTGGGCCTCGGTCCGCAGGATTTTAGACGCCGATTGCTTGGTCGGTTCGCGTCCAATAGATTTCTTTTGTTCTGATAATTTCGCGCGCAACCCGCGCAGACGTGCACGTGTTTCCGTCACTGTGTCATTTGTGCGTGCAATTGTTTCGCGCGCCGTATCCGCCGCCACCACCGCAGCATTCAGACGTTCGGTCGCACTGCGTCGCACAGACGCATTGCGAAACGCCACCAAAGCCCGCACCGCATCCGACAGATTTTCATCCGCATCATATGCCCGCACCAGTTCACCATAAACGTCCAACCCGGTATATTCAATGTCCAGTTTCTGGTACTTATTATTCTGCTTTGGCCGAATGGTTTCCAAATCAACACCCCAATCATTGACCAGAATATCATCCCATTTGCGCCCATCGTGCGCATCAATCACCAACAGGACATTTTGCTTTATATCATTCTTTGTATTGTCCAAAACAAACACCAACCGACCCGCGGCATCAAAATATGCATCAATACGGTTTTCGCCAATTTCATATTGGCGCATGGTTAATGTGGTGTTTTGTTCTCTCTGGCTTGGCATTGTTCGCGTATCCCCCGGTGCGATTATTTTTTCTTTGGCGGTGTGAATTGATATGCCTGCTTGCAGTGTTCATAGCAATACGGTTTACCAACAAACACGGTTTCGCCACAGAAATGGAAATTTTCAGAATCCGGATCGCCAATTGGCCAACGACACTGATTTGGTTTCAGATTCGCCATTTCCAACGAATGCTGAATAATCCGCTGGTGCATCGCCAATGTCTTGCTGCTGGACGCTTTCTTGGGTTCTTTTGCTGTGGCCGGCGCCTTTGATGTTGGTGCCGCCTTGGCTGCGGGCTGTTTTGCCGGCGTGGCTTTCTTTGGTGCAGACGCCTTGGACGCTGGCTTTGTCGCCGGCGCGGTCTTTTTCGCCGTGACCTTGGCAACAACCTTCTTTACCACTGACTTAACAGATGTGGCTTTTTTTGGTGCTGCCTTTGGTGCGGGGGCGGCCTTCTTGGCCTTTGGTGCCGGCGCCGGTGTTGCGCCACCCGCCTTGGAATTCCAACCCAACCGGTTTAATTTACCAACAACCGCATTCTTGCTGATACCCAGACGTTTGCCGATTTCCGCCGTTGACAGACCCTTGCCCGTCAGGGCTTTTAATTTCTTTAATGTTGCGTTATCCCAACCCTTGCTCATTTTATATCAATCCTTGTTAGACTTTTATGATATAATTCTAGCATAGTTCCGAATCGAAAGGCAAGGGGGAAAAATATGATTTGGCAAATCTTTTTTATTATTTTATTGGTCACGGCGGCATGGTGCGCAATACATATTTCAATTGCCGATTTCCGCCGACGGATTATCCCAGACGCATACCTGTGGCCATTGATGTTAATCGGATTGCTGATTGCGGCGTGGTGGCCGACATGGATTGTGGGGGCACGCATGGCGACACTGGGGGCGGCATTCGGGTACGCCATGGCGGCATGCGTTGGATTTATATTTGACGCGGTGCGCCGCCAAAAGAATCCAGACGCCATCACACCAATCGGCATGGGCGACATTAAATTAATTGCAACCGGCGGTATATGGCTGGGTGTCCAGGGATTGGGCCTGGCGCTGATATTTACGTGCATTGGCGGGGGCATCTGGGCACATGCCCAGCACAAGCGTTTTATTCCATTTGCACCATTCTTTATCGCTGGCGCAATTTTGTCTTTAATCATAATAATGTTTTTGTTATAATTCATATCAAGTGAGGGAAATTATGAAATTATCTATGCTCTCTGCTCTTTGCTCTCTGTGCATAGCTTTCAGTGCAGCAGATGCGGCCGTGCGCCCATTTTCAAACTATGGCCAGATTCAGAATGTCCAAAATTATTCTTCTAATCCATTCTGGACACCGGACAGTCCGTACAACCAACGTATGCCCCAACCGGTTTATGTCCAGGGAACCGATGTTGACACCGGCGATTGTCAACGTGTTGTTGCGGCACTGGTTGCGTCATATTGCGGTGCGCGTAACAATTGCATCGGCACCAGTTTGGATGACGCACGTCCAACCCTGACAGTCCAGTTGGCCAGCATCCCCAGCCACAATTACGTAACACCATGCGCGGGATTTATTGATTCTGAATTCAAAACGTACAAGGATAATAATGCAAACGCCGCACCACGTGGCAATACCGTAACCCCATTTCCAACGCCAACCGGCGCGGATGCCACCGGCACCAGTTCCGAATTTAAAATAGAAAACCCGTACCAGGATACATTGCCACAATTTAACGGTGACAATTGGGGCGAACGCATGATGGAACGTACCCAGGAACTGCAGGATTTACAGTCAAAAAACACCACAGATACCAGCCTGGTGGCGACCGCGTTTCCGACAACGGTGGCGGATTTAACAATGACCGAACGCATGCAGAACAAGGCCGCCGGTTACGAACCGTTCAAGGGCAAATCCGCATATACACAATTAGAACTAGAAGAAGAACGTCGCAACGCATATTGTGATTATGCACAAAATCAATTGGCCACATTGGATGCGGACCTGGCGACATTAAAAGATTGTATGCAGCGTGGCGTTCCTTTTTCTCAATGCAACACACTGGGGGTATATTAATGAGACTCCATCGCACATGTTGTTTTTTGTTATCAACATTAATTGCTTTGCCGACGTTTGGTGATACTGTCACATCCAGTGTATTGGTGGGTGCCGATGGCAAGCCATTGACATATACCACACCACCAAAAAATATGTTAACCGGTGTTGCAAATCCAGACGGTTATACCCAAAACACACGTACGGCAACATATACGGTTGGCGAAGATGGAAAGTCATTGATGTATCGTGGTAAAAATACTGGGATGAAAACCCAAGGGGTTAATACACCAGGCAGTAAAATACAGGTTGTTGACGAAAGCATTCCTGCGAAACCACGCGCGCCAAAGAGTGGGGGCACGACTCCAGGCACAGGGACAACTCCAGCTGCTGGCACAACACCGACTACAGGCACAACTCCAGCCCCCGGTGCAACCCCGAGTGGGGGGACGGCCCCGACTACTGGTGCAGTTCCTAGTGGTGGCACAACACCAAGTGGGGGCTCAACTCCAGCTGCTGGCACAACACCGACCACCGGCACAACTCCAGCCCCCGGTGCAACCCCGAGTGGGGGGACGGCCCCGACTACTGGTGCAGTTCCTAGTGGTGGGACAACACCAAGCGGGGGCTCAACTCCAGGCGCTGGCGCAGCACCAAAAGGTGGTACAACTCCTAGCGGAGGGGCAACCCCTGGTGCTGGCACAACACCAAGCGGGGGCTCAACTCCAGGCGCTGGCGCAGCACCAAAAGGTGGTACAACTCCTAGCGGAGGGGCAACCCCTGGTGCTGGCACAACACCGACCACCGGTACAACACCGGGTGCAGGGACAACTCCTGCTGGTGGCGCAACCACGAGTGGCGGAAAAACAACCGGGAAAGCTGCTGGTACAACTACAAAGAAAGCAACCACAAAAAGTAAATTGAAGGGTGGGGCGTCCAAGGCCATGGGTGTTTTGGCCGTTGCGGGCGGCGTCGCCGGTGTATATGAAGCAACATCCGGTCAACAACCGCATACCGCCACAGATGTCGTCAGTGGCGTAATAAGTGGCACAATGGCGGGGATGGGTGTTGCATCTGTTGTTCCCGGTGTCGGTACCGCCCTGGGTGCTGGGATTGGCGCGGTCCTGGGCGGGGTGATTGCCGGATCGCAATTGTTTTCTGAAACAGACTGTCTGAACGATCCCGTTACTGGCAAATATACGTGCTGTCACACTGTATTTACCCATGGCGAACGACTGGCCAATATTGGCGATTATATGTTCTGTGTCGTTGATACCGGCGATGGCGCGCCAACGCAATACGGCACACGTCAATGTCAACAGGGTGGATCCGGAACCATGGCCGAAAAGTGGTATGATCGTATGAAACTGGATGACGCATGGGAACCCGAATGCACTTACAGATACTGTAACGATGACGCGCCAAAGCGCGGCCAGGATAATTTTATTGTGCATACCGCAGACACAGAAAACTTCTGTTGGAATTGGGATTGTGTTGCGGGTTATACAAAGCAGAATGGCGAGTGTTTTCAAACGGTGACAAACGCCAATGGCAGCACAACAACCGGTGAATCTGCCATCGTATCAAATCCTGATGAACCGTACAAAGTGGCAATTGCCAAGATTCAGGCCCAACGAAAATATCTGATAAATACGTGTGGTGCAACACCGACAACGGCTGCTGATAATAAATAGGAATAAATATGTTGCGTTTGGCATTTGCAATTATTGCGACGGCATTTTTGTCCACGGCATATGCGGCGGCGGTTGATACACCGACGGATGTCACGGTCGGGGATGATTTCGTCACGGCAGATGAAATATTAAACCGCAGCCCGGATGACACGCAATGCGCCACGGCCGTATTTGCAAATGCGTTGGCCGAAAATGCCGCCCAGGTTTCCAGTGACGCACACGAAAATGTTGTTCAGCAATGGATACGCGAAACGTTTGCACGTGGCGATGTTTTGCGCACGGTTTTGGCATGTCCAGAATTTGCAAATGCGGCCGATGATGATATGATAAAACTGTTGCCGATTACATATACATTCCCAAATGGCCGTGAAATTTCTGTAAATTACGAAACCCAACCACGCATTTTGAAACAGCGCGCACGCCTGGCGGATCGGGCACAAATGCCTGGTGGCGGCGCCAGTCCGCGCATCGGTTCTGATGGTGCGCAATGGACCAACACTGATCCCGCATGGTATGCGATTATGGTTGCCCAGCATGGTGCACTGGACGCGTTCGCCGCCGCCGGCACGAACCATACAATTTCCGTGAATTACATTCGCGACAATATTGATGATTTATACCCGAAAAACGGCCGCTGTACCAGTCGCAGCGCATTTGCCGGCAACCGGGATATTGTAAATCTGGCGATGCATGACACCGTCGGCCTGGGCAAGGAAGATTCCAATGACTACTATGTTGCCGGGGATATCAATCTGCAATGGATATCATACCTGGAAATTGGGCTGGATGTCGCGATAACCATTTTGACGGTCGGCGGCGGAACCGTGATTCTGGGTGTGACCAAGGCCGCGCGCGCGTCACGTGTGCTGAAAAACCTGACCACAACAATACGAACACTGTCAAAATCGGACAAGGTTATGGACTATATCCGTGTGGCCAATAAATATGGAAAACTGGGCGAGGAATTGAAAAAACTGGACCGCGCCACAGATGCCGTCGCGTATGAAAAAAAGGTCAAAGAAATGGCCGAATTAAGTCGCACCATGCGCGAAATGGAGGCCGCATCCGAAGACGTTGCAAAATATCGCAAGGCCGTCGCCAGTTTCAAAGAAATCAACAAGTATCGCAATGCGTTGCGCGGAATTCACAACGCAAAACGCGGGAATATTGTTGTGCGTGCATGGCGTGGTTTGCGCGCCGCCAACACCGGTGGCAAGGCAATAAACAAGGGCGCCCGTATCGCACGCAGCAGTGCCGCATCCAGTCGTGTGCGCGATTGGCTGTTTAATTCCACACTGCAGGCCGGCGGTATGTTGGCGCGCATGGAACGACAGGGCGGTCTGATTTACGGCGCATTGAAATTTGTTGGTGGCATGTACGATTGGACGGAAACCACAACCGATGAATATACCAGTGGTGTTGAATTTGCGCCGCTGTTGTTGCTGTCGGCGGACGATTTGGATGGTGGCCAGGATAACGTGGTAAACCATGGAATGTGGCTGATGTGGCTGGGTGATTCAACATCGGCGGCGGATGATGATGCCGCATATTTACAGGCAATGGATACCGCCGAAAAATTCTGGCAGGATTTAAACGCGGTCCAAGAACGTGAAAACGTGCACGCATGCGATGTTGACATATATGTGGTGCGGCCAATATTGCGCAATCCTGGGACCGATAATGCGGAATTGTATTATCTGATTATGAATGATATCCCGTGGACAACGCACCCTGATGATGAATAGTTCAATTCTGATAAAATTTTCCCATTGTATTTTCGGCGCCCAATTCATATAATATACACATGTACAGCAGGGGGCATACATATGAAACAGATTTTGACCGCATTACTGATTGCAATCACCACGGTAACAGGCGCATCCGCGTACCAGGTTTTGTCGTCCAAGGAACTGGGGCAGAATGATGCCCGCAATCAAAACGTTGTTGTAAAATGCACAACTGATACCGGCCAGGTATCCAACCAGACATGCAGTCTGCGCCGCTATATCAAATGCACCGGCACGGGCAAGGCGAAAAAGTGCAGTGGTTGGCAACCATGGCGCGACCTGCGCAATCCATCATCCCAATATTCTGATTGGCGCAGTGGCGCATCCGCATGCTGTCGCGCAATGGGCCTGCGATAAAAAAACACGCCGAACGGCGTGTTTTTTATTCTGGTGGATGTGATTGGACTCGAACCAACGACCTCTTCGATGTGAACGAAGCGCTCTAACCAACTGAGCTACACATCCAAAACTTTGCACTTGGTGGGGATAGTGGGACTTGAACCCACACGGTCGCAATGACCAAAGGATTTTAAGTCCTCAGCGTCTACCATTCCGCCATATCCCCGGAACACGTGTGCGGTAAAATATTAGTCCGCATGCGCCCGCGCGTCAAGTGGAAATTACAACAGATTTCAATCCTTGCTTTTTATACCCCACTTTGTTAGCATCCGTTTATCACAAACCCCAGGGGAAATACTATGAAAGGAATTATTCTGGCCGGCGGCAGTGGTACACGTCTGTATCCATTGACCAAAACCACATCTAAACAATTGTTGCCTGTATATGACAAGCCGATGATTTATTATCCGCTGTCCACACTGATGCAATTTGGCATTCGTGAAATTCTGATTATTTCAACACCGGTTGATACCCCGAACATTGAAAAATTGTTTGGCAATGGCGCGACGTTGGGTCTGAACATTCAGTACGCCATCCAGCACGAGCCCAAGGGCATTGCCCAGGCGTTCACGATTGGCGCAGATTTCATTGGCAATGATGATGTATGCCTGATTCTGGGCGACAATATTTTCCACATGGGGGAACAGTTCAATTGGTTCCAGGCAGAGGTTGCAAAAAATGCCGGTACCCGCGCGACAATATTTGCATATCACGTGTCAGACCCGGAACGCTTTGGTGTCGTGGAATTTGATGAAAATCTGAACGCGATTTCAATTGAAGAAAAACCAACACACCCAAAATCAAACTTTGCGTCTGTCGGACTGTATTTCTATCCATCCGATGTCGTGCCCAAGGCCCAGAATCTGAAACCATCGGCACGTGGCGAACTGGAAATCACCGATTTGAATAACCTGTACCTGGCCGAACATCGTATGTCGGTGGTGCCGATGCGCCGCGGGAACGCATGGTTGGACGCTGGCACGCCCAAGAGCCTGATGGATTCCGGTAATTTTGTCCAGATTATAGAGGCACGCCAGGGGCTGAAAATTGCATGCATTGAAGAAATCGCATATCGCCGCGGATTTATAACGCACGATGGACTGATGGCGATTATTAATGGGATGAAGGACTGTGATTACAAATCATATTTAATCAAGGTAGCAGGCGAGGATAAACATGAACTTTATTAAAACAGAAATTGACGGCGTTGTAATCGTTGAACCACGCATATTCGCGGACAGTCGCGGGTACTTCTTTGAAAGTTATAACGAGGCCGAATTTATCAAAAACGGTATTCCGAACCGCTTTGTCCAGGACAACCAATCCAAATCATCATACGGTGTTGTGCGCGGTCTGCATTGCCAATTGGGCGCGCATGCCCAGGCGAAACTGGTTCGCGTTCTGCATGGTCGCGTGTTGGATGTGGCGGTGGATATTCGTCCCGGTTCGCCAACATTTGGCAAACATGTGGCCGTTGAATTGTCTGATGAAAACCAGCGCCAATTGTTTATCCCGCGCGGGTTCTTGCACGGATTTTCGGTGTTATCAGACACGGCGATTTTCGCGTACAAGTGCGATAACCTGTATCACCCAGAATCTGAATTCGGCATACGGTTTGATGACCCTGAAATTGGGATTGATTGGCGGATTCCCGCGGATAAAATTATCACATCTGACAAAGACAGAATTGCAAAAGGATTAAAAGATGTACCTGATAACCGGTAGTCACGGGCAACTGGGCCAAGAACTGGCAAAATTATTACCAGACGCGATTCTGACCGATGCCGACACATTGGACATCACAGATGCCGCCGCGGTAAACGCATTTGTGCGTGAACATAACATTGACACAATTATAAACTGTGCCGCATACACCGCGGTTGACCGCGCCGAAGATGACAGTGAACTGGCACATCGCGTAAATGTAATCGGACCGGAAAACCTGGCCAAATCAGGTGCGCGAATTATCCATATTTCCACAGATTATGTATTTGATGGCACCGCGCACACGCCGTACGAACCATCTGACGCGCCAAACCCAGTGTCTGTATACGGCAAAACAAAATTGGCCGGCGAACGGGCGGTTTTGGACAACGCCCGCGCCGCGATAATTATCCGCACAGCGTGGTTGTATTCGCCATATGGCAATAATTTTGTAAAAACAATGCGACGCCTGGGCACGGAAAAATCAGAAATAAATGTTGTTGCCGACCAGATTGGCACACCGACATGCGCCGCCGATTTGGCCGCCGCAATCGCAGAAATTTTGCCCCAGATGCACGATGGCATGCGTGAAATATATCATTTCACAGATGCTGGTGTCTGTTCATGGTACGACTTTGCATGCGCAATTATGGAAATGTCCGGTTTAAAATGCCACGTGAATCCGATACCATCATCGGCATATCCAACACGCGCCACACGCCCGTTTTACAGCGTGCTGTCCAAAGAAAAAATTAAACATGATTTCCCAACGATTAACATCCCACATTGGCAGGAGGCCCTGAAAAAATGTCTGACACAATTTTAATCACCGGCGGCGCCGGGTTTATCGGTTCCAATTTTGTTCCATACTTTGCGGCAAAATATCCAGAATATAACATTATCAACCTGGATAAATTAACCTATGCGGGGAATTTGGCAAATTTGGCCGAATGCGAAACTATGCCAAATTACACATTTGTGCGCGGCGACATCTGTGATCGCGAATTGATTGATAAACTGTTTGCCGAACACGATATCCGCGGTGTAATTCACTTTGCCGCCGAGAGTCACGTTGACAATTCCATCAAGAATCCAGATGCGTTTATCAAGACCAACATAAACGGCACATTTAACCTGGTGGATGCGGCGCGCCGTCATTGGATGGACGGCCCCGGCAAATTCAAACCAGGATATGAAAAATGCCGTTTTCACCACATTTCAACCGACGAAGTGTACGGCGCATTGGGCGAAACCGGATTCTTTACCGAAACAACACCATATGCACCAAACAGTCCGTATTCCGCGTCCAAGGCCAGTTCGGATTTTATCGTGCGTGCATACCATCACACGTTTGGCATGAACGTTACGACATCAAATTGTTCTAATAATTACGGACCAAAACAGCATAATGAAAAACTGATTCCGCATATTATTGCCGCGGCACTGGCGGGTAAACCACTGCCGATTTATGGTCGTGGGGAAAACGTGCGCGATTGGCTGTACGTGCTGGATCACTGCAAAGCGATTGATTTAATATTCCACAATGGAAAATCCGGCGAAACATATAACATCGGCGGGCACAACGAACGCAATAATATCACAATTGTGAACACGATTTGCGATATCTTGGACAACCTGCGTCCACGCGCAGACGGCCATAAATACGCCGAACAAATCACATTCGTTGCCGACCGTGCCGGCCACGATTTCAGATACGCGATTGACGCAACCAAACTGGAAACAGAACTGGGGTGGCGCGCCGATGAAACATTTGACACCGGCATCGTCAAAACCGTCAAATGGTACCTGGAACATTAAAATTGGGGGCAGGGTGCATTTTCCCCTTGCAAAAGGTGCAAAGTTGATATAATATATCACACGCCTGCGGATATGGCGGAATTGGTAGACGCGCTAGTTTCAGGTACTAGTGGCAGCAATGCCTTGGAAGTTCGAGTCTTCTTATCCGCACCAGTTTTGGGGTTGTAGCTCAGTTGATAGAGCGCTACGTTCGCATCGTAGAGGTCGTGGGTTTGAGTCCCATCAGCTCCACCAAAATAAAACCACCCATACGGGTGGTTTTTGTTTTGGTGCTGTATGGGACGAAAACACACGGGGTGGGTTTGAGCCGCAGCAAAAAGGCAGACGGATGTATGCCGGTTTGCGTCAGCAAATTTTGCAAGGTCGGCGAAGCCAATCCCATCAGCTCCACCAAAATTTGTATATGAAAACAAGCGTAGCGTAGTTTGAATAAATACAAATTTGCGCACAGGTGTGCGCAAAGCACACCGAGCGAAAAATTCACCACACAAATCGGCGATTTTATTTTTGGCTGATGGGACGAAAACACACGGGCGCAAATAAATCTATTATCTATTTAAAAACTTGTTTTTTCTCTTGCTCTGATTTTTGCAATTTTGCTAATATTTAACCAGAGATGAAGAAAATTCTGGTTTTTGTATTTGGGTGCATTGTTGGCATTGCCGCATCTGATGCGGCTGTGCGTGATGGCAATACAAAAAATCGCACCAATGCGACAACCACCGCGCCGGCACAACAGCGCGTTGCAACAACCGAACGTACCGGTGTGCGCACTGTAACACGCATCCCGGCAAACACCACAACCGCCACGACATCAGCATCACGCAGTGCGACCACAACCGCACGCAACGCCCAGAAATCCACAACATCGCGCGCCACATCACAAAACGTGGCATCACGCAGTGCGACAAAACAAACCGTTTCCGCGCGCGCCACAACCACGGGTACAACGACCGTTGATTTATCTGAAACACGCACTGGGGCGGCGTATGAACAGTGCAAGAATGCATACTTTACATGCATGGATCAGTTCTGTGAATTAAAGAACGACGATTATCGCCGTTGTTCGTGCAGCAATCGCGTTCTGGAACTGGGGGCAACACGCACCGCATTACAGGAAGCCGGCGAACAATTAACCGTTTTTAACGAAAACCTGGATACGGTTGGTATGACCGCCGCCCAGGCAACCGCCATGAAGACCGCGTCAGAGGGGGAAAATGCCCTGACGTCGGACACATCGGCATCCAAGGCATTATTACAGGCAATCATGAATTCTATCCGTGGCGAAGACAGTAATGTCAGCGGTAAATTCAGCGCACTGAACAGTATCAATTTGTCATTTGACACGACCAACGCATTCGGCACATTGGATGCGGGCGCGGCGGTCGCACAATACAGCGGGACAAACCTGTACACCGCGGTATACCCCCAATGCCGCAATGCTGTGCGCGCCGATTGCAATGACGCATCGTTGCAACGCGCAATTAATGCGTATCTGATGGCGATTGAACAAGATTGCAACACGGTTCAGACCGCCATTGAAAACACACAGAAACAGATGAAATCGGCCGTCCGCGAAAGCAGCGCAATGTTGGATCTGGCACGTGTTGAAAATCGTCAAAAACATAATTCTGACGATATTGCCACATGTATAAACAATGTTGAATCCGCGATATTGAGCGAGCAGGTCTGTGGCGCGAATTATCACAAATGCCTGGACAACGGTGAATTTATTGACATATCCACCGGCGCGCCGATTGCGGGGGTTGAACGCTTTTACGAATTGGGCGATTTGTTAAAGTTTGCCGATGGCGTAAATGCCGCAGACCAAAAATTGTCCAAGATTTCATCAAATCGCACATTCGTGCAAAACTTTGAAAACCGTACCAAGAAATTTGCCCAGCCCGCACTGGATAAATGCACCGAAAACGCCGACACCGTGTGGTCTGAATACCTGGACAAGGCGATGCTGTCCATATATTACGCCCAGAAATCCAAGGTATCAGAAATCAAACAGGGCTGCTTTGATTTTGTATCGTCCTGCTATATGAATGCCGACACCGGCCTGACCGCGGCAATGAAGGAATTGACCGGCGACAACGCAATCATCCTGCAACCGGACAAGGTTGCACTGTCCACCGCAATTTGCCGTGATTATATTGATTCATGTAATTATATGTTTGATGGCAACATTGTTGCCGATTACATCAAGAATCGCCAAGACACGGATACACTGACCGCGTGCCGCGCCGTGGCAAAACAATGCTTTGATAAATTCGGTGGTTCGGGATACGAAAATTTCTATTACCCGTACAGCGGTCTGTTCCAGACGGGCAACGCCCTGGATTGGTTCACATTGTATGAATACAGCGGGAACGTTGATGCCACCGGTCAACCTGTGGCGGACACACGTCCTGTATCAGAATGCGCGCGCCAGTTATTGGAAATTGATTCGTGTCACGACATTGTCGCAGATGTATTTGGTGGATTTGACGCGATATCCGCGGCCAAGGGAACGACCGGGGGCACAAATGCGGTGACGGTATATTACCTCAGCAACAATTCTGGGGACGAACGTTCACGCAAGTATGGCATACTGGATTCTGTCCAGACGCATGTCGCCAATCCAGGGGTGGACGCATATGTATTGCAACACCACACACCACGTCCGACGGGTGTTGCCACCGAAATATATAACCAGGTGATTGACAATCTGTCCACGCAATGCACCAACCTGCAGGGACGTTTTGTTGAATTACAATTTATCAAAGACGCACTGTATGACGAAAGCAACATATGCCTGGCAACATTCAGTGGTAAAACCATTTCTGGCGTGAACAAGGTGTACGACCAATTGGTCAGCATGTACGGTATCGCCAGCAAAGAAGATATGTGTCCACGCGATTATGGACTGAGTGTGGATGTCGCATCATGGGGTGCATGCCTGTGCTGGGAAAATGGCGGTCGCCGCAGCAAATTCGGCACCAGTGTAAAATGCCTGCCGGCAATCCCGGTTCAGAACGACATCACCGATGAATCCGCATGCACCAGCACGAATACAACAGCAACCAGTACGACCAAGAGCACAAAATGGTGTATCCAGAGCACCCAGAACAATGGATTATCATCCGAAAGCCAGGTATGTCCACTGGGTGGCGTTACCCGCGCCGATGGCGGATGTAACTATAACGGGCAAAAGCTGAAAGAGTTACCAGAAGGGTTCTTGTACTGATGCGCCGATAAACATTAACCAAAAAAACACCGCGATTGCGGTGTTTTTTAATTTTACTTACGTTTCCGGACTGTTTCGCGGATATCATCAGCAATCAGTGTCGCCGGCGCACCACCGGCACGCCGCCACAAATCATCCGCTGTCTGTAATTCATCAATCATATGCTTGCGCACCGACGGTATGCTCAATTGCTGAACCGCATCCAACACATTTTCCGCCGTCGCCGCCGTGCCCAGGTATTCTGGATACACGCCACGGTTTAACAAAATATTAACCAGTGATACCCACTTTATCCTGATAACCTGGCGTATCAGCCATGATGTAATCGGGTTCATTTTATAAATGATAATCGCCGGAATATGCAGCATCGCCAATTCTGCAGAAACCGTGCCACTGGCCGCGATTGCCATGTACGATTTCGCATATGTTGCATATCGCTGGGTTCCCGGCACCAGTGTTACCGGCGCATTCCACCGTGCGGTTTCACGTCGCACATATTCAGCCGTCGTTTCAACCGTCGGTATCACAAACTTATATCCCTGATATCCGTTGGCAACCAATGTTTCCGCCGTACGACGGAATATCGGCATCAGACGTTTAACCTCTGACATACGACTGCCGGGGACCAGGGTGATAACTTTTTCGGCATCGCCATCGCGATAATGCGTCGCGCGATATTTCCCAATCAGTCCATCAGAAATCGGATGACCAACCGCAACCGTATCCAATCCATACTTTGTAAAATACGGAATTTCAAAATCAAAAAACGCGTACAGTTTATCAAACACATCGGCGTAATTTTTCGCACGTCCTGGTCGCCATGCCCACACCTGGGGGGCGACAACATGATGAAAACGCAAACCGTCTGATATCAACGCGCGTCCCGCATCAGATTTACGAATTTTCCCAATCACACTGCGCGCAAAACCGGGTGCATCAATCGTTAAAACAATATCAGGGTGGGTTGCAATAATTGCATCAACCGTCTGGCGAATACGGCGCGTCAATGTGCGTGCATGGGCGGCAACCTCTATGACACCCATAACTGACAAATCGCCCATCGGGAACAATGATTTCAGTCCCGCGGCAATCATATTTTCACCACCAATTCCTGTAAAGGTCGCATCTGGCATTTCCGCCATTATGCGTGCACCCAAGACATCGCCCGACACTTCGCCGGCAATGATAAATATATTCAGTTTTTTATTCTGCATTTTTCGCCGTACCAATACCACGCTTTGAACGATTTTCAATAAAGTCAATTGCGTCCATCGCGTATTTGTTATTCTTTACTTCCTTGCGCACACGGGCCAGACGATCGGCAACCGTGCCATCTGTATCGCGGAACACCGCCGAATACACATTGTGAATCGCGTGCATATCTTCGTTTGTAAAGCCATGACGCATCAGCCCAACACGATTAATCGTGCGATACACCGCGCGTGGATTTCCATCATAAATTGCATATGGTAAAACATCGTTGCCGACGCCCGACATCCCGCCAATGAATGCATTACGACCAATACGTGCAAATTGCAGAACCATAACACCACCCGACAGAATTGCGAAATCTTCAACCTCTACATGGCCGGCAACCTGGACCAGGTTGGACATAACAACACTGTTGCCTATCTTGCAATCATGCCCCACGTGGGCATTCACCATAATCTGGCAATCATCGCCAATAACCGTACCGTCTGATGCCGGTGTCCCAGAATGAATTGTCACGTATTCGCGAATCTTGCACCGCTTACCAATGCGCAGACCGGTCATTGCTGCCTCGTCTTGCCATTTTAAATCCTGGCTCATCACGCCCAGCACCGCAAACGGATACACAATTGAATCATCACCAATAGATGTTTTTCCATCAATCACAACATTGGAAATCAATTCCACACGTTCGCCCAAGACCACATTTGGTCCCACGATACAATATGGCCCAATCTTGCAGTCAGCGCCCAACACGGCGCCATCGTGAATAATTGCTGTTGGATGAATTACTGTCATAATAATGCTCGCTTTTTCCTTGTTATTTCGGGAAAATCATACATTATTACGACACTAAATGGTATTAAATAAATATAACAAATTATAACAAGTCACGCAGCCCGCGCATCACGCCACCATTTGACGTGCGCAGATGCCACATCAGCCCCAACGCCGTTATCACCGGCATAACGGTCATCGCACCAAATGTCATCAGCGCAATTGCAAACGTTGCATTGGCCAAATCGGCCCCAGACCGTCGGCCATGCCAAATGGTCAATGCGAATGATAACCCGAACGCCACCATCATCCCCAAGAATACCGGTACTGATTCTGTCATAATGAACAATACAATTCCCAACGCAGACACGAAACGCATCATCCATTTTAATTTAACATACGCCGAACGATGAATCCGACCGCGCGCGTTTACATTCTGCAATGCGACCGTCCCAGCAATCGCAAACGCCATCAGTACAAACGTCGCCATATGAACCAGGGTCAGTGCCCCCAGCTGGCCAAATCTGAAAAATTCTGGCTGCATTAAAATCGCGGTTGTGGTGGCACCGATAATCAACAATGTGCCCGCAATTGGACGCATTTCTGAACGCGCCCCGCGACCAAACAATGCACCAGATGCCACCGCGCCAATCTGTAATAATGGTCCCCACCACGCATGCATATCAGACAACGCCAGCATCACCAGCCCACACAGTACCAATGCGCGCACCATCCATTTCTGGCGCGACCCCAGCGTCCGCCACGCGGGCCATACAAATTCCGCACGATGCGATACAACAAACATAGTGCCCACAAATACGATTGTCGCCACCATAAACGGCAACACGGTCGCACTGTCACGCAAAACACCATAATTACCGCCAAACAACACAACCCATACCAGCGTCATCGCAACAACAGTAATACATGTGCGAACCGGGGTATTCTGTTTCGTCCATCCAATCCGCGCCAGAAAATCATTTCCATAAAAATACACCAACGCAAACAGTGGCGCACACAACACCGCCCACCACAAGAACGCCGGTGCCACCAGTGCCGCATTATTAAACGCACTTAACGCACTTTGAACAATAACCGCATCATCAAACATAAACTTGCCTTTTAATTTTGATGAATTATTATATGGGCATGACGAAAAAACAAGGAATTTTTGGTCTGATGGGTGGTCGGGTTCAGTGCCACGCCGGGATTTACAACCCAACATCTGATGCAGTATGGCTGGCGGCGGCGGCACCAACAAATGCAAAAACCGTACTGGATGTCGGCACCGGCACTGGGGCGGTGGCGCTGTGCTATGCCGTGCATAACCCGACGGCGAAAATCACCGCGATTGACGTATCCCAGGAAATGCTGGCCGCGGCGGGGCAAAACGCCACACTGAACAATCGTGACATTGAATTTATTAACGCCGATATCACCACGTGGCGCACCAACCGTACATTTGACCTGGTGCTGACCAATCCGCCGTATTTCAGCGGAACCCCCGCCAGACATAACGCACACCATAATGCCGACCTGGGCACATGGACACGCGCATGTCTGCGCCGTGTACGACCGCGCGGACACATATGTATCATCAGTGACGCCCGCACGGTGGATACAATCATCGCGGCGCTGAAACCGACCTGTGGCGACATAAATATATTTCCATTGTTCGGGGCAACACGCACCGCCGAACGCGTGCTGATATTCGGTCGGACATGCGTGCGGGGCGGGGCGGTATTACATGCGGGCCTGTCCATGAACACAGACGCCGTTTTACGTGACGGCTTGACTATTGCCGATACATTGGCTAGACTGGGACAGAAATGATAAACTTTTTAACCAGAAATTTTACATCCCTGTGGGCGTTTATAACGTCACCGTTTCGTGCGCTGTGGCGCATGATTGTGCGGATTTTTCCACCGCGTGAATTCACGGTTATGGATACGCCACGTGGCAATGTTTACACTTTTAAGCAGAGCAGTTTTTGGCGTTTCACAAAATTTTGTGGAAAAATCGGCCTGGTCGTATGGGCCACGTGGTCAACGTACGTGTTTGTGTATCATCGTCCATTATTACAGAAACGCACCCAACAATTGGAAGAGGCCCGCGCCACCCATGCCCGGCAAATGACCGATTTACAGACGTATCTGAAAAAATATAACGATTTGACGCGCAGCCTGAACGTCGTTGATGACAAAATTTTGAATTCAAAAAAACTGGATGAAAAACAGCGCGAATCCCTGATGAACAGCCGTCTGAAAACGTGGGGCGAATTGGATTTCTTGCGCACCCGCCTGACCGAAATGTTCACGAACGAAGAATATGCGCCAGAATACACAAAACTGTCTGAACTGTCAGCGGAATACGAACTGACCCGCGCCGAAAACGAAGAATTAAAGAAACGCAACGCCCAGATGGTGGAATCTATGCAATCTGTGGCGGATGCCGATATCCAGATTGTGGACATGGTGTCCCAGATGTCGTCTGACAACATTGATACATTGCGCAAGAACCTGAAACAAATCAATGGCACAATCGCGTCCCTGGGGCTGAACCAGGCCGGCCTGGTGCGCAGTGCGAACAAATACACCAATCCGTTTGTCGGCACCGCATTCAGTCCGATTGAACTGGACAAAGAATTAGATCCAAAATATCAAAAGCTGGCCGACAACCTGGAACTGTGGCATGGGTTAAGTCGCCTGAACACAATATTACCATTGGGGGCGCCAGTATCGCGCGTGCGCGTTACATCAAATTATGGCACCCGCAACGACCCATTTACCGGCAAACCCAAACGCCACCGCGGAATTGACTTTGCCGGAAAAATCGGAACGGAATTAATGGCGGTTGCCCCAGGGCGCGTAATATCGGCGGGCGAACGCGTTGGATATGGCACAACGGTTGAAATTGACCACGGTTTGGGATTCACAACACTGTACGCGCATCTGTCCCAGATAATGGTGTCACGTGGCGACTGGGTTCGTCCGGGCACGGTCGTGGGATTGGGCGGTTCATCTGGGCGCAGCACGGGACCGCACCTGCATTACGAAATCAGATACAAGGGCGCACCGTTTAACCCAACATCATTTGTAAAGGAAAAATAAAATGCTGGCATTCACAAACGCAAAAGAAAAGCAATCACCGACAATTATTGGCGCCGGCTGTAAATTGACGGGCGACATGAAGACCGACCATATTGTCCAGGTACACGGACACGTCATCGGCAATATTACCGCCGAAACGGTTGTAATCGGGCGGGGCGGTCGCGTGGTTGGTCGCGTGGTGGCGGAAAACCTGTTCCTGCACGGGACATTGGACGGGCCGGCAACGGTAAATACCGCAAATGTGTTCAGTGCGGCCCAGATGACGGGCATATTGTCATACAGAACATTGAACATCACCGGCAACACCGGATTGGAATGCAAATTGGCAAAACGCAAGGACAAAGAAAAATGAACAAAAACATATCTAAAATCTATATCGCATCAGACCACCGTGGCGTCGGATTGAAATTGTACCTGATTGAAATGCTGGCGGCCGACGGATACCAGGTTGTGAACATGGGTGTGGACGACCCAAATACCCCGGTTGATTTCCCAGACATTGCCGCGAACGTGGCGGACGCAATGTTGGATGACAAAAAATCCCGTGGAATCTTGATTTGTGGCACGGGCGCGGGCATTATGATTGCCGCGAACCGTTATCGCCATATCCGCGCATCGCGCTGCGAACGCCCAGAACAGGCCCGCGACGACCGTTTCCATGATGATATTAACGTGCTGGCATTGGCGGCCGACGATATTGATATAGAAATGGCATTCGTGGTTGCCCAGACATTTTTGGAGAGTCCATTTGACGACTGTGAACGTCGTGTTCGCCGAATTCAAAAAATATCATAAAAAACGCGCCAATGGCGCGTTTTTTTTATTTCTTTACAACAAAATTCACCAATCTGTTTGGCACGACAATCGTTTTAACGATATCCACACCGGCCAGTTTTGCCGCCGCGGCATTTTTGGCCGCCGCAACAATTTCTGATTCTGGCGCACCAACCGCCACGGTGAAATCAGCGGCACGCTTGCCATTAACAGATGCGACGATGGTCATTTCTGTTTTTGCCAATTTGGACGCATCATATGTCGGCCAATCAGACACGGCCAACATCGTGTCATTGCCCAATTTTTCCCACATTTCTTCGGTCAAATGTGGCGCAAACGGATTCAGCACGCGTACCAGCGCAATATACGCCGCCCGTGGCATTGTACCACCCGAAAACGCATTCAGGTATTCCATCATCGCGGAAATTGCGGTATTAAAACGCATACCATCAATACGTTCGGTCACGTCCGCGATTAATTGATTGACCAGGCGTTCCTGGTCCGCCGTCATCGGCGCATCCGTCAGGTTATCCGCCAGGTTTTCCACACGTTTCAAGAAACGCTGAACCCCAGCCATTGCACCATCGGTCCAAACAACGTTATTTTCCCATGGCCCCAGCGACAGCACCGCAACGCGTCCCGCATCCGCACCAACCGACGCGACCAAATCAGCGACCATAAACCCATTGCCGCGCGATTTAGACATCTTGTACCCGTCGTTACCCATCAGCAACCCTTGGGCGGTACGACGCGCATATGG
>CAKQEW010000004.1 GCA_934230415.1 uncultured Alphaproteobacteria bacterium | reverse complement strand
CATTGTAAATTCAATGGCGGTTTTCTTGAACTCGCGCTGCCACAGGTTGGAATCGCGCTGGGTATAACTGACCGTCAGGGTCGGAACAAACCCCCACACGTCCAATTTATTATTTGAAACAGACAACGAATAACGATGCGTGAAATCGTGCGCCGTAATTTTTGTCCACGCGCCATTGTGCGCCGTATACAGCCCATTATCGTATCGCGTCCAATACACACTGGGTTCGCCATATACGCTGAAACCCCACGGCAATTCTGCGCCAATGCCGATTGCAACATTGGGTTGCCAATACGCATAGGCGTCATTTACTGCCGTATTACGCGCAACGCCCCCACGTACAGTCGTGTACAATCGCGCATTAAACGAATACGTCAGGCGCGCCGTTCCTGAATACGTTTGCCCGTCCAGAATATCGCCATAGTCATCGTATTTATTATCCAAGAACTGTAAATACAAACCGCCCGATAATTTGCGCGTAAAATCGTAATTCGTGTTCAGTTTCGCCCCAGCCGCCCAATTATATCTGTCCCAACCGTACCAGCGGCGCGCCACCACACCCGCCAACCACACGTCCCCGCGCGACCACAGATACCGTGGCCCAGTACTGGCGGTTAAATACAGGTCGTCATAATCGTGCTTGTCATAAATATTTGTGTAAATGCCAACATCTGATTTCCAGCGCCACTGGTCTGACAATTTGAATTCGTAATCGCCCCCCAGTTGCAAGTTCGCCCCGACCGCCGATTCTGGTTCGTTTAATTTTCGGCAAAACGGGCCGAATATAGTCATCAGACATTCGTCACCACCGGTGGCATTATTGACATTATTATCAGGCGCAGCACCAAAATTAAAATACACGTTCCAATTTTTATTCTGGCGCACGACGTAGCGATAATAGTTCATCATACGTTTTGCATCATCAGATAAATCATCGCCCGCCATCGCCAAACGCAGATGATAATCTGCACGTGCCCAGCGTCCTTGGCGCATATAGCACAGTGCCAATTCAAACCGCACGCGTGCCGCGTCTGGTCGCGCGTCCAGTATTTTTTGATAAATGCGAATTGCGCCATCAATGTCGCCACGACGCGATGCAATCTGGGCCAACAAAAACCACCGTTCGGTTTCCAGTTCCCCGTTTCCCGTATCTGGCATCATCGTCAGCATTTGATAGGCGTGTTCATAATCGCCATTGTTGACCAACTGGCCCGCCATTTGAATTGCCTGGGTTGTGGTCATAGTAATTTCTGTGGATTTTTTATTATCGTTGTCTGCGCGCACCATTGGCACAACCAGAACAGATAACAAAATCGCAAACACAATTCGTTTCATACGAATAATATAATCAATTTGATAATTAAAATGTTTTCTGGGCGAAAAATATCACCCAGAAAACACATTTGCGCATTTATACGATGTGCAATTTATTTATTGTTCAAATTTGCCACCGAACGAGAAATGCGCATCTATTTTATTCCCATCATCGGTCGCACCAGCAATACCCATCACCGCACCTGTGGCAACCATTTCGGTTGGGTCAACCCCTTCGCCAAAGGCCTGCGTCACCAGATACTTTTTATCGTGCGTTGGTGTGGGCGACGTCTCGGACATTTTGACGCGGAATTGTTCAGGAATATTCGCGTCTGCATCATCCATCATCAAACTATCATTTGACAATTGGACATTATACCACGGGTTGACGGCGGCTGCAAAATTCGCCATTAACGTGGCACTTCCCGTACCGGTGCCAACCCAGACGTTGGCGTCCCTGGTCGCGGTCTCCATCATATCGCCATGTGAATTTTTGATAACGGCGGTTGCAACCCCCTTGAATTCCCCTGAACTTTGCACATCACGTTTCATTATCTGGTACCCACCGGCAAATGTCCAACCGTTGGCAGGGTTTGTGTTGCCAGCAGTAGTTGTGGCCTGACCGTGGGTTAAATATCCGAAATCAGAATATTGTAATCCGACAACATTACCAAATGTCGCCACGCGGCTGGAATCCGGTGTGTACGGGGGTGTCGTGAACGGTCGTCCCGCAGCCCTTGAAATTTTTTCAGTAAATGATGTTATCTGGCCATTTTCGTCAACCAAATAATTTATTGATGTACTAGCGTCCTTGATAATATGGACTGCGGTTAATTTGCCGTTGTTATCAAACGTTAATGTGGCATTACCTGTTGTTGTTGTGTCACCCTTCAACGATGATATGAAATCCTGTCCAAAATTGGCCGCTAATGCTGCCTGGTCGCCTTGACGGCGGGACCAACTTAAAAAACTATTTTCCAATGTTTCAGGATTGTTCAACCTGTTTGCGGGATCTGTCAAATAGTCCGCCAATTTTTCGTAATTTCCAGGATTGTGAGTACCCAGCTCGGTCGATGTAGCGCCCCAAACCAGCAATGCCCGGTGTGCCTTCTCGTAGTTATTTTGGGCATAGTTTTTTGCACCATTGGCTGGGTCGTCCGCGGCCGCCTGACTCCACGCACTAAGCGTTTCACCCATTTCATCAACCAATTCCAAAGATTTGGTATATTTCGCGGATTCGGTTGATGCATCTCTAAATGGATTGTGCGCAGCGATTAATTCAGTGTTTGATGTTAATTTTTTGTATACTTTATAATTAATGTCGTTGACATTACGCTTAACCGTCGTTGTGCTGTTGCCCTGTTCAAGCAAGGTTGGGGGGGGGGGTAGTTGGGTACCACCGCTGTCAACGGCACCGCCGCCGCCACCGCCACCGCATGCGGCCAGTGCCAATATAGATGTTAAAATCGCGATTTTTTTCATTGTTTCCCCTTTCGGTATATGTGTTGGTGAAGCAAGCAAATGTGCCATGTTTTTGTACCCTCAAAATTCCTAAGGATACACATGTATGATATGCAAGATTTTATTCCCACGCAAGGGAAAATTATATTCAGATATTTGTCCGCCAAATAAAAAACCACCCAAACGGGTGGTTTTGAATATCTGGTGCGAGCAAAGGGGCTCGAACCCTCGACCTCAACCTTGGCAAGGTTGCGCTCTAGCCAACTGAGCTACGCTCGCACTGCGTGGCATATTCTGACATATCATTTATCAGAATGCAAGCATTATTTTTAACGTTCGTGCATATTTCTGTGCGCGTTGACATACCGCACGGAATCCAGCGCATGCTGGCGCTGTTGCAATTCCATCTGTTGGCGCTGAATCTTAATTTCTTGGGCCTTTTGATTATTCATGCGATCCAATTGCCAGCTGATGTCCGCCAGGAACACCGTCGCCAACATTGCGCATCCGACCGCCACTGTAAACCGCGCGCCGGTTAACCGGGTGCGGATTGGTTCGTCCATCCAATTCTGTTTTATATTTATTGTATCCATGGGTATCACCGTTTTTTCTGGCGCGTGTGTTTACATTGTAACATGCAGCGCGTGTTGGCGTACCGACGTGCAACCATCCGTACATTCATGCGTTCACCGCGACGAATACGCATGCGCGCATCCATCGTTGCCAGGAAACAGCGCAGGCTGCGCATATCACGCATGATGTTACAATAACAAAATAATACGTATGGATTCATTGTGTTCACCTGATTATAACCATTTCCATGGTTGCAGTGCCTTGAGTATACCGTACGCGGTACGTTTATCCGTAAATGTATGACCACAGCGTGGACACACGATAAACGGTGCAATCATCGCCTTGACCTTTTTAAACAGTATGAACCATACCAGTGCGCCCACCGCCCATGCGGCAATGACCAATCCCCATGCGACATACCCAAAGTATTTGTCAACGGTGCTGGTTATTATCTGAATCGTACTTAAACTGGATTTAGACAAATCGTCATAAATTTTCGTTGCCACCGGCCATGATGATGGACGCCATGGATAAACATGTTTGACCCCATAATTGGTCAGCAATGTTGTCCCCAGACCGCCTGTGTTTTTATCCAGTTGCTGCTTGATGGCGGCATCAATCATCTGGTCAACCTGGGTCTGCAGAACAGACGCCAATTCGCGTTCAACACTGTCCAGTTTGCTGTTCACCAATGCCGCCGTATCATCAACACGGGCAACCACCTGGTTTGCCTGGGCAATATTTTTATCGGCGCTGGCAATTGCACGATCCAGGCCGGATGTTTTAACGCCAAATTTTCCAATCAGCCCGGACACCTGTTTCGCATCTGATGTTACCTTGGCTGCTTCGCCCGTGGTCTTTTTGGCACCGGCGGTGGCATCGGTCACTTTACCGACCGCTTTTTCGGCGACCTTGACATGTTCAATTGCGACAGATACCGGTTTATCCAGGTTAATGGATTTCTTGATTCCGTCCAGCAACTGTTCATACTGGCTGACAATGTTACGTTGCAGGTCAAAGAACATTGACACAACAATTGATTTCTTTATCGGACCCGAATATGTGTTTTTCACATGCAACGGCGCCCATACAACCAACGCAATCCACACCACAGACACAACCGCGAACACGCGTTTCACCCATGTGATGTATGATGTCTTTTTTGCGACTGTCTTCGCACCATCGCGTTCAATCACATCTAATTGTTTCTTTGCCATTGTTATTCCCCCCAATGTATCTTTGTCTATTTTGTACGTTCGTTGAATGATTTGATGTATTCTGCCATAAATTCGCCTTCGCGCATTGCGCGGAATCCAACATGGGCCTGTTGATAATCCATGATTTGATTCACAGTGCGATAGTATATGTCCGCCGGCTGGGGGTCGGCAAACGTGGCAACCTCTGTACTGGGGACCATTTCATAATACATACCGTTTGTGCGCAGGCATACCAACGAATAAACAAACGTCATTGTACCAGATGTTTTCTTGGCCGTGGCCAGATATACCTTGTCACGGTCATTTAACAATATCTGGGGGGCCGCCACAGATTTTCCCACCATATTCACAACAACCGGTTGTTCATAAACCTTGGGCTGCGGTTCAACTACTTGTTTTTGTTCTTTCTTCTTTGTCATTTTCTTTGTCATTTTTTCTCACCCGTATATTGTTCAATAAAATCTGCCTTGAATTGTGCAAAACGTCCCTGCTCTATGGATTCGCGTATGCCACGCATTAAATCCTGGTAAAACCACAGGTTATGCTGGGTCAGTAATGTCGCCCCCAGAATTTCATTGCACTTTACCAAATGATGGATATATGCGCGCGACAATTTGCATGCCGGACAACCACATTTGTCATCCAGTGGGGACGCGTCATCGCGGAAACGCGCGTTTTTCATATTCATTGTGCCGTGGCGCGTAAATGCCTGGGCCGTGCGACCGGCACGTGTTGGCATAACACAGTCAAACATATCAATTCCGCGTTCAACCGCCCCCAGAATATCCAGCGGCGTTCCCACCCCCATCAGGTACCGCGGTTTATCCGCCGGCAACAGTGGTGTTGTGGTCGCAATCATATCAAACATTACATCCTGGGGTTCGCCCACCGCCAGGCCACCAACCGCATATCCATCAAACCCGATGTCTGTTAACTGATGTGCCGATTTTTTACGCAGGTCTGGGAAATCCGCGCCCTGGACAATGCCGAATATACCATATCCCGGGCGGTCAACGAATGCATCGCGACTGCGCCGTGCCCAACGTGCAACCATTTCCACGTTTTTTTCCACACGTTCACGCGGTGCCGGCAAATGCAGACATTCGTCCAACGCCATCGTAATATTTGAATCCAGTTGATGCTGAATATGAATGGAATCTTCTGGGCGCAAAAAGTGTTTAATTCCGCCATCAATATGCGATGTGAACTGGACGCCTTCTTCGTTCATTTTGACCAGGTTGGACAGCGACATAACCTGGAACCCACCACTGTCGGTCAGAATTGGCCCATGCCAGCCCCCAAATTTGTGCAGGCCGCCCATCTTTTCAACCAAATCACCGCCCGGGCGCATCATCAAATGATATGTGTTACCCAAAATAACCTGGGTGCCGGTGGCGGCAACCTGGTCCATGGTCAGTGCCTTGACCGTGGCGGCGGTACCCACCGCCATAAATGCCGGTGTCTGGAACGTGCCGTGTGCGGTTTCAACCGAACCACGACGCGCCATTCCGTCCGTCGCAATTAAATTAAATTTCAATGCCATAATTTTATACCCTGATATTCTGTTAGTATTTAAATCATAGCAATGTTTTTTTGCATGCGCAACTGTTGTATTTTCAGGCTATAATGTTTTACCGTTATTTTTCGCCAGTATCATTGGGTTCACGTCATTATGGCCGATGTTATCGCGCCAAATTTGCATAACATCGGCATCATAGTTCGCACCACCACTGATAATGGATACAGGACGATCCAGATAGTCGCGGGTATATTTTATAACATCCGCAACAGTCATTTCTGATGACATGCGCGCAGTACCATAGAAATCGTACAAATTGCCATAATCAAAATATGTATCCTGCAGTTTATCACGACGTCTTTCCGGTGATTCCAACCACCGCGCATCGTCCAGACGGTCCCTGCTGGCACAACGTTTCAGGAATTCATCTGTGATTTGGTTTGTGGTCAATGCCGAACGCATCGTCTGGGCCATCAATGCGACTACGCGCGATACATTTTCTGGCAATGCGGTGGTCGTAAACCCATTAATACGTGCGTCATCTGACCCGCTAATTGTCCAATGCACCCCGTATACCAACCCGTTTTCCATACGTAACACGCGGAACATTTCATCGCACAGATACTGATTAAACCGGGAAATACACATGCGCTGGTATCTGTTATCAATCGTTATGCCCTGGCACGCCGATGGAATTCCGATGAACAATTCCGTATTATTCTTGCCCGGGCGCGACAAATGCGCAACACCGGGTGTATACGATACGACCGGCGCTTTTGATGGTACGTCAAATGATGGCATCCATCCGAAACGCTGGGCAATATTCGTCAACATCTGGTCCGGGTTATCTATTTTACCAGACACGCAAATTACACAGTTTTTACCGGACATGCGACGTGCCCAATACATCTTTAATTGTTTACGTGAAAATGACTGCAGATTTTCACGCGGTCCCAATACGCTGTATATGGAATAGGCACCACCGTATATTGTATTATACACAAACTCCCATTTTTTCCTTCCTTCATCATCCTGTGCGCGACGCAATTCGTCCTGGATCGCGGTGCGTTCACGTTCCATGGCCGCCGCATCAAACAATGAATTTTGCAATTGGTCCGCAAAAACATCCAATAATACATCCGCATTTTCTGCCAGCACCGTACCATGCAACGTAACACAGTTCTTGTTGGTGTATGCATTTATGGTCCCGGCATTATCCGCCACATAATCCTGTATGGAATTCCAATCTGAAAAACGCTTGGTCCCGGCACATAACATGTGCTCACAAAAATGCGTTATTCCGGCCTCTGATGGTTTTTCATCACGACCGCCGGTATTAATCTGCACAGAAATCGCCACCGTGGCGGCATCCATCGGATCCAGAATTACGGTCACACCGTTTGGTAATTTGTGTAATGTCGGTTCATATTTCATTGTGCATCCTTTCTAAACAACAGGCAGCAATCGCCGTACGAGAAAAATCTGTATTTTTCCGCGACCGCATGCGCATATGCGGCACGCATTTCATCCAGTCCCGCAAACGCCGAAACCAACATAAACAGCGTTGATTTTGGCAAATGAAAATTCGTCAGCAACACGTCCACCGCGCCAAACGTATACCCGGGCGTGATGAATATATCGGTTGTATCACAAAATGGCACAACACGGCGCTGGCGCTGATGTTCCGGCAATTCACGGTTACGTATTGCCGCACTTTCCAGTGTTCGCATTGACGTGGTTCCAACCGCGATTACGCGATTTGCATTGTTTATGATGTCCGCCTGGGCCGGGGTAATTTGGCACCATTCACTGTGCATTTTATGCTGGGATAAATCCTCGGTTTTAACCGGCATCCATGTGCCCGCACCAACGTGCAATGTAACCTTTACAATCTGGGCGCCACGGCGTGCGATTTCATCCATCAATTCTGGGGTAAAATGCAATCCCGCGGTTGGTGCCGCCATTGAACCGATTGGGTCGGCGTACACCGTCTGGTACCGTTCACGGTCGGAATCTTCCTGGTCGCGATGCATGTATGGTGGCAACGGCATTTTGCCGATTTTGTTCAGAACCGCAAATACGTCATCACACAGGAATTCCAGTTTTAAACCACTGTCGGCATCGGTTGCGACAACGCGGATTTGCGTGCCATCTGTCATGGTCAGGATGTTCCCCACCGCAATGCGCGTAAATTTCTTGCACAATCCCCACCACAGGTTGCCGCCCGCCGCGGTATGCAGTGTGATTTCATATTCGTGTCCCGCCGCGTCAACCGCATCAAAACGCGCGGGGATAACACGCGAATTGTTAAACACCACAACATCGCCCGGGCGAATATAGTCCAGGAAATCCCGAATATGCCGATCAGCCAGTTCCAATGCAGGGGAATTTTTTACCACCAGCATACGTGATGCATCACGACGCGCCAATGGGTGCGATGCAATCAATTCAGATGGTAATTCAAAATCAAAATCCGATGTATGCAGCATTTTATTTTGCAAACTCCAATCCCTGGTCTTCGTAATTTTCTGCCCGTTCTTCCCAATCGGGTTCCACACGCACAAACAGGTGCAGTCGCGCATTCACGCCCCACTGGTCCTGGATATCATGACGTGCATCCATGCCAATTTGTTTCAGTTGCGCCCCACCACGCCCAATCACAATCTTTTTATGTGCATCATTTTGAACCGCAATTTTCTGGTATATGTCCAGAACGCCATCCGCATCAACATCAACCCGTTCGGTCAGCACATTAATATGGTACGGCAATTCCTGGTGAATATATTTATAAACCTTTTCCCGGGTCAGTTCCGCCAGATATAATTTATCCGGCACATCCACCGCATCGGCCGCATCAAACAGGTATGGTGATTCTGGCATTACCGCCGCCAGCGATTCCAACATACCATCCACACCATCGTTTTTCAGTGCAGAAATCATAAATATTTCGCACCATGGCGCCATTTCAGATAATTCCGCCACCATCGGCAACAAATCTTGTTTTTTTATCGCGTCAACCTTGTTCAATGCGACAAACAGGTTTTTATGTTCGCGAATTTTCAAAACCAATTCGCGAATTGTCGGGGTTATGCCCTTTTGCGCATCCATAATCAGCAACACCGCATCGGCATCAGAAATCGCCGACATGGCCGCGCCGACCATTGCCCGATCCAGACGGCGCTTTGGCACAAATACGCCCGGCGTGTCAACCAGAATAACCTGGCGATTGCCGACCATTTTTACCGCCCGCAGGTTTGTTCGCGTGGTTTGCACCTTGTGCGAAACGATGGATACCTTGCGCCCCATGATTTGATTCAGCAGCGTGCTTTTGCCCGCATTGGTCGGGCCAACAATGGCCACAAACCCGGAATATGTTTTTGTATCTTGTGTTTTCATGTTGCCCAGGTTATCACACCAAAAACAAAAGTGAATAAAAATCTTGCAAATCCGCCCCCGCATTGTACAATTTCACCCGTAACGAGAGAGGCACACAATAAAGGTAATACAGAAATGCAACTGACTGGACCTGAAATTCTGCGCCGTATGCAGACCCCGAATCCAAACAACCCAGATAATCGCCCGGATATTGTTATCACACCGTTTTTGGACACGTGCCTGGGCAGTAACAGTTATGACCTGCACCTGGGCAGTGAGTTAAAATTTTATACACACACGTTGCCACGTGGTATGCGGCCAATTATTGAATACGACCCCACGCGCCACGATTATTCTATGCGCGACTGGTTCTGCAACAGTGTTGCGTTTGATGTTGTATACAAAAACAATCCCCAGGAATTTGATATTCGCAATCCAAAATACCTGTTGGATCCATGCGCCCCAGAAACACACGAAACCACAACAATAAAAATCCCAGAAACGGGCGCAATTTTGTCACCAAACATCGGATATCTGGGGACGACCGTGGAATATACAGAAACCCGTAACCTGTTTCCATATATTGATGGCAAATCATCGGTTGGGCGTAATTTTATCCTGAATCACCACACCGCTGGACGTGGCGACGATGGGTTCTGTGGTCAATGGACATTGGAAATTCGCGTACTGTATCCGACCGTCGTATACCCCAATATGCGTATCGGCCAGATTTACTATGAACAATTTACCGGCGCACGCAAACCGTACAACCAGAACCCGGCCAGCCATTATAACGGTCAACTGGGGCCGACCGCCGCCGCGATTATTCCAATTGACAGAATCAAAACACACTAAAAACAAACCGCCAATTGGCGGTTTGTTTATTTTACTTTAATTTTTTGGTCCATTCGTTATCTGGGAAATTTGTCCGCAACATCTGGGCATATCCCGCAGATTGCGTTGGCAATCCGATTGCTGTATAACATTCGGTCAGGCGATATAATGCCTCGGGCGTCATGACGGTTTCCTGGGCACCCGTCACCACAGATTGCAGGTGTGAAATCGCCGACGGCCAATTTTGATTTGCCATTTCGGCGCGTGCGGAATACATAACCTTGCCCGCCAGATAGTTCTTTAATATCAGAATCTTGTTTTCGGCGTTTTTCGCATACGGTGAATTCGGGAATCGCTGAATCAGTTGTTGAAACTGTTGCATGGCATATGCCGACATTCCCGGTTCACGACGCACATCGCTGACCTGGCGGTAATAGCACATTCCACGCAAATACAACATGTATGGCACATCACTGTGCCCTGGGTGGAATCGCATGAACCGATCAATTGATAAAATCGCCCCGGCGAAATCATCATCCAGATACTGGGAATACGCCGCCATTACCAGCGCATCTGCGGCCCAGGGGCTGGACGGGTATTGCGTTTCGGCACGTGCGAATTCGGTCGCCGCCACGTCATAATTGCCGTCGTTAAATTCGTCATACGCGTTTTGGTATATTTCAACCAGTGGCTGTTGCGGCGCGACATCCGGTGTGGATGCACATCCTGCCACCCCAGAAACCAACACACACAACGCAATTATTTTTTTCATTTATTCCTGCCTTGATTTTATATTGTTGCTAGCAGTATAATCCAAACTATGAACCTAGGCAAACATATTTTCGGGGTTGGTGCCATGACCGGTATCAGCCGTATTTTTGGATTCGTGCGCGATATGTTGATTGCGCGCGTGTTGGGCGCGGGCAAATTGTCCGACATATTCTTGGCGGCGTTCAAGTTACCAAATCTGTTTCGCGACCTGTTGGGCGAAGGCGCCCTGTCCGCCATATTCATCCCAATGTACACCGATTCCAAAAAAGACGAAAATTTTGCCCAGAATGTTTTTTCATGGCTGATGGTCGTGCTGTTGGGGATAACAATCCTGTTTGAAATATTTATGCCATTGGTTGTGTGGGGATTGGCACCGGGGTTTGCCAATATTCCGGGCAAAATGGAATTAACCGTGCTGATTTCGCGCATCATGTTCTGCTATGTCATATTCGTGTGCGGGGCGGCATTTTTATCCGCAATTCTGAATGCGTTTTCACGATTTTTATTGGCGGCATTTATGCCGGTGATGTTGAATATCATGCTGATTGGCGCATTGCTGTTTTCGGCATTTTACGCACGTGATATCGTTCTGTATATTATGGCGGGCACGGTTGTTGCGTCCGGTATTATCCAGTTTGGCGTCCTGTGGGCGCGTATCCGCCGGCGGCATTTTGGCCTGCGCCTGGTACGACCAAAATGGACACCGGGGATAAAGCATTTGTTCAGCCGTCTGGGCATCAGTATTATTGGCAACGGGTTTTACCAGATTACGATTATTGTCGGCACATTGGTTGCCAGTTTCCAGTCCGGCGCTGTTTCATGGCTGTATTATTCTGACCGCATTGTGCAATTGCCATTTGCGATGATTGGATTGGCGGTTGGAACGGTGCTGATGTCATCAATATCAAATGCATTGGCGGACCAGAATATGCGCAGTGTTTATATCCAACAAAATTCATCACTGCGCCGGTCAATGATGCTGATTATGCCGTGCGTGGCGGGGCTATTTGTGTTGGCGGAACCAATCATAAAATATCTGTTTCAATATGGTGCATGGACGGCGGCGTCAACCCACGCGGTGGCGGTTGCAATTATGATTCAAGTGTTCGCCCTGCCCGCGATGATGGTCAGCCAGATTTACAGCAAGACCCTGTACGCGTCCCAGGACGTAAAGACACCGGTGCGCACCAGTATGATTTCACTGGGCGTGGCGGCGGTGATTTATTTGGCGCTGTTCCCGGTGGCGGGATACCTGGCAATACCAATTGGAATCGTGGTCAGTGGGTATTTGAAGAATTACCTGTTGGGGCGTGCATGTCGGCGGTGTGCGTTGGTACGTCATGATGGGCGCACGGTTCGCGCGATTGCCGCGTTTGCGGTTCTGGCGGGTGCGCTGGGCATTGGATTATGGTTTGTGCCAATTACCAGTATATGGATGCTGTTCGTGGCGATTGCCGGATATGGGGTTATTTACCTGCCGCTGGCATATATTATTGACCGAAAAATATAAAGTTGAAACTGTGGTTTTTATGTGATAAAATGTCCTTATAAGAATGTAAGGAGTCCTAAACATGAAAAAAATAGTTTCTTTGGCGGTGTTGACCGCTATGCTGGCCGGATGTATGAACGACGGCGCAACAAATTCCCCAGCAGGCTATGGCGCCGATGGTTTTGGCGAAGAAGCATTGGTTACAACCGGTGGCGAACAGTCATTAAATGATGCATACCTGATGGCGGCGGCCCCAAAGTATTATGTGGGCAGTGCGTACAAGGTTGAAAATGTTCAGTATATCCCAGCCGAAGATTTGACATACAACCAGACTGGTATCGCGGGTATCATCCCGGCGGAACTGAATGGTACAAAAACCAGCAACGGTGAAATATTTGATATCAACCAGATGGTCGCAACCAGCAAAACATTGCCATTGCCGACAATCGCACGCGTAACAAATTTGGACAATGGTCAGTCTGTGGTGGTCCGTGTAAACAATCGTGGCCCATTTGTAAACACCCGTATTATGGACTTGTCCCCAGCGGCGGCGGCAAAAATTGGCATGAATGGTCAATCCAAGGTCCAGGTTCAGGTTTTGCCAGAACAATCAACCGCGGTTAAAAACGCAACATTGGGCACAACTGTGGTTCCGGCACCGGTTGCCGAACCTGTCCAGGTCGCCCCGGTTCAGCCAGACGTTACCCCGGTTGCCACATCAGGTGAATACAGTGTCCAGGTCGCGGCGTTCTATGCCGAAGACAGCGCTGAAAACCTGGCCGCACGTATGCGTACATATGGCGATGCCACCGTTGTCAAAGAAGGTGACATGTACAAGGTTCGTATTATGAATCTGGATGCACCCAAAGCACGTGGTGTGATTGACGCCCTGCGCAATAACGAAGGTATGGCCCCAGGTCTGTTAAAGAACGGTCGTTGGGTAAATGCCGACAGCATTTAATCGTCATACAAAATAATTAAACGCCCCAAACGGGGCGTTTTTTTATTTTTGTTTTAATTTCTTCTTTTTAGGCTTTGGCATGGGCAACACGCGCGTCAATGTTTGCACCATTTCAATCGCCAAATCCGTGTTTTCAATATCCAAAATATAGTGTGGACGCGCCCCATTATATGGAATGCCGGTATCAGGCGTGATACCATGCGCCACAAACACCGCCAACGCCGCGGGAATTTGCTTTACATACACCGTATCATCACAGACCAGTAATACCGGTTTGTCACACGAAAACACCATATAATCGCCGAACATCTTGCGGTAACGAATGCTGTCGGTGGCGGTGGCCACTTGGTCATAAACAAATTCTATAAAATCACTGCTGGTTGCCATGGCGCAATCATACCAGATTCATTTATCACTTGCCAGATAAAACGTACGTTGTAATATTGCATGTATGAAACATTTAACAGAATCTGATATATCACAAATGACGGCCGGTGATTTTTCGCCCAATGCACGTGCGGTGGTAAAGTCTGTGCGCGCCCAGTTAAAACTGGGGCAACTGATACCCGATGCGCCGGCGGCGGTGCCGACATACGCACGCCTGGATTTGCATACATATACCGAAGAACAGGCATGGAATGCGATTATGGAACTGGCCACATCGGGCGTGCGGCGCGCACAAATCATCACAGGCGCCAGTGGCATATTACACCAGAAATTCCCCACATGGGCACGCGACAGCGTCCTGGCCCCATATATTATGGAATTTTCCCCAATAAATAACGGCAGCTTTGATGTTCGTTTTCGCCGTAAACCGGCATAATTTTATTTATTCACAACGCGGCAATATTTAATCATCGTCAGCGGATCAATCGCGACCTGGTTTCCCTGGGCCGCATTTGGCGTGATGGCATAGTGCAGATGTGGACCCGTGGCGCGCCCGGTATTACCAGACAGCGCGATACGGCATCCCGCCGAAACCTGATCACCCTGGGATACCAAAACCTGGCTGAGGTGACAATATGTCGTGGCATAATTATTATCGTGTATAATTTTCACATATATCCCACATGGGTCTGCCGATGGGTTGGTATTGACCACACTGACCACGCCATCAGCGGTGGCAAAAACATCGGTGCCAACCGGTGCCGATAAATCAACACCACGGTGCGCCTTGTACCGCTGCAACACAGGATGCCACCGCGCGGTTGAAAATTGCGATGTCACAACCATCGGGTTTGCCGCCAACGGACACCCCGTCGGCAGGCGATTGCCCACCGGTGTTGTGGCAACCGCCGGCGAACATGTACGAACATTTGACACCGATTCCGGTGTGGAATCTTTCACTGGCGTGGTGACCGATACAGGCGACGAAGGGATATTTTCGGTGCCGACATTTTCCAACGGCGCATTAACCGGCCCAGACGGCTGTGTGGTATCTGCCACTGGTGCAACATCCGTATTTTCCACCTGTGCGGTGGTAACCGACCCAATTGCAGCGTTTTTTTTCGTAGCGGCCTTTGCGTCATCGCGCGCCATATCCGCACGCGCAACGGCGGTCATTCGTTCAACCGCGGCCCTTTCATCATCCACCGTAATCCCAGAATATGCACACCCAGATATGCACCGCCCAGACGCGTCGTATTCTGATTCAAACGGCGCGTATCCCGCCGCACGCAACGCCATACGCGTGGTAAACGGAACATCGGCGGCGGTCTTGGGAAATGACTGGGCCGAAATCAGCCCGGCGGCATGTGCCCCCATAACCAGCGCCAGTGTAATACAAAATCCAACCAGTTTTCCGTTCATATCATCTGCAATTGTATCACAAATTTATTTTTTTACCTATTTTATATTTTTTCCAATGACGCGCCGTATTTTTTTACTATAATGCACGCATGACAGTTTATGACCACATTCGCCGTAATAACATCCAGACCGCCATTCTGGTTCTGGCATTTCCGCTGATTTTTATCGCGCTGGTATTTGGGTTCACATGGTGCGTTGCGCCGTTTGACACCGCGGTGCGCACCACCGCCCAGGTTGCAATCCCGACATTTATCGCATGCGCCATATGGATGATGATATCGTGGGCATTTGGCGATACAATGATGCTGAATGTGGCGGGCGCCACCGAAATTCATCCATCTGACCGGGCAAATCGCGAAATTTTCCATACGGTTGAAAACGTTGCACTGGCGGCCGGATTACCCACGCCACGTGTTTATATCATTGATGACGCGTCCATGAACGCATTTGCCACCGGGCGCAGTCCGCGCGATGCGTCAATTGCCCTGACCCGCGGGATTATCCAGAAATTAAATCGCCGCGAATTGGCCGGCGTGATTGCACACGAAATGGCGCATATCGGCAACCGCGATATACGATTGGATATGTTACTGATTACCGGGGTCGGCGTAACGGTCTTTGCCGCGGATATAATTGGCCGCACGATTATGTATGGCACACCCCGCAATGATAACGATAACCGCAATGCCAGTGTGGCGATACTGGCAATGGTGTGGCTGGCATTCATGGTGTTTAATGTGATTATCACGCCATTGTTGCGTATGGCGGTGTCGCGCAATCGCGAATACGCCGCCGATGCAACGGGTGCAATGATTACACGCGACCCAATGGCATTGGCGGACGCGCTGCGCCTGATTACCACAGATGCGCGGGTGGAATGCCTGGATAAAACGGCATCAATGGCCGCCGTGTGTATCGCCGATCCGCGTCCGTTACGTGAATTCGCATCCAGTCTGATGGCAACCCATCCGCCGGTTGAATCACGTATCGCGCGCCTGGCCCAGATGGCGGGGCACCAGAAATAAACAAATTAACACAGGGAACAAAAACATGGCAAACTTGCACTTTCATTACGGGACGATGGGTTGTTCAAAATCCGCGCAATTGATTATCAATGCGTATAACCAGGCAAAAAATGGTAACCAGACAGAGGTGATAAAACCCCAGACTGATAATCGTTTCAGTGCAACCCACGTTGATTCGCGAATCGGAATTTCTGTGGATGCGTCTGTGCGCGAAAATCTGATTGATTATACGCCGGCCGCGGATACAAAAATGGTCCTGATTGATGAAGTGCAATTTTTCACCCCGGCGGATATCAATCGCCTGGTACACATTGCCGACAGTCGCCCAATTATCATTATGTGCTATGGCCTGATGGTGGACAGCAATGAAAACATATTCCCGGCGTCCCGCCGATTGATAGAGGTTGGCGCCAAACTGCACCGTATGGAATCAACGTGCCAGATTCCAGGATGCATGCACCTGGCGACGCACCATCTGCGATTTGATGCAAACGGCAATGTCGTGCGGGCGGGCGCGCAAATTGCGGTCGGGGACAGTAATTATAAATCCGTATGTCGCCAGCATTTCAATATGATGTACCACGGCATAAACAACACCGGTCGTGGCAGCAAATAAAAAATATTATTTTTTCTTGCAATCATAATAAAAATGTATAGAATATAACAACGTTGCGCCCATGGCTCAATTGGATAGAGCATCTGACTACGGATCAGAAGGTTGAGGGTTCGAATCCTTCTGGGCGCGCCAGTTTAATGAAGGACACCGCCTTGTGCGGTGTTTTTCATTAAAATGTTGCACGCCCCAGGATTTGAACCCGACCAGAGGGGGCGACAATGAGTAGGCAAGCCAAGTGTTAACGCAGGCGAGACGTCACGAATGCCACGCAGGTATTTGTGTGTATGCACAAATACCGAGTGAATCTTCTGGGCGCGCCAGAATAAAAGATGCCCACGGTTAAATCCGTGGGCATTTTTTATTCCGTGCAAGCCCAAGGATTTGAACCCGACCAGAGGGGGCGACAATGAGTAGGCAAGCCAAGTGTTAACGCAGGCGAGCCGTCACGAATGCCACGCAGGTATTTGTGCACACGCGCAAATACCGAGTGAATCTTCTGGGCGCGCCAGTTTAATGAAGGACACCGCCTTGCGCGGTGTTTTTCATTAAATTGTTGTACGCCCAAGGGTTCGAACCCGACCAGAGGGTTCGGAACCGCAGCAAAAAGGCAGACGGATGTATGCCGGTTTGCGCCAGCAAATTTTGCAAGGTCGGCGTCAGCCAATCTTCTGGGCGCGCCAGAATAAAAGATGCCCACGGTTAAATCCGTGGGCATTTTTTATTCCGTGCAAGTCCAAGGATTTGAACCCGACCAGAGGGGGCGACAATGAGTAGGCAAGCCAAGTGCTAACGCAGGCGAGCCGTCACGAATGCCACGCAGGTATTTGTGCACACGCGCAAATACCGAGTGAATCTTCTGGGCGCACCATAAATTTAACCGCCGTTTGCCGGCGGTTTATTTTTTCCACTTAAAAAATCGTTGCGCGGGATTGTCATCTGTGCTAGAGTAATTCCGTGACAAGGCGAAGCGGCCATGTCGGGGCGTAAGAACCCCTTAATTTACGGTGTCCGTGGGGACAATAAACACCTCCAAGCCAAGTGGTTGGAGGGTGGTGATATATTAAAATAAGCCCGCTATTTCCGTAAATTATAGTTCTTAACCTCCAACTACCCGCCTTGGCAGGGTGAGTTTTTTCACCCAGGGAAAGGGGAATTTACAGATGAAAAAAACAATTATCTTGGGCTTGGCAATGGTAATGTGCACAACCGCCGCGATGGCACAAGCCTCTAAACGGTGTGTTGTATATCAATGCAACAATGGATATTACGCCGGTGGCAGTGTTTATGATTACATCAGTGATCAAGATATGTACACGACATGCACAAAATGCCCCAGCGTAACATTGGCCAGTGGTGGAACCGCCACGGTCCGGACATGGACATATTCTTCATCGGGATATGTGGAACCCAAGGCACCACTGTTACAGAGTGCATGTTACATCGCGGCCAGTGATTCCCAAAAATTCAAGGACAGCACGGGTCACACATATAAATATGCCGGCAATTGCGCGTACTAATTTTTTACACGGGGGAAATAAAAAATGGCAAAGAAAATAAAATTATCGTGGTTTCGGTTTTGGGCATCCGTTTTGGCATTTCTGGGGATGGTCCACACCAATAATGCCGAAGCGGCACGCACAAATGCCAGCGTAGTTTGTGGTACAGAATCTACAGAGACAGGGTATCATCCAGATTATGGTTCATGCAAAGCGGTGGATACAGACAACGCCAGGGGCGCAACCATGAAAGGTGGGGAATCCATATACTGTTATTGCGATGACACAACGAACCAAAAATATACATTAACCTGTACACAAACACATAATGATATAGATCCTGTGTATATGGCTTGGGAACTGACAGACGATGCCGATGATGTGTGCGTCACACCGGAATGTACCCCGGGCGAATCAGAAAGCAGCTGCTCTGATGACACGGGTGGTGGCGGAACCGCAATTTGTGGCGATGACGGTATGTGGGGCGAATGCACAAACAAAGATTATTGTAACAGTGGTTACCTGTTGGTTGATAGTGAATGCTATGCGTCATGCACCATTAATGGTGGTATCGGGTACGAACGGATTATAGACAGCAGTTCGGCTGCATAACGCGGGGGAAAATTATGGTTATGTTTAAGCGCGAACGGATGCCCAGGCTGCCGCTGTTACGCCCCCGGACGTGGCCACGGTTTATTTATCACAAATCATTGGATCCAAACATCTGGGACGAAAACGACCAGATGAATAAACTGGTTTCCAATTCGTTGCAACTGATTGCATGGAACTATATCCGTTTTATGCAGAAAATCGGCCTGCCCATTCCGAACCAGTGTATTCGTGACATATTTATACATGGTTCATCCACAAATTATTACTATGACAAAAACAGTGATATTGACATATGCATTGTGGCGGATTTGGCGCCATTGCGGGAAAAGTTATCTGGCGTGGAACCACGCGCGGTTCTGAAATCTATGCAGGGCGCGTGGATGCGGAATTACCGCATACGCGTATGTGGCCGCAATATTGATATAGAGGTGGTAGAGGTCACCACACCAAAATACGGTCCAAACATGTACAAGGTCGGCAGTGCATATTCCATTGCGCGCGACGAATGGATACGCCACCCAGAACGCCTGGGGGCCGACCAGATTCGCACAATACGGCGCCAGGCAAAACGCCAATATCGTGCAATTCACCGCATGTATCGCCAGATATGTCGTGAAAATATGCAACCTGATTTTATTGAAACATTCTTGCGGCGTCTGATGTCGGAACGCAAGGCCAGTTATGCCGCACATCCGGACCAACCAGTGACCGCCGAAACAATGGCGTTTCGCATGGCACGCCGTCGCGGGATTCAATTCACACTGGGCGAACGCGCGGCCCGATTGCGTTCCCGCAGTTTTAATGTAACCCGGGGGTAGTCACAGGGGCGTGTGCCCCGCCCCCCCATTTTAGAACGCCAGACCAAACCCAACGCGTGGTGTTATGGTCTGGGATCGTGGGCGCGCAATGTAATTATAATCCGCCCCCAAATTCAGTGACAGGTTTGCAATATGTAACGTGATTCCGCCAGATACACTGCCAATCGCGCCATAACCACTGTCACTGTATTTCGGTGTGTGGCCGTCATTATATTCCAATGAAAAATCATACTGGTTCACGCCGGCACCGATACCGACATACATACCGAACCAGCGCCCAGAAATAATATCGTATGACACCGTTGCAATCAGTGCCTGTTCATCCAGGGACGCGTCTGTCTGGGTCAGCCATGACGAAAACAGTTCGTTTATTGTGTCACGTTTCTGATATGTTAAACCGACACGCATGCGATCACGACGTGCACCGGCACCGATATTGAACACGCCGGTAAAACCACTCATGTCATATCCGTGCATGCTGGCGTTGGTGTACGTCACCCCAAATCCAGACGTCAGGTACGGCGACCAATCGCCAGTATTATAAATCCCCGCCGATGCCACCATCGGAATTGCCAGAAATAATGACGCGACCAGAAATTGTTTCATATTCATCCCCCACTGTGCATATCAGCATAGCACGGAAACACACACATGGCAAGGCCGATAAATAAAGAGTGCATCCGTCTCCGCTGACGCTCCGCCGCGATAAAGAGAGCAGAGAGCAATGTTTTTATCCCGTCACCCCGGCCCAGGCCGGGGTCCATTGTGTTCCCTTGGTATGTCGTAATTGGGTAATTAGTCCCTAATAATAAAAACCGCGATTGTTCGAACATGGCTCGCATTCGCTCGCACTGCACGGTCCCTATTCCTGCCTGCGCAGGAATGACAAGCAGTAGTGCGCGTACCGCGCAAGTCCATTCACCCGGATTCCGAGGACACCACCCACGGGATGACAGTTCTTAAGTTTTTTTCGCTGTGAACATAGTTCAATTTTGTGTCGTGTAATTTATTACGTGTCGCCCGCGTACTTGCGCCCTGAACCGCATTCCTGTCCTAACCAATTGTTTCCCTTGTTTTTTGTGAAAACATGGTATATAATTCGCGATGCAGTGGCGGATTGCTATTGTGGGGTTTAAGAGTCCCAAATAGAGCGTACGAGATGACGAGACATCTCCAACCAAACAGGTTGGAGGTGCGTGAATATATTGAATAAACGCACTATACTCTATTATAGCTCTTAACCTCCCTGGTGGTTTTTTGTTGGGGGTAATATGAAAACCTGTCTGGAAGTTGAACAAATACGTACTGAAATGGGATTGTCTGTCATATTCATGTGTAATGCGTTGGGGATAACCGTCGCTGAATACGAACTGGTTACCGCTGGGCGATACACATTCACGACGTTTCAATTAATCGGCCTTGTTGGCGCGACACAACATCCGCTGCAATCCATATTGTGTCGCGGCAAATAAACGGGCGAATAACGACACCCCGACCCGGGTCCCACAAAATCGCATGATTTTGTGGGTGGTTTGCCAGCGGGGATCTAAAAAAGAGTGCGCCGGATGGCGCACTTCATTGCTCTCTGCTCTCTTCTCTTTGCTCTCTCTTTAAAAAACGCCCCGGTGGGGCGTTTTTTTACATCATACCTGGCATGCCGCCACCCACACCGGGGGTCGCTGGTTTTTCTTCGGGTATTTCAGACATCACGCATCCCGTGGTCAGGATTGCGCCTGCGGTTGATGCCGCCGCCTGGATTGCTGTTTTCACAACCTTGGCCGGGTCAATAATCCCCGCCGCCATCATATCAACATATTCACCGGTTTGGGCATTGTATCCGAAATTATAGTCGGACGATTCTGAAACCTTGCCTACAACAATTTCGCCAGATACGCCCGCGTTTTCGGCAATCTGGGCACATGGTGCAACAATTGCACGACGGACAATATCAATACCAACGTTCTGGTCTGTATTTGCGCCCGTCAATTTTTCCAACGCCGCCGCCGCACGTACCAGTGCGATACCACCACCAGCCACGATACCATCGGCAACCGCCGCACGTGTCGCTGCCAGTGCGTCATCAACACGGTCTTTCTTTTCTTTAACTTCAACCTCTGTCATGCCACCGACCTTGATAACGGCAACACCGCCGACCAATTTCGCCAGGCGTTCTGACAATTTTTCACGGTCGTATTCGGATGTTGTTGTTGTCAACAATTTGCGGATTTCATCGGCACGCGCGTCAATCGCAGATTTATCGCCGGCACCCTGGGCAACCAGTGTTGAATCCTTGCTGACAACGACTTTCTTTGCACTGCCCAGAACCGCCGGGGTAATGTTGTCAAATGTCATACCCATATCGTCAGATACAACCGTTGCGCCCGTCACCGCCGCGATATCTTTCAGCATTTCTTTGCGTCGGTCGCCAAAACCTGGGGCCTTGACCGCACAGACCTTTAATCCACCGCGCAGACGGTTCAGGACCAATGTCGCCAATGCCTCTGATTCAACGTCTTCGGCGATAATCAACAGTGGACGCCCCGATTGTGCAATTGGTTCCAAAATCGGCAATAACGCCTGCAGCCCTGTGATTTTCTTTTCAGAAACCAGGATTTGCGCGCCGTCCAATTCTGCCAACATTTTTTCGCTGTTGGTAACAAAGTATGGCGACATAAATCCCTGGTCAAACTGCATACCTTCAACCACATCAATTTCTGTTTCCAGCCCCTTGGCTTCCTCAACGGTGATAACGCCCTCTTTGCCAACGCGTTCCATTGCATCGGCGATTTTTTCACCAATGTCGCGGTCAGAATTCGCAGAAATTGTCGCGACCTGGGCGATTTCACTGCTGTCTTTGACCGGGCGGGCATGCGATTCAATGTCGCCAACCACGGCCGCAACCGCCATATCAATTCCACGTTTTACATCCATCGGGTTCATACCGGCGGCAATCACACGGCGACCTTCGCGGATAATCTTTTGCGCCAACACGGTCGCAGTTGTTGTACCGTCGCCCGCATCATCGCCGGCCTTTTTTGCGACTTCTTGAACCATGCGCGCACCAATGTTTTCCGCCGGGTCTTTCAGTGATACCGCCTTGGCCACCGTCACACCGTCCTTGGTTGCGACCGGCGCACCATATGATTTTTCAATGATAACCGTGCGGCCCTTGGGTCCCATGGTGATTTTTACGGCGTCTGCCAATTTATCAACGCCAACCGCCAATTTATCAGTATCAAAAACAATATTCTTTGCCATATTTTCGTCCTTTGATTATTCCAGAATTCCCAAAATATCAGATTCTTTGATTAAAACGTAATCTGTGCCGTCAATTTTAACCTCGTTCGCGGACGATGCCCATTTTGCGAACAATACTGTATCGCCAACATGGACCGACATCGGCACGCGCACGCCATTTTCATATGCGCCATCGCCAACCGCAACCACGCGACCGCGTGATGGTTTTTCCTTGGCATTATCGGGGATAATAATTCCGCCGGCGGTCTTGGATTCTTCGTTCAGACGCGTCAGCAAGACATAATTGTGTAAAGGTTTCATCATATTAAATTCTCCTTGTATGTTCTTTATATAATACGCGCGCCCGCGATTTCAAGGCTTGATTTTGCGTTTTGTGTATAATATCCTGGGGATGACAATTCAGGGGGAAAATATGTATAATTCTGACAATGTTTTTACAAAAATCTTGGGCGGACAAATCCCGTGCAAGCAGGTATATTCAGACGAATACGCGTTGGCATTTTTTGACGTCAGTCCGCGTGCCAAAACGCATGTTCTGGTCATCCCGCGGGGCGAATACACGGATATTTATGATTTCACCGCAAACGCCCCGGCGGAATTACAGCGCGGATTCTGGACGGCGGTACGTAAAACCGTGGACACACTGGGACTGAATGGCAATTTCCGCGTTGTTGCCAATACTGGCGCCGGTGCCGGGCAATCGGTATTTCATTTCCATTTGCATATTATGAGTGATGAACGATTCAAAACAGACTTTTAATGTTCGTGTTATCCCGCGGGCGCGTCAAAACAGTATTGATGTCGCCCCAGATGGCACAATTCGCGTACATACAACCGCCGCGCCCGCGGACGGTGCGGCAAATGATGCGGTAATAAAAATGCTGGCCCGGCATTTTGATGTGCCCAAGACCAGCATTAAAATCGTTCGTGGCGCAACCGCCCGATCCAAGGTTATCCAGATTTAATATTCCTTAATCTCGCGTTCCAAATCCGCCGGTGTTGCGGCAATACGAATGTCGTAATCCTTGACATCTTCAATAAAACCGCAATTCTGCATGTGGACGAACAGACGCGCAAATGGTGCCCAGAAATTGTCTGTATTCAGAAAGAACAGCGGCTTTTTCGTTTCGCCAATCTGTTGCATGGTCATAATATCGGTCAATTCGTTCAGTGTACCAATCCCACCCGGCAAAATAATAAACGCATCAGACAATTCATACATCCGTTGCTTGCGTTCATTAACACCGTCTACAACCTGAACATGAACGCCGGTGTGCACCGGTTCCTGTTTGGCAACAACGTTGTGCGTGGATACGCCGATAACTTCGCCCCCAGCGTCCAATGCGCCATTTGCAACTGTCCCCATCAGACCGACATCGCCGCCACCAAATACCATACGAATACCGTTACGCGCCAACATTTCCCCGATCAACGCCGCATCGCGCGCAAACGCGGTTTCTGAACCGAATTGATGTCCACAATAAACTGCAATAGATTTCAAATGATTTGCCATTTCTTTTTTCCCTTTATTTTTGCGAATTATAGCATAAAATAACCCGGTAATGAATCAGAAATTTATTAATTTTATGAATGAATTTTCGGGGCAAAAACTGGCCGTCGCGGTCAGTGGTGGCGTGGATTCGGTGTGCCTGTTGTGTTGGTTGGATGAAATCGGCGCACGCCCGGTTGCCCTGCATGTAAATCACGGATTACGTGCCAATGCAGATACCGAGGCTGCATATGTTCGCGACCTGTGCGCGGCACGCGGTTTGGAATGCCATATTTTCCAATGGCGTGGCGAAAAGCCCACCACAGGGCTGGAGGCCGCCGCCCGCACCGCCCGATATAAAATGATGACGGATTGGTGCACGGCAAATAATGTGGATGCATTGCTGGTTGCGCACCAGGCCGATGACCAAATTGAGACATTTTTGATGAATCTGGGCCGGGGCAGCGGACTGTCCGGATTGGCGGCGATGCGCCCCGTTACGATGCGCGATGGGGTAAAAATTGTGCGCCCGCTGCTGGGGGTATATCGTGCGGAATTAAAACAGTACTGCGCCGCGCATAGGATTAAATACTTTGCCGATGAAATGAATGACGACGAAAAATACACCCGTGTTCGCATCCGAAAAAACCGTCATGTGATGTCTGAAATGTTGGGAATTTCAGATGACAGAATCCTGTTGGCAACCCAGAATCTGGGGCGTGTACGGGATGCGATTGAAACGAATGTATCTGAAATGGTGGCATCGGTTGTGGATGCACGACGGGCAATTTTTCCTAATTCTTTTCTGTTTGACCAGGACGATAATATTAGATTAAAATTCATCGGAACATTGATTCAGAAAATCGGGGGGGATAATTATCAGCCACGGTTGAATTCTTTGCGTCACGCCCTAGATTTATTGCACGGGGATTGCAAGTTCACATTGGGGCACTGTACGCTGCGCCGATTGAACAACCGAATCTTGGTCGTTCCCGAAGGTGAAAAAACAAGTTTTAGGACAAGACATGGAAAAGCAAAAAAACAATAACTTTAAGCGCCCACGTCGTCGTGATGGGGCATTTATGTATGTGGTAATTTTTGTCATATTATTGGCATTCGCCGGCGCCCAGCGTTTTATCAGTGGCGCGCCCATGCGCCAGATGATAAATACCGATGGTACAGCGGTTGCAACCACGACCGGGCCGGTAACATTGTCATTTTCGGACGTTCTGCGACGCGCATCTGACATCAAAACAATGAACATACGTGGGGCGGATGCAACCGGCGTACTGCGCGATGGCACAAAATATACCGCAACAATCACATACGACCCAGAATTGCTGTCTAAATTGGCGGCTGGCGGGACGTCCATATCCATTGATTCGTCAAAAAGTGCGATGGATTACCTGGGGACATGGTTTCCGATTTTAATCAGTTTGCTGTTCCTGTGGTGGTTGTTCCGCGGGATGCGTGGTGGCGCGGGCGGTATTACACGCGGTTTGGCACAGCAGAATCCAACCAAAATAACAACTGGCAAACCCAAAACAACATTTGCCGATGTTGCCGGTATTGATTCTGAAAAGCAAGAGTTGATGGAGGTCGTAGATTTCCTGAAAAACAAGGACAAGTTTATCGCGGTTGGTGCACGTGTGCCACGTGGTGTGTTGCTGTCGGGCGAACCGGGAACTGGGAAAACGCTGTTGGCACGTGCCATCGCCGGCGAAGCGAACGTTCCGTTCTTTGCCGCATCAGGCAGTGATTTTTCCGGTATTATCGTTGGCCTGGGCGTTGCAAAAATCAAAGAAATATTTGATATGGCGCGCCGTAATGCACCGTGCATACTGTTCATTGATGAAATTGATGCGATTGGTCAACGGCGCAGCACGGGTTCGTTTAATGACCAGGATCGCGAACAGACATTGAACCAGTTGTTGATTGAAATGGACGGTTTTGCCAATGACACGGGTATTATCGTTATCGGCGCGACCAACCGCCCGGACATGCTGGATGCCGCGCTGTTACGTCCAGGACGTTTTGACCGCCAGGTATATATTGAATTGCCAGACATGGCGGGACGCCGTGCAATTTTGGATTTGTACGCCAAGAAAATAAAGGTTGGTACGGATGTCAACCTGCAGGATGTTGCACGTGGCACCACCGGATTTTCGGGCGCAGATTTGGAAAACCTGTTGAACGAGGCTGCCCTGCACGCGGTGCGTAATGGACGCAGCGAAATTGCACACGCCGATATTGACGAGGCCCGTGATAAAATCCTGATGGGACCACGCAAAACGCGAAAAATGCGTCCCCAGGACATAAAATTGACCGCCTATCACGAGGCCGGCCACGCATTCGTCAGCCAGATGTATGCCGACATCACTGACCCAATTCACAAGGCAACCATTATCCCGCGCGGGCGCGCGTTGGGTATGGTGCAACACCTGCCGATTGATGACAAGGTATCTATGACCATTGCAGAGGTTCGCGCGAACCTGTCCATTGCACTGGCGGGGCGCAGCGCCGAAGAAGTATTCTTTGGCCCGGATAAAATCACCACCGGCGCCGAAAGCGATATTTCCATGGCGACCCGTATGGCGCGATATGCGATTACGACGGCGGGTCTGTCGTCACGTGTTGGACTGGCCGCGATAACCCAGGGAACAAACTTTGGTAGTCGCACGGCATTGGAAAACGCGTCTGAAAAAACCGCAGAAATGGTTGACGCCGAAATCAAGGCATGGCTGGATGCAGCACACGCGGATGCCAAGAAATTACTGACCAAAAATCGCGCAACGGTGGAACGCCTGGCGAATGAATTGCTGAAACGCGAAACATTAACCGGTGCCGAAATCAAGGAAATCATTTCTGGCAAACCAGGTGCCGCCAAACGCACAACAAAACCACGCGTGAAAAAGAATGCAAAATAACGAAGTCCGCTTTGAAATCATCCACATGCCACCAGAAAACACTAATTCGGTGTTGGTGACACGCGGGACCGATGCGGTGATTTTTGACCCGTGGGGGCGCACCGCGGATTGGATAAAATTACTGGACGGGCGCGGGTTACACCTGGTTGCGATTTATGCAACCCACGGACACAGCGATCATATTTCTGCGGCCTCAGAATTGGCGGCGCACTATGACGTGCCATGGTATATGAATCACCGCGATTTGGAATTAGTCACATGGGGCAACATGTTATTGGAATACTTTAATATGCCCAAAATTCCATCTGATTTTCGTCGGCCTGAAAACCTGGATGCCGGAACATACGAAATTATGCCCGGGGTAAAAATGGACGCTATTGCCACGCCTGGACATTCGGCGGGCGGAATGATGTACTGGTTCATGGATTTTGGCATATTGCTGACGGGCGATACGATATTTCGCGATTCTGTTGGGCGAACCGACCTGCCCACGGGGAACGCAGACGATTTACAGGTGTCCATTGCCGCACTGCGCAACATGAATCTGCCCGATGAAACATATGTTGTTCATGGTCACGGCGTTGATTCAACCATGGAAATACTGCGTCACCAAAATCCATACATGGGTGGCGGATGTGATCATTGCCATTGTCATCACTGTGATTGTGGTGGGTGTAAATAATTCGGTTTTATTTATCTGGTCGGCGAAATACCAAAACACGTTCAATACCGCCCAAATCTGATTCAGATCGCACAAATTCCCAGCCCGCCGCCGTAAATATATCGCGAACCGCGGGGGCCTGGCCCATGCCGATTTCCAGATATATTTTCGCACCCGGACATGCCCACCGCCATGCGTTTGGTGCAATGGATTCGTATGCCGCCAACCCGTTGTTTTTCGCATACAGTGCACACCACGGGTCATGCAATGCGCCCGCATCCACACGGCGGTCGCCCACGGCAATGTACGGCGGATTTGCCACGATTATATCAAACGCGTCACACGGCAATGCGCGTGGGTTATTAAAACTGGCACGCATAATTTGCACGCGCGCATCCAACCCCAATCGTCGCATATTACGGCGCGCCACACGCACCGCGCCACGCGAACGGTCAATTCCCACGCCGTGCGCACCATGAATACTGTGCACCAGCGCGCCAATAATGCACCCGGTGCCGGTACCCAAATCCAAAATATTTGGTGCATCCGTCGCACAATCGGCAATTACCGCCGCCACCAGTGTTTCAGTATCTGGGCGCGGGTCCAATGTATGGCGATTTGTATAGAATCGCAACCCCCAGAACCATTTTTGGCCGATAATTTTGGCCACCGGCACCCCACGACGCAACGCGCGCGCGACCCACCATACGCGCAACCGCGACATATTTGGATTGCTTTCTGTGATTATGCGTGCCGCGCGGACGCCCCCGGCATTTTGCAAAATTGTGAATGCTTGATTTATTTCCATATTTTAATTATAATCGGGCTTATGAAAAAAGCAAAAGATATTCTGAACCCAAATGTTCTGTCAAAACTGGTTGTGGCGATTGCTGCAATTCTGGTTGTTGTTGCGGTAATTGTTGTTGTATGCAATCGTTCGGTGGTAAATTCTGTGATTGCACCGCACGCCGAATGCCGTGATGTTATAACGGTTGCATCCGGGGATACATTGTCCAAATTGTTGATTAACCAGGGGTTGACCCATAACGATGTGGATACAATCGCACGCGTTCTGAAATCAGACGCGGCCTTCACAACCCTGCGCGCCGGCAGTGATAAAATTGAATTCGTACGCAGTGCGCAAACCGCCCCCGTATCCAAGATTGTGATTATTCCATCCCCATGGCGCCAGGTTGAATTGACATGTGGTGACGACGGGGCATGGACGGCAAAAACCGTGGACATTGAACGTGACGTACGCGTGGTATATCGCGCGGGCGAAATCACCGATGGCGACAGTTTTTATTTGGCGGGCATGCGTGCGGGAATTCCGGCGGGCATTTTGGCAGATGTTTATGACCTGTTGGCATTTGAAATGGACTTTGAACGTGATGTTCGTACCGGCCAGAAATTTTCCGTTTTATACGAAGAAAACTTTTCCAATGGCCAGAAAATTGACAATGGTCGCGTTCTGGCGGTCCAGTTTCAGGCACTGCGTGGGGACGTAAAAATGTACCGTTTTCGCAAGGCGGATGGCACATCCGGATATTATGACGAAGATGGCAACGGCGCAATTAAATCACTGAAACGTACACCGATAAACAATGCAAAAATCACCAGCAGTTTTTCCGGCCGGCGCAAGCATCCGGTTCTGGGATTTACCCGTGCGCACAAGGGTGTGGATTTCCGTGCATCAACTGGCACCCCAATTCCGGCCGCCGGCGCGGGACGCGTTGTCGCACGCGGATATAATCGCGGGCACGGAAACTATGTCAAATTGCGCCACAATGGTTCGTATGAAACACTGTACGCGCACATGTCCCGTTTTGCCAAGGGCGTGAATGTCGGCACCACCGTGCGCCAGGGTCAAACGATTGGGTACGTCGGTTCCACTGGATTATCAACCGGGCCACATTTGCACTATGAAATTATCAAGAATGGCAAACATGTGAACCCAATGACGGTGAAATTGCCCGCAATCAGCAACCTGGATGCGGCGAATAAAAAGCGGTTCTTGGAATATCGGAAAACGGTGGACGCGGCGATGGAACGCCTGGCTGCGAATCCTGATTTGTTTATTCAGATGTAATGATTAAAAAAACGGGGCGATGCCCCGTTTTTTATTTTGTATGTTGCATCGCCATAACAGCAGCGTATTTACCAAACGCATTGGTCAGGCGGTTGCGCACGAAATCAACCGGCTGGTGCGGGGCAATCAACACATCGTCGTTAATGCTGTATCCCTGAATCACAGATGCCGAATCCAGATAGGCAAATGCCGGACTGTGCGCACTGTTGATTAAGCGCGGCTTGAATTCTGTGCCGTTATATTTGGCAATTGCATTGCATTCACGGGAAATCTTGGTCGTTGTGTGGAATACAGGAACCGTCGCACACTTTGGCAACGCCGGCGCCATTTTGGCGTACTGATTACTGACATAATTATTGATATACAACGGGCGATACCCATGCGATTCATAAAACTTTGTGGCGCCCATCAGCGAAACCAAATACATATCACGCGCCGCGAAACCAACAATACGTTCGGCATTCGTCAACAACCCGCCACCGATACCGTTGTGCTGGTATTCTGGCAAAACATACAGACTGCGCACGGTGGCGACATTCTGGATGCAATCACCAGACAAGAATCCGACCAAAAGGTCGTCGTCATACGCACCAAACGCGAAATTAAATGTACGTGGGCTCCAGTTCTTTTTAAATTCGCCCGGCACAAAGTCCCGTTCAGAACCGGACATTTTCATACCATACGCCCCAGCCAATGCATGTTGACGTACCGCCACAAACCGATCCCATACAGGCGCGGTCTGGCTAAAGATTGGAATAATATTTATGTTTTTCATCATATTTGTACAGGTAATACAAATATTATCACTTATCAACAAATAAATTCAATTCGCCAAAATTATCGTGTGTCGCATTTGGAACAATAATAATGTCCGTGGCGCGCGCAATACGCCCTGTTAATTCGGGGGGAACGGTTTTGTCACGCGCGCCGACATAGTGTACCTGGGGTACGACCGGCAACGTGGTCATATCCAATGATGCGGTCAGCGGACTGTCCCCGAAATATTCGGTCCATGCGGAATGATTTAATACCCCCGCAACCGTTATCCAACGCGTAACATTGATTTCGGGATGTTCCAGAATTACCAGCCCAGAAACCATTGCCCCGCCCGAATACCCAACCAGCACGACCGGGCGCGTGCCGGCCACAGATTTTATCGCGACTGCCATTGCATCAATAACCGCCGGCGAAAAACGCCCATCGGTCCAGTCATGGCGGGTACACGCCGGTGACATTATAAACTGGCACGGGCGCGCCATGTAAATAACATTTGGGGCCACATCACGCATCGCCATACGCCGCACAAAATCCCCACGTGGGGTTGGATTGGAACTGGGGCGACCATTGCCACGGAATGCATGACCATCCCCCTCTATATAAATATGCACCGGGGTGGACGGGGATTTATCAGTAACCTTTTGCCACGTGGCGATTTCATACTGGCCCGCCGTAATCGGCACAGGCACAAATTCCGACTGGGGCGAAAACGCCGCAACCGCGCACCCGCCCAGGAAACCAACAAATAACAACACGCGCCACATATTCATGCATATAATAATAATGCGAAACCATAAACACGTCAAACAACATATTTAAGAAATTGACAAAAATACTTGACAAATAATATTTTTAGTGCATACTGATGGCAACAATAAAAAGCAAAAGGTGAATTCATGTTCAACAAATTAAAGATGAAAATTGCCGCAAAACGTGTCCAGAACAGCAAGGCCCGTCGCACAACCGGTCGTCGTGCAAAGCGCACTGTGAAATCCGCCCGCGTATCATTTTGGGCGCGTGTTCGTGCCATTGTCGCATGGCCATTTCGCATGATTGCACGCGCTGCGCGTCACATTTGGGCATGGATTTGCAACATTAATGTTATCGCATTGGTTAACCTGGCGTTATTGATTGCGATTATAGTGCTGTGCACAATGCTGATAATTGATATCATGAATTATCGCCGCACACCAAAAATTGTGATTATGGACCAGCCAATTGTCGCGACCCAACCTGTACCAGCCATGGCCCCAGTGACGCGTAACGTTTCCAATCGTCTGGTGCCGACATTGCCGACAAACAAACCCATCAATGTTGTTCCGGCAAAAAAATGTGCGATTGCCGAACGCCAGACCGCACGCACAGACGACACAATGTTCGGTGATGTGATTATTGACAGCCGTGGCGCCGCCACAATGTTACGTGCTGGCGGCAAAATTCGCGGCAACCTGTACCTGCAAAACATGCGTAAATACACACTGCCATGCGGTGTACGCATTGATGGCAACCTGTTTCTGCGCGATGTAAACATGGTCCAGTTCTGTGGTGAATTCACCGTCACTGGCAATATTTACGTCAGCCCAAAATCATCGTTTGGCCCCCTGCCCCGTAATGCACGTCTGGGCGGCCAGGTGATTTTATAAGAGAATTGTTCATGTTAAACTCCCTTCCCTGAATGAACAATGGCCACAGAAAATTTCTGTGGTCTTTTTTTTGAAATACGAAAAATATGTGGTATAATATATGCGTCCAAACGAAAGGAAAAAAGTCATGAAAACAGCAGAAGCAGTTTTGAACGTACTGACCAAGAATCTGGGCTATACCGTTGTATTGGTTGCGGCAATTATATTGTTTGCAATCTTTTCTGATGGCCTGATTGCTGGTATCATAACGGCACTGTCCGCGGTTATCGGATACACATGCATCGTTATGTTGTACAAAGAGTTCGCCAAAGCGACCGCGAAAAAGCCTGTTGCAAAACCTGCAACGAAAAAGGCACCGGCCGCCAGAAAGCGGAAGTAAGGAAACCCAAAGCCTGAAAAAAATCGCCCGTCTGGGCGATTTTTTTTTACATCACATATTGAATATTATTTTTCTGGGGCAGATGTATTATCCGGTGCCGTTGATACCGGGGCGCCATCCTGCATCATGATTTCCTGGTGCAGACCGGTCTGGCGTGTTGTAATATCAGATTTTGCCGCTACCAACGCCAACAATGCACACAGTACAAAGAATATTGTCGCCAACCATGCCGTTAACTTGGTCAAAAAATTACCTGCCGCGGCGCCCGTCAATGCGCCACCAAACATGGATGCCGCCGCCGAACCAGACATACCGCTGCCTTCGGATTTCTGTAATAAAATAACGCCAATCATAAATACAGCGACGATTATCAACAAAACCAACAAAAATGAAAACATTGTTTATTCCCCTGTTATCTGTTTATTATGTCCCGATTTTATCCATACAAACCCTAAATTGCAAGGATTTTCAACAACGCATCTGCGGCATTTATGCTGGCCACCTTTTTTGACGCACCGGTCGCGGTTGCCGATTGCCCCAGCGCAGATACACGCACATGGAAAACTGGACTGTGCGATGCGCCGGTTTGTTCCAAGAATTCGTACACCGGCAATGCACCATCGCCCTGTTTCTGGACCAGTTCTTGCAGTGCGGTTTTTGCGTCCTTGGGCGCGGTGGCATCCGCCGCCGCCAAATCGCGCCAATATGTCAAAATCACCGCGCGCGCCGCATCAAACCCGCCATCAATAAAGATGGCACCAAAAATCGCCTCCATCGCGTTGGCCATAATGTGGCGAATGCGGCCCCCCGTCATATGTCCATGACGAATATGCGCCACCAGGTTTAATTTATCGGCGATTGATGCCAATGTTTCTGTGGACACCAGCATCGCATGCCGGCGCGCCAGTTCACCTTCGTGTTCAGCAGGATACATTTCATACAGCAACGCCGCCACCGTCAATCCCAATACGCGGTCACCAATAAATTCCAGGCGTTCATTGTTATGCGCACTGTCGGCGCCCGATTGCGTCAGCGCCAATTCCAACAGTTGTGGGTTATTAAATGTGTAATTCAGTTTTTCCAATTTATTTTACCCCCATGCCAAATCTGTCCCAGCGCATCTTGCTGTTCCAATTCCACACCGCAAACATCGGCGCATAATAATTATGTGAATACCATATAAACCACGCCGGCCCCAGTATATTATCACGTGGGACATACCCAACATCGGCACGGCTGTCCAGGCTGTTATCACGATTATCGCCCATAAAGAAATAGTGGTTTTCAGGCACCGTGAACAGTGGTGTGTCATCCAATGGCGCGGAATCTGATGCCTCTATGATACTATGCTGAACCCCATTTGGTAATGTTTCGGTGTATTCGGTCATGTGAAATACCCCACACGCCCCGTCATACATACGGCACAGACGGTCATCCTTGTATTCAATGGTGTAATTAAATGGTGCAGGCGCATTATCAATCCAAATCTTGTTACCCTTGATTGACATATTATCCTGGTAATATCCGACACTGCGCAACGATTTCGGCAGGTTCGCCACAATGTACGGGCGCGGATTTTCACGCGGGACAATTTTGCCATTGATGTACAGGCGCCCACCCGTCATTTGAATTGTGTCACCCGGCAATCCAACCAGGCGTTTTATGTAATCCTGGGATTCATTGGCCGGATTACGAAATACGATAACATCGCCAACCGATGGATTATGCCCCCAGAACCGGCCGTTCCACATTTTCCACGAACCAAACGGAAATGAATAGCGGGAATACCCGTATGCCCATTTCTGGACAAAGATATGGTCGCCAACATGCATTGTCGGAATCATTGACCCGGACGGAATATTAAAAGGTTCCAACAACAAACTGCGAAAAACAATCGCAATCAGTGCGCCATAAAATATCGTGTTAAACCATTCGCGTACGGCATTGTTGTTCTTTATCGGCATATTGTTGGTCCCCCTGGTTAATCTGGGGTCATTTTATAACTTGAATTGCACCAGTGCAAGTTTTAATATGCGAATATGATTTCATTAAACTCTGTCATATTTAACGGGATGGATGCAACCCGCATTGATGTCCAGGTGCAATTGGCGTCTGGTCTGTCAAAGCCTGAATTTAACATCATTGGTTTGGCCGACCGCGCGGTCAAGGAATCCGCCGAACGTATCAAGAACGCGTTGATGGCCCTGAACATATCAATGCCGCCAAAGCGGTTGACGGTAAATCTGTCGCCGGCAGACGTGGAAAAAAGTGGTTCACATTTTGATTTGCCGATACTGTGCGGGATTTTATGCGCACTGGGCGTTCTGCCCCAGGATAAATTATCGCATTACCTGATATTGGGCGAAGTGGGCCTGGACGGTGCAATCGTGCGCACCGATGGCGTATTACCCGCCAGTGTGTGGGCAAACCGGCACGGTATGGGGATTATATGTCCCGCCGCCCAAGGGGCCGAGGCCCGCATGGCCGGTCACGATGATATCCTGGCACCGGCGCACGCATTGGAATTAATAAATCATTTTAACGGCACGGTGGTTATGACCGCCCCCGATGCCCCAATGCAAAACGCCGCCACCACAACGTGCGGCGACCTGGGCGAGGTTCACGGTCAAGAATCTGCCAAACGCGCGTTGGAAATCGCCGCGGCGGGTGGACACGCAATGTTGATGGTTGGTCCCCCGGGGTCTGGCAAAACAATGTTGGCATCACGCCTGCCTGGGATTATGCCAGAAATGACCGCCGACCAGGTTTTGGAAACATCCACAATTTATTCTATTGCGGGCGCACTGGATGGGCGCGGTCTGGTGACCCAACGTCCGTTCCGCAGTGTGCATCACACCGCGTCCCAGGTTGCACTGGCGGGCGGTGGCGCAAATGCACGACCGGGTGAAATTTCGCTGGCACATAACGGGGTGCTGTTTCTGGACGAATTGCCCGAATTTAATCGCGCAACGTTGGAAATCCTGCGTCAACCGATGGAATCTGGTAAAATCATGATTTCGCGTGCAAAAAACACCGCGACATATCCCGCGCGTTTTCAACTGATTGCGGCAATGAATCCGTGCCCATGCGGGCATTTGGGGAATGCCGCCCTGTCCTGTTCGCGCGCCCCACGCTGTGCCGAAGCATATCAGAACAAAATTTCTGGACCACTGTTGGACCGAATTGATTTGCACGTTGATGTTGACCCGGTCAACCCATGGGAAATGAATAACAATGATGGTGCGCCACGGGAATCCAGTGCAACGGTTCGCGCACGGGTTGTACGCGCGTACAATCGCCAAATTGCACGCCAGGGTTGCCTGAACGCCCAACTGGACGGCGCCGCGTTGGATGCTGCCGCCCCATTGTCTGATGAATTACAGAAATTTTTAAACACGGCCGCGGAAAAGATGGGCATGTCGGCACGTGGGTATAATCGCGTTCGCCGCATTGCACGCACGATTGCCGATTTGGCCGACCGCGATGATATTGAAATGTCTGACATTGCCGAAGCGTTATCATATCGCCCCATTAACCGCGGGAAATATGGCGTAAAAATCGGATAACCATTACTTATCAAAAAACGATGGCAATTTGGACTTTTTCCCATCGTATATGGCCAACGTACCCGCACGCAATGCGCGATTATAATACTGAATCTTGTAATCAATGATTTTCAGCATACGTTGAATTTCCTGCATCTGTTGATGCACGGCGGCGCGGCGACCAATAAACATGTCATAGCGTTGCTGGATTGTCTTATCGCCCTGACGGCACCAGTCTATGAATGTTTTAATTTCATTCAATGTCATACCGGTCTTTTTCAGACATTCTATCATCCCCAGGCGGTCCAAATCACTGTCGCAGTAATCGCGAACGCCACCGCCCCGCGTTGGCGGTTCAGTTTTCTGACCACACAATGGAAACCCCAGAACAAACATTAATCACATGGATTGATGAAAACAAATAAAAAACGCCCCGTTTGGGGCGTTTTTTTTATCAGAATTCAAACCGCAATCCCAACATCACGTTGGTGTATATCAGGTTCTTGGCACTGAACCAATCACGGGTGCGGGTATCATCCTCGTTCGTTAAAACCCATTTCACACGTGGCACATATGCAACGCGCGCACCAAAATCCAGGAACATTGTATCTGTGATTCCATATGATAACCCCAGTGCCACCAAACCGGCAACGTTGGATGTACTGTGTTCCGAACGATAAAACTGAATTATATCATTTGAATCCAGTTTGCCAAAATTACGCAAATCAACCGATGTGGACAAATCACCATACAAATCCGCCAGGTTCAATGTGGTTTTGCTGTCTGCATATCCGATACCGAAACCGACGTATGGGATAACGGTTTGCAATGGTTTCTGCAATCCATCAAAGAAATCATAAAATGCCATCGCGCTGATGATATCTGTTGAAACCTTGGACTGAACGCCACCACTGTCGGCATTGATAACAATTCCAGATACCACGCCACCTGTTAACGACATTTCGCCACTGAACAGTGGGGAAACATTATATTCACTTTCCGTTATGTGGTCCCAGCCAACCTCCAGACGCCACTGTGGACGATTTGGCAATGTCCATCCCAATGACGCACCTGCGGCGAACGAAAATTCAGAGAAGTTTTCCTTGGCCGGTAAATTACCCAGTTCACCAATCCCGGCGTACTGGAAACTTGCCCTGTCTTCTGCGGTCAGACTCTCGTAATACTGGGCAGAAATAACCATACCATCACTGGGGTTATAATAATATTCCCCGGTCAGTGATCCGATATCATTTTGAATTTTGGCATTGCCAAACGCCATCCCGCCGCGCACCGACATAACGAAACGCGACCCGTCATCGGTATACCAACCGTCGCCAATGTACGTGCCATCGTATTGCCACCCGGCGTGCGCCGCCGATGCAAACATGGATAAAACCGGTAATAAAAATAAAATTCTGCTTTTCATGATGCGATTATTATATCACAAATCCACGCGCGATAAAACCAGATTTTACAGAACTATTTCACAATGTCGTGGAACACTTCGGCCGGGATGGTGCCGCCGGTCACGTGCGATGACATTGGCGTAAAATCATCATTTCCGACCCAGACGCCAATTACCAAATTGCCCGCCGCGCCAACAAACCACGCATCACGGTTATTATTACTGGTTCCGGTTTTCCCGCCCAATACGCCTGCCGCATTTGCACGCCGCCCAGTTCCCGTATGCACCACGTTGGCCAACAATTCGGTCATGTATTCAACCGTCTGGGGCTGCAGAACCTGTAATGCATCGGACGGATTGCGTGCATACAGTATGCGCCCCGCCGGGTCCGTGATTTTTGTGATGGAATATGGCCGCACCGATGCCCCAGCATTCCAGATAACCGCATATATCGTCGTCAAATCCACCAACGACATTTCTGACGCACCCAGCACCGTGGAATATTCCCGGCGCAGCTTTGTTCCAACCCCCAAACGGCCCGCCATATTCAGCACCGAATCAATCCCATACGTTTCGGTTAATTTCAGCGGGACAGAATTCACACTCTTTGCAAATGCGGTTGCCAGTGATATATCACCGTAATAGCGTTCGTTATAATTCTTTGGATTATAATCGCCAATCGCAAATGGGGAATCGTTTACATATGATTCTGGTGTCATTCCATGTTCCAACGCAACCAGGTATACAACCGGTTTAAACGAACTGCCGGGTTGGCGCATTGTGGTTGCGCGATTAAACTGGCTGGTCTGGTAATCGGTGCCACCAACCATCGCACGCAATGCGCCATCGGGCTGCATCGCCACGACCGCCCCCTGGTACGCACCAACATGGGACGGCAAAACCGCGGCAATTCGTTCCTGTAATCCCATATCCAGCGTGGTGTACACAATTAAATCAGAATCCATAATACCGATACGCGAATGAACCTCGTCCAGGACAAAGTCCGTCCAATAACGATATATGTTTGTATCAGGTGCGGGCGTGGCCGGTGCCAATTCACGTGCCGCCACACGCGCGGTATCCAATGTGATATATCCTTGGCGCACCATTTCCTGTAATACAACGCGGGCGCGCCGAATATTGCGTTCTGGATTTTTCAGGGGACTGTACGATGTCGGTGCCTTTAACATTGCGGCGATTTGCGCCGATTGTGCGACCGTCATTTTATTCGCCGGCGTCTGAAACATTACGCGCGACGCTGCATCAATCCCGCGCATACCACCAACCAACGATACACGGTTCATGTATAAATCCAATACCTGGCCCTTGTCAAAGCGGTTTTCCAACCAATATGATAAAATCAGTTCCTGAACCTTGCGTGATAATTTTTTATCCCGCGACAAGAATATGTTTTTTGCCGTCTGTTGCGTGATGGATGATCCACCCGCCGCAATACGGCCATGAACCAGGTTTGATACCACCGCGCGCGTAATCCCGCGAATATCAATCGGCCCATGATCAAAGAAACGTTTGTCTTCTATGGCAACAATTGCCTGCCATACGTGTGGGGGCAATGTATCAACCGATACAGGTGTGCCCATAATACGACCGGCACTGCGAATTTCATTGCCACCGCGATCCATAAACACAACCGCCGCCGGGCGCGTTTCGTGCAATATGGCATCCAATGACGGCATCTGCAGGAACACAATGGTCACATAAATCGCGGCCACCGCCACCCCAACCAGAAATAAATTCAACACAATTGCCAACAATACACGCCGCACGGATGGACGGGCGCGTTCTGGTTCTGGAATTCTGGTTTGTTTGCGTGGCACTTAATTTCCCCTATTTCCCAGAATTATATCATAAACAACTTGCGTTGTCCCAGATTTTATAATTATAATTCGTGCATAATTTACATGGGGGAAATGGAACATGAAAAAACTGTCATTATTTGTTTTAATCACCGCGATATGCACACCGGCATTGGCAAACGATATGTACGGCATGACGGATACCGAATACACATACATGTCACCAGATGCTGATATAATGACGGACGACACGCTGACCGACGCCCCAATGGTGGCGGACACATCCACCACCGCCCCACGCCCGGCCAGCGCACCACGTGGCGCACGCGATAACTATGTCGGATTGCGCCTGCATAAAAATGAACATGCGGCATTTAAATATCATGTAAACGGTGGATACACAACCACCCCACGCAAGGATAACTTTGGGTTGGGACTGTATGTCGGGAACCGTCTGACCGATAATGTAAAATTGGAATTTGAAACCGCATATACCGGGGCGAAATTGTCCAAATATGGCACCGATCACGACTATGACATATGGTCAAATATGCTGAACGTGTATATGTACCAGACATTTGGTGGTGCGGTTGAACCATATGCCGGTGTTGGTATCGGATTAACCGGTATATTCGGCAAAATCAGTGGCACCGCCCCACACATTTCTGATTCTGCACTGGATTTATCGGCCCAGGTAATGGTTGGTGTGAATTTCGTTTTGAATGACCGCGTGGATTTAAACCTGGGGGCGAAATACGTTCGCTATGGCCGCGTGGAATACAAGACATCTGGCCATGAATATGCAAACACCCGCATTGACGCAACCGAAATATATATCGGCGCCGCGTACAAGTTTGATATAAAATAAAAAATGCCCATTTGGGCATTTTTTATTTTTCTGAATTTATCAAATTTTCCAGGTCGGATTCGCCCCAGACCGTGATACCCAATTCATTTGCACGCGTCAATTTTGACCCCGCATCCGCCCCCGCCAGGACGATGTCTGTTTTGGCAGACACACTGCCCTGGACACGTGCGCCCATGCGTTCCAGAATTTCACGCGCCGCATCACGGGTATAATTTGCCAATGTTCCCGTCAGAACGATTTTTTTGCCGGCAACCGGACTGTCCACTGGGGCAGCGTCCACAACGGTTTCACGTACATTCACGTGCGCCAGCAATTCATCCAATGCGCGCACATTATGCTCATCATTAAAGAACGATACGATTTCGTCCGCCATCACATCGCCAATGCCATCAACCTGTTTCAATTTCCACGCCGGAGCATTGCGAATTGCGTCCAGTGACCCGAACGCACGTGATAAAATCTTGGATGTAACCTCGCCCACCTCGGGCACACCGATGGCGAACAAGAAGCGATGTAAATCAATATCACGGGCACGTGTAATTGCCGCATCCAGATTTGCGACCGATTTATCACCAAACCCGTCCAGGTTCTTTATCGCGTCCCCATGGCGCGCAATCAATGTGAATATGTCGGCGGGCGATGAAATCCATCCGCGCGAAATAAACAGTTCCAGCTGGCGCGTCCCCAGGCCATCAATATCAAACCCCTTGCGCGAAACAAAGTGTTCCAATTCGCCAATGCGTTGCGCCGGACATCCCAACGTATTCACACAGCGACGGGCAACCTGGCCCTGTTCCTGGACAACCGCCGCGCCACATATCGGACACACGGTTGGGAATATGAATTCACGCGATGTCGCAAACGTTTCTGCAACGCCAACGATTTGCGGGATAACATCACCCGCACGTTGAACTATTATCTTGTCCCCAATTTTAACCCCCAGACGCGCAATTTCATCCGCGTTATGCAATGTTGCACGCGACACCAAAACCCCACCAATATTAATTGGTTCTAATTCCGCCACCGGGGTCAGAACGCCGGTACGCCCAACCTGGACCGTGATATCACGCAATGCGGTTATTGCACGCGCCGCGGGGAATTTATAGGCAACCTCCCACCGGGGGCTGTTGGCACGCGCGCCCATTTTTTCTTGCAGGGCGACATCGTTCACCTTTATCACCAGGCCATCAATATCAAACGGGATTTCATCACGTATCAGCATGGTCTGGTTGTATACATCCTGAATTTCGTCCAGCGTGTGCGCATGATGCGCCCATGGTCGCGTGGTTTTGAATCCCCACGATTCCAGTTTGTCAAAATACTCACTCTGGGTTTGCCAGGTGCGCGCCGACAGTTCGCCATACGTATACCCAAACGCCGACAAACGCCGCGCCGCCGTTATCGCCGGATTCAATTGCCGCAGCGAGCCCGCCGCCGCATTACGTGGATTGGCAAAAACCTTGTCCCCATTTTCCGTGGCCGCCGCGTTCAACGCAATAAAATCCGCGCGCCGCATGTAAACCTCGCCCCGAACCTCTATCACATCGGGGAAATCGCCCGACAGCGTTTGCGGAATATCCGCAATCGTACGCAGGTTTTCTGTGATATCTTCGCCCAAGACCCCGCTGCCCCGCGTCAGCCCACGAACCAATCGCCCATGTTCATACCGCGCGGCAAACGACACACCGTCAACCTTTAATTCAATAAACAGATTTTTATCCGCCAGCTTTTCAAACCAATCTGCAACCTCGCCCGCGTTAAAGACGTCAGAAATAGACAGCATTGGCACACTGTGCGGGTACGATTTAAATCCCGCCGCAACCGCCGCACCAACATGCGTGGACGCACCGTTTTTCGCCAATTCTGGGTATTCAGATTCAATCGCCAATGCGCGCGATTTCGCCGCATCGTACGTTGCATCATCCACAATTGGGGCATCATTTTGATGGTACGCAATGTCCCACTCGTTCAGTTTTTTCAGTAAATCGGCATGCTCGGCCAACGTAAATAAATCAGGTGTCTTGCTCATGCCCCTGATTATAGAAAAATCGCCAATTTCGTGCAATAAAAAACCGCCAAATGGCGGCGGATTATTTTTCTGGTTGCGGAAAATATTTCGCGAATTCCGCCCATTCTGTCTTGGTCGCGTCCAGAATTTTTACCAACGTTCCAACCGACATCCAATACTGCCGACCGCCCGGGCCGGTGCGCTTGCTCTTGTTCAGTGCGGTCAAATCAATACCACTGTTGCGCGCCATGCGGGAACAAGAAATATGGTTCGCCGCCGCCAATCTGTCAATGGCACCCCAGAACATCGCATTTGTTATCATAATCTCTCCCTATTTCAGAAAATCGGCTATATGTCCTAATTTGGTTGATTTACGTTCTAATTATGATTGAATTCCTAGAAAAAATCAATTACTTTTTTAAAAAATAATACAAAAAACAAAGCCCCACATAATGTGGGGCTTGTTCTGTATGGCGTGTGCCATTATTTTTCATCCAGACCCTTTAACAAAATGTCTTTCAGTTCGTTCGGCATCATGCCTGTTGTGGAATATCCGCAATCAACATGGTGAACCTCGCCCGTGACGGCCGACGCCAGGTCACTGAACAAATAAACGGCTGCCCCCGACACATCATCCAGGGTCATATTGCGGCGCAGTGGGGTCTGTTCCGCGTTCAGGCGCAACATCGCCTTGAACCCGCCAACACCCGATGACGCCAATGTCATAATCGGCCCCGCAGAAATCGCATTAACGCGAATCTTGTCGCGTCCCAGGTCGGACGCCAGGTATCGCACACTGCTGTCCAGGGCGGATTTGGCAACCCCCATCACATTGTAATTCGGCACGGATTTTTCCCCACCAAAATATGTCAGGGCAACAATACTGCCCCCATCGGTCATCAATCGCGACGCACGGCGGGTCAAATCAACCAATGAATATACGGAAATATCCATGGTGTTTTTGAAATTCGCACGCGTTGTATCCACATAGCGACCGGTCAATTCATTTTTATCTGAAAACGCAATCGCGTGCAGCATGCCATCCAAATGCCCCCATTCGCGTTCAATGTTCGCGAACAGTGAATCCATCTGGTCATCATTTTGCACATTGCATTCCTGGACAAATTTGGCACCGATTGATTCCGCCAACGGCCGCACACGGCGTTCCAATGCCGGCATCGCGTATGGCATCGCGATTTCCGCCCCCATTTCATGCGCGCGCCGCGCAATCGCCCACGCCATTGACCAATCGTTGGCAACACCGGTAATCAAAATCTTTTTTCCCTTTAATAACATAATCTTTCCTTTTGTTATTGATATTGGACACGACCAATATAGCACTCATGTTTTAATAATTCTAGTATGAATTTAAATCTGGACAGTATGGTCAATTTGGATATTCTGGGCGAACATTTCATCATGCGACACCAACAATATCGCGCCACGATATTGGTTCAGGGCATCTTCCAGAACCGCGATACTCTTGATTTCCAGGTTGTTTGTCGGTTCGTCCAGAATCAGTAAATCGGGCTGATTTTCACCACCCAATATGGCCGCCAATGTCGCCTTTAGCAATTCGCCACCGGATAATATTCCGACAAGTTTATTTGAACTGGCGCCCCGAAAACCAAAGTTCGCCGCGATTACATGCGCATCGTGCGGGCGGGCGCCGGCAATATCCACGATGTTATCAACAATACTTTTGTTTTTGTCCAACAACGATAAATCCTGGTCCAGATATGCAATTTTACCGAACGTCTGAACTGTCCCAGCGCCCGGCGTCAAACTCCCACAAATTATTTTCAGCAACGTGGATTTTCCGGCGCCATTTCGTCCCGCAATGCGAATACGTTGCCCACCATACATAACCAGGTTTATATTATTCAGCACCGCCGCCGCACCATACCAGAACACCAGGCCAGACACATGAATTAACTCCTTGCGGTAAAACGGTTTACTGGGCAATGGAATTTTGATTTTGTCATCTTGCATTTGGGCTGACAGCGCCTGGCGTAATTCCATTTGGGTGTCTAATTTCTGTTGGATAATTGCGCGCCGCTTGGCCTCGGTTTCCTGACTCTTGCCTTTTAATGCGTTTGCCGCAATGCGACTGCGTCGCGTGTTGGCAATTTCTTTGCGTTGTTTAACCTCGTGATGTTGGCGGGTATTTTGCGCAATATTCATCGTCGCCCCCAGGCGACTGATTTCCTTTTGGGTGGCGGTGTATTTGGCATAAATGTTTTCTTGTTCGGCGCGCCGACCGGCAACCCAGAAATCATAATTTCCACCCCAGACGCGTATTTTGCCCTGTCTGATTTCAATGATTTTATCCACCCGGCGCAACAATTCCCGGTCGTGCGAAACAATTACCGCCCCGAACGGGTACGATGCCAGATTATTAAAAAATCTGTGCCGTGCATCCGCGTCCAGATTATTGGTCGGTTCATCCAACAGCAATATTGCCGCACCACTGGCAAACGCGCGCGCCAATTCGGCACTTTGCCGTTCGCCACCACTTTGCGTATTTGCGGCATTTATTTGACGCGTCATATACATGCTGGCCCCGCGGGAAACCTGGCCACTGTCTGGCACGATATCCCCGACCAATAATTTCAGCACGGTTGTTTTGCCAGCACCATTATCACCAACAATGGCAACACGTTCAGAATCACTGAATGCAATTGAAACACCGTCCAAAATCATATTGGACGCATCATATGAAAAAGACACATTTGATAAAGAAATTGTGGACATGATAAAAACCCTTGAATATTGTAAAGCCACCGCCCGCGCGAACATAACGATACACGGTTTGTTTTATAAAGAATTACAATATTACATACGCATTGGTTTTTATCCTTTGGGGTTTGTTCACATTAATTCTAGGCCCCCACCCCCCAAATGTCAATTTTTATTTGGTTGCGGCACCCTCAGTTCAATGCCAACGACACCGTACCTGGACTCTTGGGCCGGGGTATAGAACTTTGATACCGCCGCGGTCAACTGGTCCAGGTTATCAAATCCTATGCGCCGAACATTTATTTGTGTGGCCAGGCTCGCAAAACTCTGGGCAATGTGCATATGCACTATTTCGCACCGGATATAATCAGATGGATTTTCCGCATCACAGATTAAAACAATATCACCGGCGCGCATCTGGCGGCGCTTTTCATCATACAGACGCAGTTCTATATCTTTCTGGCCAGACGTTACCATTTCATAGTACGTATGACGCAACCTGATTGAAAACCGACACGCCAAGTTTGGCAACACATGCGTTGCATAAAAATCGCGCATATCGGACATCGGTACATATTCCGGCGCCAGCAAATCATCCGGGCGAACCCAAACAACCGACACCGAATCAGGACGATTTTCACAGAAATTCAGCGTGCAATCATCCGCGATATGCACGATATAGAAATGGTGTTCTTCGGCAAACGCACCGCGCGCCAACGCACGCGCATACGTTGCATGCCGAAATGCATATGGCACCGGCACAGCCACCGCCGCGTCCGCCAAATCTGCCGCTGATGGCCCCAGTTCTTCTGTTAATTCACGGCGCAGTGCCGCATCAAAATCTTCACCCGCGTCCAGGCGCCCGCCGATTGGCCCGTATCCATTTTCACCATATTTCAACACCGCAACGCGCCCGGCGCGCACCGGAATAATATATGCAGAATAACTGATATCTTTTATCATGCTGCCCCCGGCGTTTCTGAATCCTTGTGACATTAATGCTATACACCTGCCCGCCAAATATCAACAACTTTGTCAGGACAAACGCCCGATATTGCACTGCCCACCATAATAATTCCACCAAATTGGGAACAAATGAAAAAAACACTTGAAATGCATAAAAAAAAATTATAAGATATGCGGGCTATTCGGGCATAGTTCAGTCGGTAGAACAACGGACTGTTAATCCGTATGTCACTGGTTCGAGTCCAGTTGCCCGAGCCAAAGATTACCCCCACCATTGGTGGGGTTTTGTTTTGTGTCAAACACACATCCTGCAAACGTCGTAGAGAGTCAGTTTTTTTACCAAAATCTGCATGTACAAAATGCAGGGCGGCAAAGAATTTTGAACACCTGCCGGGGGGGCTATTTTGTTTTGCCGCGCAATGTTACCCATTTTTGATATAGGTTATAACGCAAAACTAACACAAAATAAATAATTTGTCAATAAAAACACCGTATATAAGACGTTTCTCTAAATAGTCGTGCATTCTATGTTCTTCTATCCTTTTATTTACCGTATTCTTGGGCTAGTTTTGTAAATACCAGCTGATCCATATAACTGCCGTCTGGCATGCGTGTTGATGCACGTATACGCCCGTCAAGATGAAAACCGCTGCCCATAATTGATTTCTGAGACTGCTCATTGTTAGCCATACATTGACGCATTATTCTGTTCGCCCCCAATTGCTCAAACGCCATTTTTATTAACAAAGACCATATTTCTTGATTGAATCCTTTCTTCTGTGCGGATTTTACAAACCACTCATTCCCAGATTGCATAGATTTATTATTATCAAAATAAAACACACCATGATGTCCGATCATTTTTCCATTATGAAACACGTACCAAACCGCACCATTCGGATTAACATCGTATTTTTCCTCTTGTTGCATTTGTGCCAAGGTCTCCTCTAAACTTTCCGGCAAGGGTTTTTTATAATTCGGTGTCCAATTTATATACTTAAAATCCGCGGGGTTTTCATCTTTGATTGCATCCCATACCAATTTCGCGTTCTCTGGTGTTGCTTTCAAGACTCGCAATTCCAGACGTTGTGTTTTCAAATCTCGTCTGAATAGTTCATAAAACTTGTCCATATTATCTACCTTTTGCTTCTAGATTTTGTTTTTGTAATAAGTTTTCGTTTTGTAAATATTCGATGATTTTTTGTGGTTGAATAACAACATTATTGCCCAGTTTTTCGTTTGAAGCACCAACCTGATGTGCAACCGCAAAAAAATGTTCTGGTGTCAAGGTTGGCATTACTTGCTTTGCCAGCGCATATACACCAACTAAATACGGTGTCGCCCAAGACATACCCGCATTCACACCACTATAAATATACTGAGTGTTGTCATAGAATCCAGCAATTGTTCTGCCACCAGCTGGGACTAACAACTTGTTTTCGTCTTGTCCTTTATAATTCTTCCAGAAACCAGCATCATAAGATTCTACATCATTGGCATCAGAATTCATTTTTCTGTCTATCGTAGTAAATGCCGCATTTTTATCGTAAAACCTGTAAGAGTCTGTGGTTAATACCATTACACCACTTTCTATCAACATTTTTATCAATTTTGTGCTTTCTGGATCTTCGTGCAACATTCCCCAACTTATTGACACCGCAGATATCTTTTTATCTTTTGGCAGTCTGGCATTCATAAACAATATCTTACGTAATGCCGATGCATAATTCTCGAAACAAACTTCACGCGTTCCGTTTTCTATACGTTTTACGATTGCTGGTGGTAATTGTTGCATCAAATCGCGAATCAATTGTTGAAACGCTTTATCGGTGACGTGTTTCTTGTTTTTGATATCTGCGACAAAATCGTCATATTTTACATTATCTGGCAGATGTTTTGATACTGCCTCTTTGATTTCTGGATCTGCAAATAACTTTTCCGAAACATCTTTCACATTGGTTGCAGCGAAATATACAACCTTTGCCTCTGGTGCAACCCCCAGTGTTTTGCCAGCCAACAAACTGGATACAACCGTACCATGATAATCTGCCGTTTTATTTTCAGGATAACCAATAGACTCATAATGAACAATATTGTCTTTTATCTCGACATGTTCCGTATTTAATGCTTGGTCTATGATTGCTACCGTTATACCTTTACCAGTAATGCCGGCGGCATGTAAATCATCTATATGCAATCCTGGATTTATACCGTCTTGTAGCACTTGTTCTGGATTAAACCCTTCGGGCATTTTATCGGTTGTTGGGAACGTTGTTTCATTACTAAAACGCATATATTTTATTAAATCCCCCGCATTTGAAATATCTACGCCAGACGCATCCCCATTTAAAACAAAATCATGCGCACCAAACTGTACAGTTTTATCATCAAGATTCGGAACCCGAATTACATTATCAGCAACCGCTCTTGCTGATGGCTCTTTTTTAAATTTAAATATGAAATTACCTGTTGCCATGGTTATTTTTGATTGCTAATATCCTTGTTAAGCTCATGCATTATTGTAATCCTTTTTCTTATTTTTATGAATTATGACCATTTTCGTACAATTATTCTCTTACTTCGTTGTTTATATTCACCATTGTTTGAACGCGCTTTTCAAATTCTTGGACATATTCTTCTGGGGTCAGTGTTTGTGTTAATTTAAAGCCAGGTTCATTGAACGCGAAATCATTGCCAACAACCTTTCTCAAAGACAGGTATTGTACAGTTGGGTTCATGTCGTAACATACACCATCGTCTTCAATACCAATTCTGCACGCTATATCTTCCCCCCTAGTGAAGATCCACACTTTTACCGCTGCATTCTTTCCGTCCAAGGCTTTGCAAATTTCATAAATTTGACGTTTGCTGTTTTTATATTGTCCTGGATTTTTGTCTTGTAATATCAGTTTAAGTGTTGAACATACAAAGCTTAGCTTGCCTTTGTGTACCATGGATGCATCTAAAAACTTTCCAAAATCGGAATATGTTGTTGCGTGTTCTTCTGGTGTCACAATTTTTGTTATCTGATATGGCCGACCCTTCTTTTTAATAGATTCCAATTGGTGCCATATTTCACCATCAACTTTTACATCATCACATACAAAATTGAATCCTGGCTGTTTATCTTTTTCTGGCTGAATTTGTGGTTCTATTGCATGCCATTTGCCATCTGATAATTTTACACATGGTAAAGTATGACCTTCTTTTGCATCAATAAGGTGTTCAACATCCGTACTGAACAAAACCCTTAAATCTAACTGTTCTTCCTTTGGTAATTGTGAATTTACATAACAAAACGCCTTAGCCGCCTGACCACAAGATACATACAGATGGCTATCCATAACATCTTTACCAGTAAGGCGGAATTTTATTTCATCTCTATTGTCGTTTTTTGTTAAACCATACTTTTCCGCCAATTCATATTCTTTATCAACGATACGTTGTTCGTATTCATCTTTTTTCAGGTGTTGTTCCCGAAGTTCCTTACGAAAAGCATTAAAACCATTGTCCGGATCGTGTAAAATGTCCAAGATTTTGCGCACTGTAGCAATTATTTGTTCATCTGTATGTTTCATGTCTGCTCCTTATTCCTGTAAGAATCCACCGGATTGCATCTTCCACAATTTCGCATAGTGGCCTTTCTTGCGTAATAACGATTGATGTGTGCCAGATTCAATGATATGCCCATGATCCATCACAATAATTCTGTCCATGTTACGCAAGGTTGATAAGCGGTGTGCAATGGCGATGGTTGTGCGACCCTTGGCCAGTTTCAATATCAGTTTATCCCAAAAACAATCATCCGACAAAAAGAACACACCGTCCTTGGTATAAAAACTTGGGGTCTTTAACGCCATTTCAACAAACCCCGCTTCTTCGGTTTCACGGATTTTGTCCTGTTGGTCTTTAAACCGGTCACCGATAAATTTCAAGAACACCAATGTCAGCAACAAATCACGTTTGTCCGTCATAGGTGCACGACCACGCAAATGATTGCGACAATTGAACAATATCGTTTCCAGGGTTTCTTCTTTGGTTTTTGCTACTTTTGCCATCGCACACACTCTTTATATTTAACAGTTAATGTTCATATTATAACAGATTATATTCATATTTGTAAGTTTTGGGAAGTAAAAAACCATTGTTTTTGGCTTTTTCTTACTTCACCCGGGGGGTGGGGGGATTGTTGGGGTATATGGGTGATATAATGATGTGACCTGTATTGGGGGCTGTATATGGGTGGTATAATGGGGGAATTAACACGGTGCATTGCGTGGTGGCAGTATGTTCAGTTTTATAACCTTGCACCCGAACGACAAATCCATAAAGAATACATTTCTAAACACCGACTCAAACCGATATGTTTTCAATTCGTCGTCCAAATGCACAAATCCACCATCGACCACAATTAACAAATCGCATTCGTCACAATTGGCCTTGTATGATTGGAATTTCTTGTTTTTACCGTCTATTATTGTTTGGATTTCATCAAACGGGTCTTCAATGCAACGCCCCATATTATTGACGTGATAATGTGTATGCGGTGCGTGCATTTGACTGGCGTTCAAAATAAAGGTCTGGCCATTCACCGTGATTGACTTTTTAACTATTCCAAACTCTGGTATTGTTTCGGGGTCCAACGCAGATAAAAACGCACATTTAATTTCATCATCGGACGCATTCAAATGGTCAAAACCTGGATTTGCACAAGCATCCAAATGGTCCGACCATTTCGCACTCCATTCCCTTGGGTCAAACACATTTATCAATAACGACAATGGAACACCCTTTTGTTTGAAATGTGCAACAATTTTCTTGGCAATTCTTTCCAATCGCATTGTCGCGGAATTTTTGTCACTTGGTTGAATAAAATTGACGATTTCCAGACCTATTGTCGGCCGCCCCGGAACTTCGAATATAAAATCAGGACTTTCACAAGATTTTTTGGTTGTAATGCCGTTATCGTGCATCCACTGTTCGCCCACTTTATCACGTGTGAACAATGCCAAATAGGTTGCTTCGGTGCCCTTTTTGCCTGAATGCTGCTGGGTTTACGTGATTTATACCGGATAACGCTGCAAAATCTTTTCAATACTTTTACCCAAGCTAAGTAAATCTAAGATATCGCGCGTTCGACATATGCTTATACATCTGAGCCAAAGATTAACCCCACCATTGGTGGGGTTTTGTTTTGTGTCAAACACACATCCTGCAAACGTCGTAGAGAGTCAGTTTTTTTACCAAAATCTGCATGTACAAAATGCGGGGCGGCAAAGAATTTTGAACACCTGCCGGGGGGCTATTTTGTTTTGCCGCGCAATGTTACCCGATACAGGCCCAGCGCAACGGGTTGTGCGGTAATTGTTGGCACCCGCTTAAACGATTGCACCGTTTTAAAATCCGGGTCCGCGACCGCCGGTTCGGGTGTTTCGGGCGCATGAACCAGGTTGCTGAACAGCGTGACCAGTTGGTCACGTTTATTCTGGGCAATTGTACCATCGGTATATTTCTGGATAAAGTTCACGTGCGCCGGCAAGTTTTGAACCTTGGTTATGCCGCAAAACGGTTCTATACTTTCATAGAAACAATACCCAACCGACATCAAATCGTTAAAACACCCCAATATGTTTTCGTTATCTGTTGAGTATTTGCCACGATCCAAATCCCACAGCGTCGTATGCGGAATACCATATTGTGTCAAAATATCAGCGAAATATTTGATATAGAATTTGCCCTGGCAATTAACCAGCGTGACATTTTCTGGGGTTGGTTCATTTCGGAACAGATTGTTTTCTGTCATATAGTTGAAAAATGCGGTTTCTGTTTCACCCTCTACCAAAATCACACGATCAGAGAAGAACATTTTTGCACGATCCAGGTTATTCAGGAATGTCAAATTATAAATCTTGTCCTGGGTAATTGCGGGATATTGGTGTACGCGCGTTGCGCCATCATACCTGTCCAGGCGCATAATATTCGTCAAATCGGTCGCGTTTTCTGCAACCAACTGTGGACTGTGCGTCGTGACAACAACCTGACAATTCGGCTGATTGGCAAAATTACGCAATGTCCCCGCCGCCGCCGACAGGTAACTGGGGTGCAGCGAATTTTCCGGTTCATCACACAACAATAATGTCAGACGATTTGGGTCTTTTGCCTTGGTGGCCGCGCTGGATATTTGGCCGGCGTGCTGGGCACCAGAACTCATTTTCACCCACGATTGGTTTGGCGACATTCCAAATTCATGCATGCCAATCAGCGCGTGCGCCGCACCAACATCTTTTATATCCTCTATATCCAGGTGAACCATGGTATCCGAACTGTGCAGTATTGTGGCGGCCGAATCCAATTGCGCCTGGTCGGGGGCTTTTTCACCCATAAATTGCGATTGGCCATAATTTGTCGGCGCAACAAAGACAACATCGCACGGTATTTTATAGTCTGATTTTACCATGCCGTTTTTCGTATAAATGCGTGTGCTGGTTTCATTTGGGACATTGGTAACGCCCGGTTCGTTAGCCAATTCTGCCAGGACGGCCTCTACATTCGCGATTGTTTTACGAATGCGCAATTTGTTCGGGATTGCCTGGTATTCATCTGGCAACGCGGCAAATTCAGATTCTGTCAGGTCCAATTCAACCTCTATCCACAATGGTTCCTGGGGGGCGCTGTTTGCATACGCCATGCCCGGGCACATCAGACCGCAATGCGCCCCACCCTGGAAAAATCCGTTCAGGATATTCAATATATTGCTTTTGCCGACACCATTTTTACCGACCATCATGTTAAAATCAGCCAGCGTGAATTCTGCGTCTTGGATTGAATAGATATTATGAATATGAACTTTGCTAATCTTCATTTGATACGTTCCTGTTATTTACGACAATAAAAATAATACAAATATTTTATTTGTCAATATATTAAACACAAATATGATACAAAACCAGTTGACAATTGCGTCCCAAAACGACTAGTATTATCAATGTATAATAACATTTGGGGGCAAAATGGAACGCGAACGCACAGAAACACATAAAATCACCATTACGCTGAAATTTGAATTATTACTGTGCGACGACGTATACTGTAACATTTGTGGCAACCCAATATTGCGCAAGCAGAAAATGTCCATTGACCACCACATACCGAAAATGCACGGTGGCACGGATTTTCGCGAAAACTTGTTCCCGGCACACCAGATATGTAATTCCATCAAGGGCGACATGATGCCTGATGAATTTGCGACCCACAAAACCGAACTATTCCAGCATGCGTTGGACACATGGAAATTAAAGAAATCTGAACGCGACATTGTTATTCGTGCATTGGAAACAATGAACGAAAAATAAAAAACGCCCCAGCGTGGGGCGAAAATGACATGAAAACTGTACAATGTGCGTTAACGTTCGTTGTGCACAGGCTGGTCAACAAAAATCCAAATCAACCAAATCAAGGCTGAAATACCGATTATGCTGTACACAATGCTGCTGGCGATTGTGGCGGTGCCGAATATCCACGCGACCAAATCAAATCCAAACAGCCCAATCAGTCCCCAGTTCAGGGCGCCGATGAACGTCAGTGGTTTAAACACATAGTTTGTCAGTCCTCTCATCTTTTTCTCCTTTTGCATCAGGTTTGACTGTGTCTGTATCAGACACGCATATTATAACGCATGGCATAACACACACGCAACGCGTTTATGTGTTTTAGGAAAACGTTCTTTACCACGGATTTTATACCTTTGCGACACATACACATGTACATATTGCCGCGCTTTTCGCAATTATTTAATAATGTGTTGTATGGCGGCATTCGCACACCACAGGCCAAATGTGCCGGTAATTGTTATGATTGAACCAAATGTATGATTTGGCGCAACGTTCGGATTGGCGGGTTCGGTTGAATACACAACCGGAAAATCACGCAGGCCGGTATCACGTGCCAGACGGCGAATCTTGGCCGCCAATGGACACACGCTGGTTTTTGACAGGCGCCCCACCCTGATTTGTGTAGCGTCTGTTTTGCGCGCGGCGCCCATACTGGCGATAAATGGGATATTGCGCGCCTGGCACCATGTGGCCAGTGCGATTTTTGATGACACAGAATCAATTGCATCAATTACAAAATCAGGCATAACATCGGGCGCATGTGCATCATCAAAAAACATGTCATATGTATCCACAACCGTGTCCGGGTTAATATCGTGAATCCGCGCGGCGGCAACCGCCACCTTGGGCATGCCGATGGTTGATTCCAGTGCGAACAATTGGCGATTAATATTTGATTCTTCAACCCGGTCAAAATCAACAACAATTATGTGGCCGACACCACTGCGCGCCAGGGCCTCTATTGCGAACGACCCGACCGCGCCACATCCAACAACCATGACGGTTGATGCACGCAACCGCGCAATATTTTCATCACCCAACAACAGGCGTGTTCTGTGTAATCTGTCTGGCATTTTGTATTATTCCCATTGTATTGTTATAAATTATTTCGGATACGGATTCCGGTGTCATATGGCGAAATTCGGCAATTCGCGAAACCGCACGTGACAACGCGTCCGCCGCCGCCCCAGGCGCGGCAGCATCTGATTCAACCAGTATCCGTTCCATATCCACCCCGCATACCGACCGCGCATCACACATGGGGCCGAACGAAAAATACGCATTTGTATGTTGCAATATGGCACCCGCAATTTCAGCATTGCCCCGAAAACTATGAAAAACAATCGCCGGGGGCAATTTACCCGCCGCCAGGACATGCAACATCCGATTCCACGCGCGCACACAGTGAATATGTGCCACACGCCCGAATTCATGCGCCAGCGCCATCTGGCGAACGAACACCGGAATCTGGCGGGTAATGTCACCACGCGCCACATCCAGTCCGATTTCACCAACCATTAAATCAGGATTTGCACGCAGCAACTGGGCCATCTGGGCATCCCAATCGGGCGCCAATTCATCCAGGTACCACGGATGAATCCCAATTGCGCCCGCATATGGCGCATCATCCGCGCGCACCCAATCCCGCATTGTTGCAGAATTAAACACCGCCCCCATAACCGGCAGCATCGGCGTTGTATAATGACAATGTGCATCAATATATTTTTGCATATATTCAGTATATCTGTTTTTGACGGTTTGCAAACAATATTTTTCCCAGTATTCCGATTGGAATCACCATGGTGGCCAGTAATAAAACCGCACACCACTGGGCAACATTCAATGGCACGGTATTGAACACAATGCCATCGTATTGAACCAGAATAAACACGCCAACAAGCACCATTGCCGCAATATAAACAAATCGCATATTTTGCCCCAGTCCCGCGAACAGATTTAGCCGCGTCGTTCTGATATTAAATCCATTCAGCATTGCGACCCAGACCAACAATATGAAACGCGCCGTCATATACTGACCATCGGCAAAGACGCCCCCGCGATGCATCAGCCACAATCCCGCAAACAGCGACATAAACACCGTCGTGTATCCAACAATTTCCCATTTAATTGCATGGGTTAACATCGGCGTTCCCTTTGGCACCGGTGGCACATCAAAGTATTCTGGTTTTTCCGGTTCGCCACCAAACGCCAGGCTGTTCAAGCTGTCCATCAGGATATTCACAATCAAAATCTGGCTGGCGACCAATGCTGGCACCGCCCAGACCAATGGGAATATCACACTTAATAACACCAATGTGAAATTTATCGGCAACTGAAAACGCAAGAACATTGTTATGTTATGCATAAACGTGCGCCCCAGTAATACAGATTTTACAATTGACACAAAATTACTGTCTGTGATGATGATATCGGCGGCGTCCTTGGTCACATCGGTGCCATTGCCCATGGCATACCCAACGTCCGCCTTTTTCAGTGCCGGCGCATCATTTGTACCATCACCACACATTCCACAACACAGGTGCAATTTCTGGGATATTTTAACAATCCGCAATTTTGTTGTCGGGGTCGCACGCGCCACAACGCGCAATTTTGGTAACAACCGCATCAGTGCACTGTCTGATTTTTGTTCCAGTTCCACCGCATTAATACACACATCCGCGTCCCCAGATACAATTCCTGCATCGCGCGCAACCGCAATCGCGGTTTCCAGGTTATCGCCCGTTATCATCATTACCTGGACCCCGGCATGTTGTATTTGCGCGACGGCGTGCGGGACCTCTGGTCGGACACCATCATGAATTGTTACCAACGCCCCCAGGACCAAATCAGGCGGTAATTCACCCGCCGGTGCCCGCCCCGCGCCATCGCAATACGCAATTGCCAACACACGTTTGGCGGCGCGCGCCGACGTGGCCAGGATTTTATTTATTACGCGCCGTGAAATGGGCTGAGGATTTCCCATATCATCGGCATATGACGTGACACGTTCCAAAATGCGTTCGGGGGCGCCGGTGAAAAACGCCATATTTCCCGCCACATTGGCCGCGGTGAATTTATACGCACTGTCAAATGGCAATTTATGTTTGATGCGCAATTTTGCCAGGATTTGGGAATACTGCGCACCCGGTATCAATGCCAGCAATGCGCGATCGGTGCTGTTTCCACCCCGGATTTCACGACCCATGTATTCTGCGCCATTTGTCGCCACGATTGCGTTCTGTAATAAATGACACAATTTTGTAGTCCCACGCGCCATATCCAACACGCCACCATCACCACGAAACACATCCGCCACAACCATATTTCCATATGTCAGTGTCCCTGTCTTATCAGTACACAGCAATTGGATATTGCCGGCCTCGGGTATCTTGGCAGGATTTTTTGCCAATATATTTGCCCGCGCCATGCGTCCCGCGTTTTGTGACGTAACCAATGAAATAATCAATGGCAAACCTTCGGGTACGGCGGCAATTATAATAACAAACGCCGTGGTCAAAACGGTGCACACATCGCGAAATATCGCCAGTCCCCCACCCGCCAAATATGCCGTCATTCCGCCGGCCGTCCAAACATCCGCCCCCAGCAGGATTACCGCAATAATCGCCGCGCCAACAAAACCAAATATACTGATTTTCTGGGCCAGGTCATCCAGTTGCATCTGTAATGATGTTTTTTCGGGGACAATATCCTGCATCAGGATAATTCCAGCGGCGTTTTCTGTGGCGGTGCCAACATTGCTGACCCGCATTATTCCAACGCCAGACGTCACCATTGTGGCGGCAAACAGACTGGATTCATCTGTGAAATCATCCCCAGACACCGTGCGATGCACACCAATTTCAAACGGCGGGCGCGACGCGCGCCATGCGACCTTTGGTGCACTGGCTGATTCACCGTTTAACGCCGAATTATCCACAGAAATTTGCCCATCAACCAGGTATCCATCGGCATATATTCCATCACCGGCGGCCAATGAAACAAAATCCCCAACAACAATATCAGACGACAGGATTCTGGATTTTTGTCCATTGCGAATCACGTTAACATAGTGCACCGAATTCTGGCGTCGCAAATCGTTGGCGAACCGCTGACTCTTTAGCCCGGTAATTGTGTTTATCACACTGATTATGACCAAAATCAGACCGATACCGATAACCTCTGTTACATTGTCAAATCCCAAAAATGACAACACAACAAACAGACCCCACAACACCAATAGTATCAAATTCAGTTTGTCTTTGAATGTATCACCCAGAAATTGAAACCATGTTTTCAACCTGGGTTCCGGCAGAACATTTTTGCCATATCGTTGTCGGCTGGCTATTACATCAGAATCCGACAGTCCCGAAAGTTCCATAATATTTATCTCCTGTGAGGGTAATTATTATAAAACATTCGGTATATTTGCAATGGGTATTTTAGACCAACATTCCCACCCACACAACAATTGCGCACACAAATGCCAACAATACGACCGCACTGCCAATATCCTTGGCACGCTTGGATAATTCGTGATATTCTGGGCCAATTCGGTCAATGGTGTTTTCAATGGCGGTGTTTATTAATTCCGCAATCAGTATAAATATCAAACTGGCAAACATCAGCGCACGCCGCCACCACATGACTGGCAACATTAACAATACAATTGTACCAATGATAAATACCAGTATATCCTGGCGAAATGCGGCCTCGTTCTGGAACGCAGACCGCGCCCCCGCCCATGAATTGCCAAATGCCCGAAATATTCTGGCAATGCCAGTATAATTACTTTTCATCTGTTTTCCCCACAACCAGTTGTTTGTATAATTTGTTCGGTTGTTCCATTTCACTTTCCAATGCGTCATCGCCATATTTTTCACGCAACGTTTGAACATCACGGCATCGCGCGGTCATTGCCGTACCCATCCCCAGTCGGCAATTTGGTATGATACCACCGGCGGCCTCTATAATCGTTGGGAACCAATCCATCGCGGACACCGGACGATTAACATCAACGCCACGCATGGCACGCGCATTTATAAATACATTCGTCAACGGGCGATGGGACACACGACGTAATTTATCCATAATTTCCCCGGCATGCTGGCCATGGTCGTCCAGCAATATGACAACCGCATTCGGATCCTGGGCACGGAACCAATGAACAAAATCAGAAATAATTTTATCGTCGCACCGGGCGATATCCTCCATCGTTTCTTGGGCGAATCCCATATCACGACACGCGGGGGTAAAGTATCCTTCGCAATGCGTGTTGACCGTTTCCATAAACAGGAAATATGGTCGGCCTGATTTAATAATTTCCTGGATTTTCGGACGCGTTGCCATAAACAGGGTATAATCGTCAACCCCATCAAATGGTTGTACCGCGGGTTTTTCCGGCAACATTTCCGCAATGTATTCACCGTCCCACACGTTTTGCATTCCCATGTTGTGCATGAATTTTGTTTTCAGCGAGAAGTTACCACTGGCCGGGAACATCGCCCACGTCTGGTACCCGGCACGCGCAAAGACCGTTCCAATTCCTGTGGCGCCACGCATTTTTTCAATCCCAGAATATCCCGTATAAAACAATGGCAGTCCGGCAACCATACCTGTGATTGCCGCAATCGTATGCGACAGTCCCGATATCGCCGTATAGTTTTCAAACGACATATTTTCACGTTCCAACCGATCCAGGTTTGGTATCAGACCGGGCGCGCCAAACAGTTCCTGGTTCATATATGATTTTTCCATACTTTCCAGCGCAATCACCAACACATTATTCCGGTGCGGGAATTTTATATCCACAGAATCAGGTACAACATATTCTTGTTCATAAAAATCAGAATTGTGATATGCAAACAGACTGCCCGCCTGCAGGTTGGCCGTACACACACGGTAACCCAACAACACCCCCAGCACCCCATAAAACACCAGTACAACGCACGGTACGCGCGGGCGCAAGATATAGTAGCCCCCCCCCATCAGCCCAGAAAACAGCAGCGCACGCAGGATAACCTTTTTAATAAACGACCACATTAAACCACTGTCAACACCGTGCATTCCGATGTCCAGAACCAGCATGATTTCATCATAATTAATACGATTAAAATTTTTCGTAATCCATTTAATGCTGCAAATCAATAACAATATCAGCATGAACGACAACCACACCACCAGTGTCTTTTTTATCGTCGGCCGATGTTTATGTGTGCATTCTGGCACGGATATATTCCTTTGTTGGTGTATAACGATATTTTCAGTGTTATATAAAACAGGAATAAAATCAACCGGCAAATGCCCCGTCGTGGTCAGCCCAGGAAACGTCGCCGCGCATCATATGCCAACCCCAGACCAACACTGGCCAATTTATTACCAGATGAAATTTCAGCATTTGGGAACGCCGCCCGCACCATATTCGCGATATACGGAATTTCAGTTGATCCCCCGGTCAGGACAATCAACCCAATATCTGTGTTCTGGACCCCTGCCGCGGTCAGACATGCGTCCACCGCCGACCACATTTTCTGGACATCGGTCACGATTGCACGTTCAAATGTATCGCGTGCGGTATCCAGTATTGGTGCATCTGATAAAAAGTTCAATTTCGTCTGAACCGAATTTGCCCCCGACAGACGCATCTTGGTATCTTCAACCGCGTCCAGGTTAATGTGCCCCAGGCGATTTTCAATAATCTGGTACAGGCGTGCCGTTCGCACAGGGTCGCATCCCCATACAACATATCCGCGCGCCATGTTTAACGCATTGTAATTATACACCGTGTTCACCGCCGACCATGTGGACAGGCTGATATACATACTGGACGGGATATCCAGTACTTTATCACCCGAACGATACTGGCCGCCCATGCCGTACAATGGCATAAATGACGCCAGGGATAAATCCTTGTCAAAATCGTTGCCACCAATTCGCACCCCGGTGTTTGCCAATATGTCATTTGAACGATCGGGCAAATCCCGCCGTGATGGCGACAGGCGCATCACCGTAAAGTCAGATGTCCCACCACCAACGTCCACAACAAATGCCAATTTATCCGTGCTTAAATTCTGTTCGTGCGCGAACGCCGCGGCGATTGGTTCAAACTGAAAACCAATGTTTTTGAATCCGGCCGCCATGGCAATCTGTTCCAGTTCTGATTGCGCACGTGCATCACCCGCCGCGTCATCATCACGAAAATGCACCGGCCGACCGATAATCACACTGTCCACCGATGTGCCAGCCGCCGCATCAATGCGCGATTTCATATATCGCATAAAGTGCGTGACGATATCTGTATATTTCACCACGCGCCCACCAACAACCGTGGTACCGCGCATTAAATCTGTCCCCAGGATGCGTTTTATACTGCGCATAAATCGGCCAGCAATATCGCCATCGCGATACTGGGCAATGGCCGCGCGCCCGCAAAAAACATCCATTGTTGCATTCGGGAAAAACAGTGCGGTTGGAATTGTATCGTGTCCTGATTCCGCGTCAACCATACGGGGGACGCCCCCATTTGATATCGCCGCCGATGTATTTGTTGTTCCGAAATCAATCCCCGCGACAAAGTGCGACATAGCTTACCTCCTTGGGTTAAAAAATAACACCCAGAACACTACATTCTGGGCGTACCATGATAAGTAGTGTCTACTGGTCTTCTGGGACAAATCCACCAGACTGCATCTGCCACAGGCGTTTATAAATACCGTCCTTGCGGCGCAGCAGTTGTTGATGTGTTCCAATTTCTGAAATACGACCATGATCCAAAACGATAATTCTGTCCATATTGCGCAGTGTTGACAGTCGGTGCGCAATAACAATCGTTGTGCGATTATGGCTTAACTTTTCAAAACTTGACTGAATTGTGGCCTCGGTTTCACTGTCCAGTGCGGCGGTCGCCTCGTCCAGAATCAAAATCGGCGCATTTTTCAATAACGCACGTGCGATTGCGATACGCTGACGCTGCCCCCCGGACAGTTTTATTCCACGATCACCGACAACCGTCTGGTATTTATCTGGGGTACGCATAATAAATTCATCGGCCGACGCGAAACGTGCCGCGCCACGAATCCGGCGCATATCCGCCCCAGGGGCACCGTACGCAATGTTATCGGCAATGGTACGGTTAAACATCGTTGGTTCTTGGGGAATAAATGATATGTTTTCATGCAACGAATCCTGGGTAACCGTGCGAATATCACGGCCATCAATCAAGATTGCGCCGTCTGTTGGATCATACAGGCGCATAATCAGATTAACCAATGTCGTCTTGCCCGCGCCACTGAACCCGACCAGGCCAACACGTTCACCCGCACGAATATGCAGCGACAGTTTTTCCAGAACCATTTTATCGGTATACTTAAATGATAAATTGCGAATTTCAATATCACCATGTGGCACGTGCAATACCGTGGCATCTGGGGCGTCACGCAGCACAATTGGTTGAACCAACGCGTTATATGAACCAACCGCATTGCCCCACGTATTCACGAATTCTTTGATTAACATAATCAGGTTAAATGACATACCACTCAGACTGTCAAACAATGCCAATACAAATGATACATTTGCCAATGAAACCGCGCCGGCCGCATACATATACCCACACAGCAACATCAGCATTCCAAACCCAAACCAATCAACAACAACATTACCCGGTGCCCAGAACAGTCGTGATTTGTAATTTGCATATCGCCCCGCCCGCTCAAACGCCGCGCGTTCTGGCATAACCGCGCGCTGTTCATACTGGGTACGTGCAAATAATTTTACCACCGGGAAATTTGACAATGCATCCAACAGGCGCCCCTGCAATGCATTCATAACTCCGGCACGCGCCGCCGCGGCACGCATCGCATATTTATATGTTACCGCGCCCCAGATTACACGAAACGCCATCACGCCAACAATCAATGCGGCAAATTGCCACCCAATACTGAACAGCGCCACAAACGACACCACAAACAGTGTCAGCAATACCAACCCATCACTCAACAACGATATTGTCGCCGGGAATGTTTCGGCAACCTGGTTTATCTGGCTGCCTATTTTTCCGGGCATTGAATTCGCATAGAAATCCATATTATGGTGAAACACGTAATCATATAATTCGGCGGATATCTTGTTATTCGTCCGATATTTGATAAAACCATCAAACACAGTCCACCGCAATACAGACGCGCCAATCATTACCCCGCGCACAATCAACCACACAACAACAACCGGAACAATAATCCGCAGTGCCGATGCTGCGGGCGCATTTTCCAACGCACCAACAACATACCGCAAGAAAAACGACGGTAACAGTGCAACACCAAACAAATCAATGAATGTTAACAGTAAAAATAAAATCGCCACACAACCTGCATACCTCCAAAACCTGCGAATATAAAACACAGAAACGGTTTGTGGCAAATCCTGCATATTACAACCTTAATTGCATCCTGCGAACAGTAGCAGTATCGCAATATAAAGTCAACACGTTTTTTCACACATTTGGTATTTTATTCTGATAAAATTCGTGACAATGCATCCGCCGTCAACAGATTCACCGTCTGGAACCGGCCATGATAAAACACCGCGAAATTATTAAACACACATGGCAACGATTTTGCCGCGTCCAGTGTGTCCACATGATGCAAATTCACCGGCACATTATGCGCGGCACAATATTCGCGCACCATATCAATTGTTTGCGCCATATACGGACACTGGTCATCATAAAATATGGTCAGTTCATCTGAATCCACCGCCGGATTTTTAACCGCGTCTGGGAAATGTGGCGCACTGCCATCAAAGGACAGTGCCAATAATTCATACCCATTATTTGTGGTATCTACGGTTTTAAACCCATTTGCACGGGCGAAATTCTGGTCAGACAGCCACGCGCGCTGGCGATCTGCACCCAGCATACAAACGCCCGCCGCACCGTGCGCCCGCGCATCGGCAATGCAATATTCCAACAGTTCGCGCGCATACCCATGCCCACGAAACGGCGGCAACACCCACAGGCAATAAATATAGTACCAGTTGTCCCCAATAATCGGTGTCCACGCGGTGTCCAGTGGCGCATATTCAATAAAACATGTTCCGCGCGCGTTCAGTTTGCAAAACACGTGCCCCGCCGCCAACCGATCGCGCAGCCAGGCACGCTTTGCCTCAACCCCCGGGTGTTTGGTACGACTGCGTATGATACAGCATAAATGTTCATCTGCGATATTTTCAGGCGTCAAATTTATAAACTCTGGCATATGCATTTCCTTTCACCAGATTATAGCATAAAATCGTCCCGTGTCCGACAAAAATTAAACGGCCGCTGACGCGACCGTTGAATTTTCCTGGTGGGGACACAGGGACTCGAACCCTGGACCCAATGATTAAAAGTCATTTGCTCTACCAACTGAGCTATGTCCCCAAAACGGAACCTGAATCTGGGGCTTGCGCCCTCTGTTCAAGGTTCGGGGCAAATTCTGACACAATCAAAAACAAAAATCAAGAAAAAATCGCACTGTTATTTATTTTTTGTTGGGCGCGACTGGGCCGCCGCCAATAATTGCTGGAAATCAATCGCCCCACCCGCATCCGCGTCCAGCCAATCGGTCACGTGCGTAACGATTGCCGCAACATGATGGGCAATGACCGTGCGACTGTTGCGGTATCGCGTTTCATTGACCAGGTGCAATATTTCCCGCCCCAACCCCGCCAGGGTCTGAACCTGGGGCGCCGTCAACAGGTCGGCCTGGGCTGCGCGGTACAGCAAACCCTCCAAATCCAAATGGTATCCACGCAGGGTTTCAATCTGGGGCCGCGTCAGGTTAATTTTCCGCGCGATGTCCGTCACCGTCAGTCCGTCCATCCGGTTCAATGATTCCAGTGTTGCGCGCCCACGAATCCCAATCGCCCGCCGCAACAACATGATTGCATTCAGTACCAACACATTTATCTTGTCCCGCATGTTTGCCGCCAGTGTCGTGCTGAGTTTGCTGGAAATTCGCGAATTAGAATAGTCGTACAACAAAAACACCAACGGTATTGACAGCAACGATGCCGCAATATTCGTCATTAAATCGGCCAACTCTTTGTCCGCAATATTATCCTTGGTCAATGTGAACACCGCCACCCCACCCGCAATTGACAGCAGGTATGGAATACTTTTCAGGAAAACATCACGCAAATGTATCGCCATGTGGTCAGCATACCAGAAACCGCGCAACAAAATCACAGGAACAAATGTCTAGGGTCCCAATCTGAATTATTGCATTACCACGCCGGGGCGCACACTGGCACCGGGGGCGGGCCGTGGCATCATACCGCGATGCATATGACGACGCATGAATTCCAATGCCCCAATCGCCAACATACACATCAGCACCGCCATAATCGCGATACTGTATCGCCACCCGCCCAGCGTTGACCCCAATCCAATAACCAGGCACATAACCAGATATGACGCCTGGTCGGCGATGCTGTAAAACGATAAAACCTCCATCCGATTTTGCGATGGTGTCATATTCTGGAACCGACCATACAGCAATATTTTTATAATGGAACACACAACATACGCCACCCCCAGCGCAATCAGTCCCCACATATTATAGTGCACCGCAAACACGCCGTACAATACACCAACAACCATTATCAGTGCGAACATAACCGATGGACGCATTCCAACAAAACGATGGGCGATACCCTGGCCCAGGACCTGGGCCCCCAGGATAAAGAACGGCACAATGCCAACAAATTCAACCGGTATACCAATTCCATATCCAATCAGCGACAAATAATCGTTCAGGTACGAAAAATTTGTCACCAAAACACTGATTATCAACACACCAACCAGTGCCGGCGACGCACGCATAACGCGAACCGCCGATTTAATTGCAGATAATGTGGACGCCCCATCGGTCTGGACCCCGGAATATTTCTGGACCAATTGCATACGTGTTAAAAACAGCATTGAAAACACCAACGACACCACCGACAGTGCCGTTACCCATGCATATCCCCATACCATCAGTAATGAACCGGCCGCCGAACACGCAATACCAATTGTCGCGATATTACGTCGCCGGCCCAACACACGTTCATATACCAGTACGTTTTGCCGCGCGCGCAGTTCATCGTACATAACATCTTCGGATACAACATTGTAAATTGCGCCCTGCATTCCCCACAGGAACATACCAATTGCGAACCCCAGCATTTGTGGCCACACCAGCCACATGATAATCGCCGCCGCCTTTATCGCCAGGCCGGCAAACAGAACATTCCGGGCACCAAAACGGCGCGCCAGCAATGCAATCGGCAATTGCGTTACAATAACGCCCACCGACCATAACATCAACAACGCCGATATGCCAAAATCACTGGCCCCGTGCATCTGCATATAAATGGGATACACCGGTTCCACCCACATCAGGTAATTAAAAAACGTGTATCCGTACATGTTAATCAAAAAATCATGCACAGAATTTTTTGTGGCCATGGGGGTTACTCTCTCTGGGCGGTATTATACACTAAAATTCCGGTCTGTGTATTGATTTTTTCGTGGAAATGCACTATAATTATGTGTGTCGGGGTTATCTGTACCAAACAAGGGGTTCACCAATGGCCAAGAAGTGGGACGAATTTGTTGATGAATATTACAAACGGCTGATATTTCTGGAAATGCCAGCGGCCCAGTTTTCACGCTTTTGCGACATTGTAAAGAGCAAAGACTTTACCGGCAACCAGAAATATTGGGCGCGGGACCTGCTGGAAAAAGACGCGGCCGGTGAATATAAAAAGGACGCCCACGGCATCCTGGTGCGCAAGGAATTGCCCGATCCGACATCTGGCGAATATGAACTGGATGACAACCAGTGGGCTGATTTGTTTAACGCATTTCGTGACGCGTTCATGAAAATGGCCAGTAACAGGGGCAGCCTTGTATACAACGACCCGGCCAGAAACTTTCTGGATAAATATTATGGCGATGGCAAATTGTTTCAGCCAACCAAGGCGACCGACGAAACAGAAAAAGAAATCACTTTATTGCAAAGGGTATTGTCCGACAATGAATCCACGCTTCGGTATGTTGTGGACAATGGGGGTATAATCTCGTACGACGATTTAACCAAAGGCTTAGGAAACGGGAAATACAACAAAGACCCAGAATTTCGCGACAAGGTGATAAGCATTGCCAGCTCTTGGTTAAATACCGCCCTGTACGGTTCGGACCCAAATGCGGTTCGCGCTGCACTGAATAACAGCCATGTCACGATAGATTATAACCTGTTTAAAAATATCAGGGAAAACTTTGATAACAAGGCCATTGATGACGGTACACTGGTAGACTTTAAAACATCTTCGTTCGGCTACGACAAACTGCTGAGAGATTTATATACTAATTCCAAGGCGTTTGAGGTATTCAAGGCCTATGACACCAGCAAGATATCCAAGAAACTGGATGAGGCCAAGAATTTTTTAGATTACGACAACAAAGACAGCAAGGATTTTGTTCCGCCAAAACGCCAAGATGAACTGAGCGATATTGAAAAATTAAAAGACGCCTGGGCCGAGACATATTCAAATTACCTGAAAAAATATCTGAAATTAACGGGCGACCGTATGTTTGCATCACCCAATGCGGAATATATTTTCAAGGCAATTGATAAAGAAAAAATCAAACCGACCGATGGCCTGGATAAAATATTGGCCAGTGCATCGGCAATCACCGACCGCGTGCGCGCCAAGAATAACAAGGCCGCCGACCATTTCAAGTGGATGACGGGGGTCCTGGGCGACTTAAAGAAAGATATGCCAAAGGCATTTGCGGGTGCCCTGTCGCACGGCAACCAGATGCGGGCACTGGTGGAAGAGATTATTACCAAGGCAATAAATAACAACCCACAGAAAATTGCAGAGGCCAAAACCGCGATGGAGGTTTTGTCGGTAATGCACTATGGGTATACCACCAGTAAAATTATGGATGCATTGGGCAAAGAGAACCTGGACCTGTTTTCAGGACTGTCGTGGAACAATAATTCCGGGACTCGATTGGTCACAACCGCCATGACCAAGAGTATCAAGGCCGCACTCATGGGGATTGGATACGGATTCACCATGGCGGGCAACATATACAATCTGTCCCGCAACAAGTTTAAGGGTAAATCAAAACGCCTGGCCAATGAACGCACCAAATGGGCTGACAAGACCAGTGCAGAACGTGCCACCATTGTTGCCGACCGCGACCGTGTGCGCGCAACATCCGATGCCGAAATCGCGCGTCACCAGGCAACACTGACCGGGTTAGGGGCGGATTATACCAGTGATAAAATCGCCGATCGCGAGGCAGACCGCGCCACCCTGAAAGGAACGATGGATAGGTATGCGGTGGCGCATAACATGTTCCAGGAAAACCAGCAAATCGTTGATGATTACAAGACTATGACGGATTTGGCAAAAAGGATAAATGACCTGGACGTACGCATAAAACCGTTAGAGGCCAAATATAACGCGGGCATAAAACTGACCGACGCCGAACTGGACGATTATACACAATGGACCGGTGAACGGCAATTACTGGCAGCCGATATGCCAGATGTCGCCAGACAACAGTACTTGATTGCTAATAATGCCTATGCCACGGCTTATATTAACGATCCTGCGAAACAGGCAGATAACAAGGCATATACCGATGCGTCAGATAAATATAATGAAATCGGCGCGAAAATCACTGATTTCAAAAATGCCACGGCAAAAATCGCCGAAGAAAAAAAACGCCAGGCCGAACATGATGAAAAAATTGCCAACTGGGACGAGAACAACAAGGATAAATATCGCGAACTGATGGCGTATTGGGATTTCTTGGAAACCGGGCGCAACACCCACACGGGCAAGTTGTATTCGTGGAGTCTGGGCAGCGCCAAAAAGAAACAAAAGAATTTCAATGGCAACGCCCTGTTCCAGGAATACCTGAACGCGTATGGGCACACGGCATAAATCCGTTGCCTTTTTGGGCAATTTGTGGTATAATACGTCACATAACGACACCGCCAATGGCGGTGTTTTTTATTACACAAATCAACCAATATTAAATATAAGGAACTAACATGGCACGAATTTTACAAATTCGCCGCGGCACCGCCGCACAGAACAACAATTTTACCGGTATGTCTGGGGAAATTACAATGGATACAGACACAAAGACACTGCGCGTGCACGATGGTGAAACGCTGGGCGGATTCGCACTGGCGCGTGCCGACGATGTGGTAAAATCAGAATTTGATATCACGTCTGTGTCTGATGATTTCTGGGATGAACTGTTTGCGAAACACGCGACCACCGCGCCAACAATGCTGACATCGTCTGAAATGGAACTGACCAACACCACAGGCCAAGAATACATATTCAGCCGCGCCCGCACCCCAATTTTTGTATCGGCGGCACTGGTATGCAAAACCGCCGAATGCGGGTACAGCGCGGACGACATTGTTGCATCATACGGCATTGGCACCCGCGCCAACCCCACCCCACTGGCGTTTTCAGATGACGGTGGCCTGCACGTGCGGCAAATGGTTGGGGGCGACCCGATATGGGTTTCACACCGCGACACCGGGGTAACAACAAATATTACCATCCAAAATTGGCGCGTAATATTCCGAGTTTACTGTTGAAACGCGTAAAATACTCTGCTATGCTGGGCGCGTATTAAAAACAGAAAAGAGGAAACAAATGTACATACTTGCATTAAACTGTGGTTCTTCATCATTAAAGTACCAGGTTTTTGACGCAAATTCCAAACAGGCCATCGTTGGTGGAAATGTGGAAAAAATCGGTCTGCCGGATTCTTTTGTTACGCAAAAGTATCCTGACGGCACCAAGCAACGCAAAGAAACCGTTATGAAAAATCATGACGAGGCATTGAATGTCGTCCTGTTCATGTTGCGCGATGCATCCATTGACCTGAACGAGATTAAGGGTGTTGGTCACCGTGTTGTTATGGGTGGTGATAAATTCGCATCGTCTGTGGCGATTACGGATGATGTTATGAAAACTATCAGCGAACTGTCGCCATTGGCGCCGTTGCACAACCCACCAGCACTGATGGGTATCGTAACCGCAAAGCAATTGCTGCCAAACGCAAAACAGGTTGCCGTATTTGATACCGCGTTCCACCAGACAATGCCGGATTACGCGTACCGCTATGCGGTGCCATCGGCATGGTACACTGAATTGGGCGTCCGCCGTTATGGGTTCCACGGGACGTCACACCTGTATGTATCCAAGCGCGCCGCAACAATGTTGGGCAAACCCGCCGACCAGTGCAACCTGGTAACATTGCACATTGGTTCTGGGGCATCGGCGACCGCAATCAAAAACGGTATTTCCGTTGATACATCAATGGGTATGACACCGACCGCCGGTCTGACCATGGGTACACGCCCAGGCGACCTGGACCCGGGTGCCGTATTGTATGTTATGAATACATTGCACCTGAGCCCGGACCAGATGCAGAAACACCTGAACAAGGATTCCGGTCTGATGGGATTGACAGAATGCTTTGCCGACCGTCGCGATGTGGAACAGAACAAGGATGGCAACGATAAATGCCGCCTGGCCATTGATACAGAAGTGCACAATGTAAAAAAATACATTGGCGCATATATGGCCGAACTGGGTCACACCGATGCATTGGTGTTCACCGCGGGCGTTGGTGAAAACGACGATTACCTGCGCGAACGTTTCTGCACCGGATTAGAAGGTCTGGGCGTTAAACTGGACCGCGAAAAGAATGCCGCCGCATTGGCGCGCAAGGGCGTTGACCAGGCCGTTATCAGCACACCTGACAGCCCGGTAAAGGTATTCATGATTGCAACCAACGAAGAATTGGTTATCGTTGAAGATACACTGGCAATCATGAACGGCACATATAATCCAAATCATCTGAAAATGGATTATTCATTTGCCAAACCGCAAAAGACCAGATAACAAAACGGGGCATCGCCCCGTTTTTTGTAAAAATACTCTCGTAATAAAAAACTGTGCCACGTGGCACAGTTTTCTTTATTCCAATACCTGTTTCTGTAATTCAATCAATTTTCGGCACCCATCGGCCCCCAGATTCATCAGTTCTGTAATTTGTTCCTGGGTAAACGGATGTTGTTCGCCGGTGGCCTGGACCTCTACAAACCGACCGGATTCGGCAACAACGAAATTAGAATCCAATTCGGCGGTGCAATCTTCGTCATAATCCAAATCCAAAACCAGTTCACCATTCCACAGCCCCGCAGAAATCGCGGCAACGTGTTCACGTATTGGATTCTGGGATATACGCCCCGCCTGTATCAGGTGACGTACCGCCAATGATAATGCAACAAAACCACCCGTAATGGATGCGCACCGCGTGCCACCATCGGCCTGAATCACGTCGCAATCAATTGTTATCGTGTGTCGCCCCAACGCATCCATATCAACCACACTGCGAAACGCACGCCCAATCAGGCGCGATATTTCCGCACTGCGATGATCCTTGGCAATGGCATCGCGTCCCTTGCGCGTGCCGCATGCACGTGGCAACATGGAATATTCCGCGGTTACCCATCCGCCTGTTTTATTCTGGACACGTTTCCACAATGGCTGGTTCAAATCAACGCTGGCCGTACACAGAACCTGGGTTCCACCCATTTTTATCAGGCACGAACCTTCGGCCCATTTGTTAACGCCGGTTTCCATGGATACTGGGCGCATTTGATTTGGTTTGCGCATTGATGGACGCATCATATTCAACCCTTTTTGCTGTATTATTATATGTGCCAGTATATATTACCCCGCCCCAATTGCAATGTTTTTTAGGTTTGCATTTTCATATCTATCCTGGTATCCTGTGCAACCGTTAGAAAGGATTTTTATGTCAGCACAGGCAAAACGACTGATGAAAAAAATCATCAGTTATGCAGGTATTTTCTTTTTCGCATTGGCGGCCATCATGTTGTGGTGGCAATTGCGCAATTATACATTTTACGACATTATGCATGCAATTGCGGCGATTCCATTGGTAAATCTGTTCGCGGCGTGTTGCGCGTGTCTGGCGGGATATTTTGCGCTGTCGCTGTATGATTTTCTGGCACTGAATTACGTCGGCGAAAGCAAGAAGGTCACATGGTGGAAATGGATGTTGGCGGGAATGTTGGGGTTCGCAATCAGCAATAACGCCGGTCATGCCGTGGTCAGTGGTGGCGCCATCAGATACCGTTTGTACACACGGTGGCGAATTCGTGGCGGCGACATTGTGAAAATGCTGACTATATCTGGATTCACATATTTTTTGGGATGTGCGGCAATTGTTCTGATTGGATATTTTCTGGTACCACATGATATTTTAACATCATCAACGGGTGTATCTGTGGGATTAAACGCGCTGTTTATTTTCTGCACATCAATGTTGCTGGCATACTTTGCAATGACATTTTTGTTCCATGGCAAGAGCATTAAAATCGGCCAATTAAAATTCCAGGTGCCGTCAACAAAAATGGCAACATTACAGATGTTATTGGGCATCACCGACAGTGTTCTGGCCGGTTTGGTTTTGTATTTCTGTCTGATTCCATTTGTGGAAATTCCATTTGGCACATATATCGGTCTGTTCGTTATCGCCCAAACAACCGGCGTATTCAGCCAGGTTCCAGGCGGCATTGGCGTGTTTGAAAGTGTTTTCCTGTTGGCGTTGCCGGGTGACGTGGACAAGGCCAGCATTTTCGGCGCCCTGTTGGCATATCGCATTATTTACTATGTTTTGCCACTGATTGGGGTCGGCGGACTGTTTTTCGTGTACGAACGCTGGTTGCGGGCGCGCATGAAACGCTGGGCGGCCGAGGCAAAAGATAAAATTTCCCAGATTCCCCAGCGGATTAAAAATATTAAGCATACAAAAAAATAAATACCTTGCCATGATGGGGTTGGGCATGTTATGCTGGTACCTGTCGTATGACGATGGGGTATAGGCAAGTGTTTATATTATCGCTATTTTATACATTCTGGATTGCGCTGCTGGTTTATGCGGCGATTTCCCTTGGCATGGGCTGGGACGCCCCATGGGGACGGGATGTATCCGTTGCATACGAACCCGCAACAAAAGGATTATTAAATGTCAAAGAAAATCTATGTGGACGCTGTCCACCCGGAAGAAACCCGCGTGGTGGTGGTGGATACTGCGACCAATCGTGTTTCTGATTTTGATGTTGAAACAACAACAAAGCCCCAGATAAAAGGGAACATTTATCTGGCCAAGGTTATCCGCGTTGAACCGTCGTTGCAGGCGGCATTCGTGGATTATGGCACAGGCAAAAACGGATTCTTGCCGTTTTCTGAAATTCATCCGGATTATTACCAGGTATCGCCAGAACAGAAAAAGAAACTGTTGGAATTGGCGCATGCGAACATCGTTGATGACGATGATGACCCCGATGACGAAAATGACGAGGTTGCCGAATACGATGACCACAGTGCCGGCGAAGACAACAAAGAGTTCGTCAAACGCGCACGTGAATTTAAAATTCAAGATGTTATAAAGCCAAAACAGATTTTGCTGATTCAGGGTGTCAAGGAAGAACGTGGCCAAAAGGGCGCGTCAATGACAACATACCTGTCATTGGCGGGGCGTTTTGCCGTTCTGATGCCAAATTCCCGCAAACGCAACAGCTATGGCATTTCTAAAAAGATTTCAGACAAGGCCGAACGTGCCCGTCTGCGCGAAATTTTGCACGGCCTGAAAATACCAAAGGGGATGACGGTCGTTTTGCGTACGGCGGCGTTTGGTGCCGATGCAGCGGCGATTGCGGCGGACTATGATTACCTGGTGAATTTGTGGAACGAAATCCGCAAGACGACCCTGGAATCGGTCGCCCCGGTCACAATTCATACCGAAGATTCCCTGTTGCGCCGTGTCGTTCGTGATTTCTTGGCGGACAAGGATGATGTTCTGGTTATCCAGGGCGAAGAAGCATATGATGCCGCAAAAACATATTTTCAACAGATGTATGGTCGCGCCCCGCGCAAACAGTTGGTAAATTACAAGGACGCCGCGGTTCCATTGATGGTCAAGGCCGGCGTTGAAAAACAATTAGAAGGATTGCATGGTCCGTATGTTCAGTTGCCATCTGGTGGGTCATTGGTTATTAACCAGACCGAAGCAATGGTTACAATTGACGTGAATTCGTCCCGCGCGATAAAGGAAAAAGATATTGAACAAACCGCACTGAATACTAATTTAGAGGCGGCCGAAGAAATCGCCCTGCAGTTGCGCCTGCGCGATTTGGCGGGGATTGTTGCAATTGACTTTATTGATATGGAAGAAGAACGCAACAACCGCAAACTGGAAATGAAAATGCGCGAGGTTATGAAACGTGACCGCGCCCGTACCCAGGTTGCGAAAATCAATACGTTTGGCGTGTTGATGTTGTCGCGCCAGCGCCTGCGCAGCAGTTTCATTGAAACATCATATGTTCAGTGCCCACACTGTCTGGGGGCCGGCGTTGTGCCATCTATCCAGACGGCGGCGTTGATTATGTTCCGCCATCTGCAGGAAAAACTGTTGGCGAAAAGTGCCCAGAAAATCATCATGACGGTTCCGACCGATGTGGCGGTGTATTTGCTGAACCACAAACGTGCAGAATTGGCGGCAATGGAATCTGAATTTGAAACAGAGATCGTGATTGTCGGCGACGACAGCATGATGAACATTGACCAGTATTCAATTCAGCGTGTTGCCCCGGACGCGGTAAAGACGGATGAACTGTTGGACGCATATGCGCCATCCACAGATGCAAAAAAGAAGGATGCACAGCACATGGATGCAAAAAAGACAACCATGAATGCACCACGTCGCAAACGGAAAAAGCAGCCGCAAAAGAAAACATTCTGGCAAAAATTAGTCGGATAATACAAGGCGCCCCACCCCGGGGCGTTTTTTATGTGTGGGTAAAAAAATTAGGGTGATTTTTGTATTGCTTTTAGGAATACGGTCGGATATAATCCATGCGAACTTTTGGACAAAAGGAGAAAACATGAAAAAAGTTATGTTGGCACTGGTTGCTGTTTTGACATTGGCTGCATGCACAGGTTCTTACAAATCTGGTAACTGCGAATACGATTTCTTGTTCCACAAAGATATCTCTATCTCTAAAATGATTGGCAGCTGCGGCAAATAATCAAATAAAATAAAAAACGGGGCGTCCGCCCCGTTTTTGTTACTTTATAACGGCGGTTTTTATCAAGGATACATCATCACGAATTGTGTCCAGTTTTATCTGTAATTGCCCGATACCCGTTTCCAATATCGTTGTACGATTTTCCAATGTTGTAATGCGCGTGTCTGCGCGCTGAATATCCGCCAGCGATGAATCCTGGCGCGCAACCCAATAAACCATACCCGCGACAAATGCAATCAGAAACCAACTGTCGCGCAATGTATCTATGATTCCGCCCAGCGCGTTTGTTTTCTGTGTCATTTTCGCCCCCGTGATATCATATTTTCAATCATGTGCACCAACGCGCGCTGGGATTCCAGGCCGCGCAATTCGGCGTCCGTTGCATTTGGCCCCAACACACGTTCAATTGTCATCCGACGCAAATGCTGTAATACCGCCGTGCCAGATGTGGTCGCAAACGTGCGTGCATAGTTCTGTTCAATTTCGTTCATAGTTTTTTCCCCATGTTAAATCAGGTTTTCGTCCGCCACCATTTGGGCAATCGGTGCAATGTATTTCAATTCCGCATCACTGTTCAGCACAATTGGTGCAATCACACCGCGGCGCGATAAAATCTGTAATCCGCGGTCGGTCAGTGGCCGTATAAATTCATGCAACAGTCGCCCATATGTCGCCCCCAGGATTCGCATCATATCTGAATTACGTGCCATAATTTCGGTCGCCGTCATTTCTTTTTCAGACAACAATCCCAGCCGGTCGGCCAGCAATGCATGACGTATCCGTTCACGCAGGTCTTTTAGTATTATTTGTGACACATCAAAATCTGCACCCGATGACAGCGGCGTCAAACCGGACGACCCAACGGCCTTTGGAATAATTGCCCCCGGCGTCAGGTTTATGTTATTCAGGTTTATGACACCGTCATCATCGGCCTGCCATATTCCAGACACCGCAATGGTCGCATTTTTCAAAACCAGTTCAACAACCTTGTTTGCTGTCTTGATATCTGGCAATGCGCGCAAGACGGGACCACGACCGTATTGTTCACCGCTCAAAACACTCCACCGGAAAATGATATATGGGTTGGTTTCAAATGTGCCACGCGCAACAATGTTATTTTGGATGTCACCACCCACGTCCAACCACGCGGTGAATTCTGTGCCGACCAAACTCTGCACCAGGCGCAACGGCATTGCCGGGTCGCGTTTTATCTGGTCACGAATTTCTGTGGGTGGCGTCCATGTCGGGTATTTTTCCATGACTTCACGCGCAGGCATTGTCGCCGTATGAAATACCGCGCCCGGCAAAATTGCAATATCGCGCATTGGTACCGCGGTGAATGAAAATGCCGACGATGCCCCCATCGGGGTTTCTGCCATAAACAGGCATGCCGTCCCCAGAATCACCAAATCCAAATAGCACTGATGAATCGTTGTATAAAAATTAGAATCGTTCAGGTGTGCGCGCAATGCCGCCGTTGCGGCGTCTGCATCGGGTGATGCATCGCTTTCCGGCACCAATGTCAACCACAGTGATTCCGGTGGCGTCATCAGTGAATATATTGACGCGGCCAGGTTATCCACCGCATCGGCCGCGGTTGCGTCAAACAGCGTTGCCGCATCTGCATCTGTTGTCGGCATTGTGTACCGCATTGCGGCATCCCAACGCGCAACCCATGGCGCACGCATGTCCAGCGCACGTCGGTACATTTGTTCCAGGTTATTTTGCATATTTTCTCCTTTGTTTTTTTATATGCGTTAAACGGTAAAATTCGTATTTGCTGAAAATGTGTGGGGGGGCGCCCCGACCGGGCGAACCGGGGTCGGCGTGGCACATATCGCGCCCGCCACCGCGTCCAGTCCGTCATCATGCCCCACCCCACCCGGCGACCATCCCATCATTTCGGCCACAAACGGCGTCTGGGTAATTCGGCGATGCGCATACATACGCCCGGCGGTCAATGCCGGTTCAATCGCGTCCAGAATTCGGTCAACCTTTGGCCGATTATTTGTAATCTGGGTTATAGAAACGTCTGCGCCGGCAATCAATGCGGCGTTTCGCATAATTTCCGGCAATGCATTTCCAATACCGTTGGTTTCAATCGTTATGCGGCGCATATGATACCGCGCCATAAAATCCAACACAGAATCACACTGGGATGCCAATGGGTGCGTATCGTTTTCAGGGACAATCATGTACATCACATCATGGATAAATATGGCGCGCGATTTATCATCACGATACAGCATGACGCAAACACTGCCATCGCGACCACGGCGCCCGGTTGATGGATCCCAATACATCGCCGCGCCGGTAATTTTATGTTCGCCGATTTGCGCATTGCGCGCGTCAAATGCGTCATCATATAAATGCAATGCCCCCGGGTCCAGACGCACACGTTCGGGCGCGACGCATTGTAACATCATTTGCGCGGCAAAATGCCGCGCCCCCACCGCGTCCCGCAATTCGGCAATGCGCGATGCGGGGAATAATTCGGGCCACGTGGACGCGCCGGCATCATCAACAATCGGAATTTTCAATGTTTTATATCCGCGCAAAAAAGGCGTTGAAAACATAAAATTTTTAGATACTATATTGGACATGGACTTTACTCCCAAAACTTTGCCAACGAATTTAGAGGCCGAACAGGCCGTCCTGGCCGCGGTGCTGATGAACAACCGCGCATTGGAACGCGTAAACGAATTCCTGCGACCGGAACATTTTTCGCACCCCGCGCACCAGGAAATCTATAAACTGGCGGAACGTCAATTTGCCGCCGGAATTCCATTTGATATCATCACGGCGAAAAATTACCTGGATCAACAGGGTGTGTTGGAATCGGTTGGCGGTGTTGATTACCTGACCCAATTGGCGGGCGCCGGCGCAACGGTTGTGAACGTTGAACAGTACGCGCGCATCGTGTATGAAAACGCACTGCGTCGCGAATTGATTGAACTGGGTCAATCCATCACCGACCAGGCATTTGTTGAAGATTTGGATAACCCGGTCACGACACAAATTGAAACCGCCGAACAGAAATTATTTAACCTGGCCGCCGCGGGGGAAACCAAGCGTGAGGTTGCGCCCATCGCAACCGCACTGACCGCCGCATTAAAAGAGGCCGAGGTTGCATACAAGGCCGACGGAAAACTGTCGGGTCTGACCACGGGTCTGAACGCGTTGGATAAATCCATCAGCGGCCTGCACCACAGTGATTTGATTATTATCGCAGGTCGTCCGGCAATGGGTAAAACGACCCTGGCCATGAACATCGCGTTTAACGCCGCAAATGCAATTTTATCGGGTCGCGCCAATGAACAGTACAAGGGCGCGGTTGTGTTTTTCAGTCTGGAAATGTCCCAGGAACAGTTGGCAACCCGTGTGCTGGCATCGCAATCAAAAATTCCGGCATCTGCCATGCGCGAAGGATCGTTTTCAGACGAAGATTTCCTGAAAATGTCGCAATACGCCGCCGCAATCAGTCGCGTGCCATTGTACATTGACGACACGCCCGGCATGTCGGTGCCAATGATGCGCACGCGTGCGCGCCGTCTGGCACGTAAATGTGGCGGGATTGCACTGATTGTGATTGACTATCTGCAATTGATGACGTCCCCCGGTGGCCGACGCAGCGATAATCGCGTCCAGGAAATTTCTGAAATCACGCGTGGGCTGAAAATGTTGGCCAAGGAATTAGATGTACCGGTTATTGCCCTGTCCCAGTTGTCACGCAGCGTTGAAAACCGCGATGACAAACGCCCCCAGTTGGCCGACCTGCGTGAATCCGGATCTATTGAACAGGACGCCGATATTGTTATGTTCACGTACCGCGAAGAATACTATCTGGAAAACCGCGATCCGTCACAGCGTATTTCTGGCAATACCAATGATAAAATTCAGGAATCATATCAACGCCGTTTGGAACGCGCCCGGGGCAAGGCCGACATTATTATCGGCAAGAACCGTCATGGCCGTCCAGAAACCGTTCGTACCGCGTTCTTTGGTGATTACAGTTTGTTTGACAATTTGGACGAAATGGATGCCCGTGGTGAAAATGATTTCGCCGTTGGCACGTCACAATCGTCAACCCCAATGCCAGGCGACGATGCACCAATTGAACAAATTGACGCATCGGCCATTCCAGATGATATGGAATTGTAATTATTTTACTTGCGGCGCGCGCAAAAATTGACTAATATTTTGTCAAGAAATATTAACCGCAGGAGTTTTTGCCATGGCCCTAGAAGAAATCATATTTCCAAATAACATTCGCAACATTCGTATTGCGGCGGGCATGAAAATGACCGAATTGGCACGGCGATCACACCTGTCCCTGTCCGCGATATCCAAGATTGAAAAGGGTGTCCGTCGCCTGAACCAGAAACAGTTGCTGAATATCTGTAATATTTTGGGATGCAAACTGTCTGATATCTTTATCAAGGAAGATGACGCCGTCGCCGGTCAATGGCAAGACGAAATTAAACGCCGCCTGAACGATAACGAAGACAATGGACTGAAGGTCTTTGGCAGCGGCCTGCGCAAGATGCGCCAGCAACTGGGTAAAACCATCGCCCAAATCGCACATGACGCCGGGATGACATTATCTGTATATCACAAGATAGAAGTTGGCCAGCGCGAAATATACCAGAACGAAATTGAACCATTGGCCAAGGCATTCGCGACCAGTGCCGAAAAACTGTTTGACAGAATCGCGGCATTGTATAAATCCGGCGAATTGAACAAACAAATTAACAAGGTTAACGAACGTGTTAATTCTGTATTGGTGCCTGATAATCCGGCATCCAGTCTGGACAATCATGAACATGGCGGTTTGTATGGCGCCAAATTGTATGACAGTGCGCGCCGGAAACTGGTGCCGGTGTTCGGCACGCCATCGGGCAAGGCAATCGCGTTCAAAAAATCTGATGAAACAATGATTGTTGCCCCCATGTCACTGGAAGGCCACGCGGGTATCTATGCCGTTGTACCAAATCCAAAACGCCTGGGCGGATTTATGTCGGAACACGCATATGTATTTGCAGACAGCACCGCAACCCCGGCGGTTGGCGATCTGGCCGTGTGCGTTGATACTGATTTTGACACATTGGATTATGAAACGGCGGCAACGGCCCAAATCGCCAGTGTACGCCAGGATTCCCGTGGCAAGATTTATGGTCAAATCGCATCGCCTGATGAAAAAATTGTCGCACCAACCATGCACAAGGTCATAATGATTATCATGGAATAACCCCATACAGGAGAGAGAGCCCCACATGAAAACCACAGCCAGCGTTGTTGCACAAAAACTGTTAAATCTGTACCGCCAGGAACACGTTATTTTTGGCGGATGGGCAGCGGTCAATCGCGTCTTTGTTGACGAAGCAGACCTGGATGTCATTCGCGAATTGCGCGCATTGCCAACCGGCAAAATGTTGATTCAGCATATTGAAAACCTGCGCAGTGGGAAAACCCCAATGGATTCCATTGAACGCGAACTGTTACCATATGGCGGCCAGATGGCCCAGATTGTTCCCCAGATTCAATTGACCAATGATGAATGGTCGGAACTGCAAAATGGGATTGATAACTTTACACCTGATAATGATGGATTGACACGGATTCAGAATTTACCGGTTATTAAAAAATTCGGTGACGAGTGGCCGGTTGCAATCCGCGCCGCATTGGCGGTACGCCCAGAATTAATGGACAAATGGAATGTCATCACGAAAACATATCGCGCATATTACCTGTGGCATGTGGCATCGGATATGTTGAATGAACCATTGTCCGAACGTGCACGCGCACAATTACAGGCTGATATGCCAGAATATGAAACATATCTGCCGATGTTCGGGGAATCCGGCGACGAATTGTTGCATAAACTGCGTACGTTTATCAGCACGCGCGAACCGGTGGAATCGGACAATGCACCGGATGCACCAACATCAATCTGATTGTTCATCACCCGTGCGGTAAATCGTATCCATGGTATGCGGCGTACCGATGTAAATCATCGTTCCGCCGGGCGACAGTATAAATTCCAATTCACATAACCGGTCGCGCAACTTCTCGCGCTTTTGCGCGGTATTGCTGGTGTTTGGAACCTCTATGTCATCACAGATAATTAAATCCGCACGTGCGCCTGTGATATTTCCAGCGATGCCCGCACATACGACCGATGGTTCACGTATACCAATTGGACGATTTACCGTTATCTGGTTGCATGCCCATGTGCGGCGGCCGGGTGGCACCATATCACTGCACCGCGGATGGTTTTCCAATATATTGCGAATATGCCCAACCATACGCGCTGCCAGTGTACTTTCCGCCGACAAAATCAATATCCGTGTTTCAGGTCGCATGCACAGCACACATGCCGCAAATATACCAACCACACTGGATTTTCCAGAATGCCGAAACGCCATCAACAACCCACGTCGTGGCGGCGACGTCCACACATCAACCAAGAATTTCATTATTCGCCGATGATGTGCCGGCGTTGTCATCCCCAGCATATGGTTCCATTCGTCCATAAAACTATAAAACGCCGTAATCATCGCGATTTTCGTTTGGGGCGACATCTGTGATATGGCCGTAATCATTTATCAATTTCGGCAACGCACCATCCAATACCGATACCAAATTCTGGTACAGTCCCATAACGCCCCCACCCGACAATTTGTCTTGAATTACCGCCATGTTGTATTTCAAAAATGTCATAACATTATCAAATGTGTTTGACCATTGCCCCAGGTCAACATCCACTTTCTTTAAATCACAAAATGCCGCCAACAGAAAATTAAAATCCGCGTTCAATGATTCTGGGTCAATTGGCATTGTGGGCTGGTAATCAATCACACGCGATAATGAAATCTGGCGAAATATATCCACGCGGGCATCTGTTGCCGGCGCAACGTCAAACACAACATTACCACCAGTAAAATCGTCGTTTGGAATAACCGCGTATGATAAATCAGTTGCCGCATCATCAATTGCAACATGAACATCGGCCACCTGAAAGAATGGAAACGCGAATGCAAATTCTGTGGTTGTACCATCGGCAACATACGAAATTTTATACATCATATGCCCCCGCTGTTATCCAACCAAATCATCAAATCGCGCCAATAATGTCTTTAACAGGTTCGGCTTTGCCGCCCCAACCTTGCGCAATTTTTCCAATGAATTCCGGCGTTTTTCATCATATGGCTGGGCCGTTTCGGATTGCAGACGGCGCAAAACCGCCCCCTCGGTAACACCGGTGTTTGCCGACATCCCAGATGCGCCATATTTCGCACGCTGGGTCGCCAGTGCCTTTTTCACCAGGTTTGTTTTTGTCTGTTCATCGGCGGCCATATCAGCCAATATTTTCTGGCGTTGTGTCGCGGCCTGTTGTTTATTCTTTTTGTAATCCAGTACTTGTTGTACATCAGAAACCAATTGTCCCATTATTTCCCCCTGTTGTTGATTTTTATATTGTGTAATATCCGCGCACGACGACCGACATGATTGTCATTGGCAACGGTTCGTTTGTGTGAATTGTCCATGGCGCACCGGTGGCATTACGCGTCCACCCCAGTGTTGTTACCGCCACATCACCGGTGAATCCGGTCGCATCCGGCAATGCCGCACGCACACCGTTTATAAACAACGTGCGTGTATCACGTATGCGTACGGATACCTGGCGGATACGCACACGCATCGCGTTATGCCCAGACGCCCGCAGCGGCAATCCGGCCGCCACAACGTCAAACGTATAAACGCCCGCGTCCAACATTTGCGTCGCGTCAAATTTTTCAATCCAGAATTTTCCCGCGCGCGCCACCAGCACAAATGTTTCATCGCCACAGACCGCAACCGATTTGAATTCACCGGCGGTCGTGTACAGTCCCCATGCCGATATCCCCAACGCGCTGTTTTGATTCAACACCGCCATTTTGCCATCTGTGCGAACAACGAACATTTGGCGCACAGCACTGTTGTACGCGATATCAACCGGCGATTGCACCAGGTGTTTTGAAAACGCGCATAAATCTGTGGCGTTGTAATTTTCGCCTAATTCATCCAAATCCAATTCGCGAATATCGCGACCGGTTCTGGATACGAATACGGTTGCGCCCTCTATCTTTTGCGGGGCCAGGAAACGCGTGGCAATACTGCCCACAGACGTGTGTTGCTTTATGTCAACCGACGATGGTGTCAATGGTTTGCTGGAAATCGCCCATTCGCCAACTGTGGTCAGGATTTGCAGATTATCACTGCTGACCACGGTGCAAATCTGTTGACGTTGACTGGACAGCAACGTGATAAAAATCGCCTGGTCATCCAATCCGGTGCCGACATCAAAGTTCGTGTGTGCACCGGTACGCGACATCCATACGCCCGCCGGATAATCACGCGACCCACCGAATACCAGACGGTCCTGGTGAAACGTGATACTGACGGGCCAACCGCGTGCGGCACTGAATGCCGATTCACGCCATTCTGATATTGGCGCAGATGGCAATGTGAACGGCCCATTGGTATATGCCTTGGCGGTGGTGGAATCTGTGACCTCTTGGATTATCCATTGCCGGTCCATGGCAAATATGCGCGTATTCACATAATTTGAATTCCAAAACGCACGGTTGGTTGTAAATGTGGCATAGTTATTACCACTGGCATGTGCCGTAACAGTAATCGTGATATCAGACGTATCATCAAATCGCATGAATGGCTGGGCACGTGACATATCGGCATCATTTCGCGCAAATGCAAATTCATCCAACGTGAATTGCGATGCCCGACGGCGCAGTATTCGCGGACTGTATTCTGGATGCACGAAAATCATGGTATCAAAACGCTGGGCATATTGAACAGACGCTATGTCATCGGCGGTCCATGGCGCAACAATATCTTGGATACGCACGCCACCATAATACAGGTACATATGTCCCGGCAACAACGCCACCAGGTAATTCTGGGACATACCCGCCGAAAACGGCACCAGTCGCGCCCCTGATGCAATTTCTGTAACCGTGGTCAAACCGGCACGTCGGCACAGCCCACCGCCCGCCATCACGTCCATATTTTCCAGACGTGACAACGCGTGCAAATTATCGTTGCCATAAAATTCTGGGGCAATGTCGCCGTTGGCAAACGAATTTTGTGTTTTTACGAAATTTCCCATAATTGTCCCCCGAAATTAAAACCGTGCATTCAGCAATGAAAAATTATCAATGGCATGCGCCGGTGCTGTGGTACTGTCTGTGAATTTCGCCGATTGTAATTCTGATTCATACAGTGCCGCCAACATGCGAAATACATTCTGGTCACCGGTCAATGGCACACAGAATTCCATGGCCAATCGCGTTGCCGCCACTGACACAAAATACGCCGGGAATGCATCCGGGGCAACGCGTACCAACGCAACAATATCCATCGTATCTGTGGGGGCATGAATTTTATTGCCAACAATATCGCCACACGTTTTTATCACGCGTAATACATCCGCCGGGATTAAAAAATCCCCATCTGAATTTTTTACCATATGAATTTGGCGCGTGGCAAATCGCCACGGATGCGCCGCAATCAATGCATCAATCACCGGATCAAACAACGTCCGCGCCAGTTGTGCGGCCGCACTGTCATCAACCAACGATTGTATCGGACGTTCACCCAGTTTCAGTAACGCCATGGAACATAAATCTATTTTGGTCAGCATACCTATCATTCCTTTGATTAAAACAGGGCCGGCGCGAACACCGACCCATATATAAAATACCGATAAAATTTACGACAATGCCGCCGTTGTAACCGCCCCAGATGCAATCGCGATGGATTTAATCGCCGTTTTATCCGACGCATTAATAATCACAATATCGCCATCGTTCATCAGTGTTTTGACATTGTTAAAATACCCACTGGCCGTGATTGTTGCCAATGTCGTGTTTTCCGCATAGTGCCACAATGTAAAACCATTTGCATATGCAATTACAGACAGATTTTTATTCTGAAACGCCATTTATTTTTCCTTTGGTTGTTTATTTATGTGGAACATTAATCGGCATCGGTATCTTTGCATTTAATACGAACGATACCATCACCATCAATCAGAACGGCGCCCTGGGACATACTGTTGCTGATAAAGTGCGCCGCACGTTCACCATGCCATGAAATATCTGTTTTGACTTCCTGGCCACAGGCATGACCGATACTGGTTGCGTGGTAAATAAAGCAATCACGCTGGGTCGTGCTGGTCAACGGCAATGCGTTGTACAGAACCCATGTGATACCCAACCATTTTTTGGATGCGCCCCCAGAAATCAATGGCAAATCATCACCAACGTAATCCGCAGAAACAAATTCGTTAATCCCCAGTAATTCATTCCACTGGTGCACGCCAACAACCGCGAAACGGCGGCCATCATCTGGGATATCTTTGGCATTTAATTGTTCAACCGCGGATAAAATCAGCGATTTACTTAATCCCTGGGAATAATCACCAACCGATGTTGTTGCGCCCGACATTGCGTTCACAATCAATTCATCGGTTTTGCGACCCAACGCGTACGCACCGGCACATGCCACGACACGGCGTTCATCAACATTGGTTTTCAATTCATCCAATGCATCAACCCAATCGCCGGCATAATAATCCTGTAATGTGCATTCCACCGGTTCATGGTTCAGGTTCATAACCGGCACAATGCCATGACGTGATTTTGTTGCCGCGGTTCCGCGTCCAACCTTTTGAAATGTTGTGGATGCACCGACGACACCCGATTTGCTGCGTACGGTCCCGCGCAGTTTTGTGCCCATCTGTTGATATGCCAGATGAACATCTGCCTCAAACTGTTTAATAAAAACATTATCTATGGAAACAGACATAAAAAATCCCCCATTGGTTATAAATAAAAACAGACGCAAAAATGCGCCGACAAAAATTCATCACACGGTTATGCGAAATCGCGCCACATGACAAACACATGCGGGTTTCGGTTACCCGAAATTGTCCGTAAAAAAAGATTCAGTCGCATACATGATACGACTGAAAATTTTTTCAATTAAAAACCCCATCAAACGATGGGGAAATATTTATTATTTTTTCTTGGCCGGTGCTTTTTTCGCAACAGGCTTTTTCACAGCGACTTTTTTCGCAGGTGCTTTTTTAGCAACTGGTTTTTTCACTGCAACTGGCTTTTTTGCCGCTGGCTTTTTCGCAACAACTTTCTTTGCGACTGGTTTTTTAGCAACCGGTTTTTTCGCAACGACTTTCTTTGCGACTGGTTTTTTCGCCGCTGGCTTTTTAACCGCAACTTTCTTTGCTGCTGGTTTCGCCGCTACTTTTTTAGCAGCTGGTTTTGCAACAGTTTTTTTTGCTGCTGGTTTTGCAGCCGGTTTTTTCGCAGCAATTTTTTTCGCTGCTGGTTTCAAGAATGTGAATGCCATTCTTCTCTCCTTTTATATTTTTTTGGATAGAACAAATTTTTTTGTTCTTACTTTATATTTTATATGAAACATAAAAGTTAGTAAAGAAGAAAGTGAAAATTTTTCATCACGAATATAATTTTTTAAAACCGTTTTCAATTTTTCGCACGTATTCAGAATCATGATCGCGCCAATATTTTGGATTACGCATCATGCGTCGCAAATCATTATCTGATAAATTTGTATCATTCGCATCGGACGTTTGTACATGTGGTTCCATTGATTGCATCATTTGATAAACACCTTGGATTCCCTGGGGACTGGAACATAATTCATCAAACGCATCCGCGGGCAAGAAACGCGTACCAAACGCATTTATTTCACGCATTGCCGTTTGCATTTTTTCATCACCACCAAAATAATTTCGCAATTCTGATATTGCTGATTCTGTTTGTTGTGCTGTAAATAAATCAGACAACACAGGTGATAAAAAATCCTGGGCAACCTGATAAATTTTTTCAACCTGGGATGAAGTTAAACCTATGTCCCAGAATTTTTTACGCACATCAGCATCATCAAACAAATCATTTTGTGGATATTCATCGGCCGATTCGGGCACACCAATTGCATGATTAAATCGTGCACGCGCGGCATCATCACTGTCGGATGATGGTATTGATATCATCGTTCCGATTTTCTTTTCCAATTCAGAATAAGATTTCAATAATGCATCTGTGTTTAATGTTCCATCAGAATTTTTAAATTTTTCAGGAATTTGTTCCATCATCATGTCCTTTGTTTTTTTGTTTGTTCATAAAATAAATTCCACCCAATGTGAATATCGTCTGTAACATGACAAACACATCCGTGTCACCGACCACATATGCCGCCACCGCTGATAACACGCCAACACATGACATTATTTGCGTGCGCCGGTCCGACAAAAAACCACCATTAATTATTTTTTGCATATCACCACCACTACAAATAAAACAGCACACCATCAATATCGGCGATATATCCACGCGATGTTGCCCAATCTGGCATTTCATCATCACGATGGAAACGTGTTGCGCCATTACAGCAATCTGGTAAATTTCCATGCAGCATTCGCGTCACCACACGCAGGCACATTTGAAACGCACGTGAATCTGGCCGTACATTTAATGCGCCATGACGCGAATTATTCGGACGCAGCGCACCAAACGTATTTTCATCAGACACAACCATTACGGGTGATATACCACGTGCACGTGCGATATTTGCAATCATTGATGCGAATCCTTCAACCAATGGCAACGATGTCGCACCTGTTTCGGCATAAACAACACGCGCAATTTTGTATGCATCGCCACGCGTATGGTCTGGATTCAAAATCAGTTCCATTTTTATTTTCCCCCGTATTGCGTAAAAAAAGACCGCGATGAAATTCGCGGTCAAAAAACAGCATAAAAAAATCCGCTATATGCGGACAGAATCTTGCTTGTTGATGTGTCATATAGTATCACAAATCGCAATAAAAGTCAAGCGTGTATTTTTGACACGCCCCACAACCCGCAGAAATCTGGCATTTATTTCATACTGATTTCATCACCATATGCCAAGAAATATTCTGTATCACGTCGCAAAACCAGCGCACCATTATCGTTAATACCAATCAGTTCAACGGCCTCGCCCCGGTACTTTACAATCTTGTGCAGACCGGCGGCCAATTCCATCCAACGTGCACGCACATTAACAAAATCGGTACGCATCCATTTATCCAAGTTACGCATCAGGCGCGTCAGTAATTCTGATTTCTGGACATCGGCGTAATTTTCCAATTTTGTTGTCTTGTTTTCTGCGACCGTTGGGTTTGATTTGATGTTTATGCCAATTCCCACAATTACAAATGCGCCGGCATATTCAATCAGAACACCACAGACCTTTTTCCCATCAATCAGAATATCGTTCGGCCATTTGATTGATGGCGTTATACCAAACGACAAAATCGTTTCCGCAATTGCAACCGCGACCATATATGATAATTTCGGATTGCGTTCTTCGGCGTGATAAATAAAACTGGCGTACAGGTTACCATGATGCGACACCCATGTCCGGCGATACCGCCCACGCCCCGCCGATTGCGCTTCGGCCATGACGACGGTGTGGTCGCGCGCGATACCACGTGCGACCATATCCATGGCATATGTCTGGGTACTGGGAATTTTATCAAATGAAATCAGTTTATATCCGGCCAATTTTATACACCCCATTTTCATTTTGAACGATGTTATGTCCGAATGTCCGGCGCAGTTGATATATCGCCGTATCCACCGTATGCGTTGTGGCATTTGGGGAATACCCCAGGGCAACCTTCAGATCTGCGGCGCGCATACCACCCGTTTGCGCCAACAATATTATAATCTGGCGCGGGATTCGGGCCAATGCGACATCACGCCCAAATACACCGCGAATAATATCGCTGTTATCCATCGCGCCCAGAATTGCCGCCTTTAATTCCGTGGGGGTGCATTGCGAACGCACATCCAAATCATCCATATTCACCGCGGTCACGTCCGGCGCATCCAGTACCGTTGCATTCAGATTGGCCAGCACATGCCGCCATATTTTATCAGATGAATAAATCCGAATTCCTGTTAACATATGTCCAGGATAAACGACGTGTGCCCGATTGTCCATAAAAATCACCGCAGGACGCGCCCGCGGTGACATTTGTAAAAACATACCCAGATTTAATCGTGACCCGGACATTTTTCAATAAACTTGGTAAAATCCGCGATATTCGCCCCAGTGGATGACAGTATCTTTGAAATGCTGTTGGTTGATGGCCAGCGCGGTTGCCCCGCGCGCGAATAGCGTTTACTGCGATTAAATGTGGTCGGATCCAACCCACTGCACTTGGCCAGACCCGAACACGACATTCCGTGTTCATTGGCGAAACGTTCTATGGCGCGCCATACATCTTCGTGTGTCATGTGATTTCTCCTCTGTTTCTTATTGCCTGCACATATATTCTATGACGCGGCGCCCCGACCCACAACAAGCACCATTTCCTAGGACTTTCAACGGGTTAGGCAATAAATCCGACCGGAAAAACGACCTATAAAAATTGTCAAAAAAATTTTTTGACAATTAATCTTGACAAATGAAAAAATTTGTATTACATTTCGATTCGTCAAAAGGGGGTGCAAACCCGATTGACACGGGGTTCAGGGATTCAGACTCCCTCCTACATTCTCTCTCCTCTGGACTCTGGGCCCCAACCCAATTTAGTTTAGAATGCCCATTTCTTTTTCTCCTTTCCTTCCTTTCAGGGCATTCGGAAACACCGCCGGGCGACCGGCGGCGTTTTTTTTAATGATTCCTTGTGTTTTTACGCCCCAGATTGTATAATATGTGCGCAATGGTGTGTTACCATTGTGGGGTGTAAGAACTCCGGCAAGATTGTCCGTGGGGACACAAAAAACCTCCAACCGTCGGTTGGAGGGCTGTTGAATATCAAATAAACAGCACTAACATCTTGCTTAGTTCTTAACCTCCAACCACCCGAATGTATCTGGTGGTTTTTATTTTATATATGGGGGAAATATGACCGCGATTACAAAAACCATGGCTGAAAATGAATTTAACCGCCAGGCCGGATTGTTCCTGCGCCGGGCGCGACTGATGATGGGGATTACACAAAAAGAACTGGCCACGCGTACCGGAATAACATTTCAACAGGTTCAAAAATACGAATCTGGCGACAGCCGTATTTCCCTGTGGCGTATGTGTCAATTCGCAGACGCAATGGAAATATCCGTCGCACCATTCTTTGAAAATGGGTTTCCAAATGCACCATGTCGCGTTCTGGATTATGACAAGATAGAGCAAATGATTGGCACAATTGTGCGCAACACCCGCGAATTGCGCAGTGAATTATTGAAACGATAAATTATTTTTCAAATACAGAAAACAGTTCCCAGTGCGTGCTGCCCACGAACTGGTCAACAGGTACCAGTTGCCGCATTTTATACCCACCACCGGTCAGTACACGCGCATCGCGTGCAAATGTTGCGGGATTACACGAAACATAAATTACGCGTCCAACATTTGACTTTACAATTTCGCGACACTGGGCATATGCGCCGGCGCGTGGCGGATCCATTACCACACAATCGTATGTATTTAACATCCCAACCGTTAATGGATGCGTGAACAAATCGCGGTGTGTGCCAGTACCAACGATATCAAAACCATCGGCATTTAATGCAAACGTGAAATTACCCAAACCACAGAACAAATCCGCCACGCGGTGCGCACCATGCGCCGCCGCGGTGACCATATCGCGCAACGCGTCCGCACTGGGCACTGTGGGTTGCAAGAACGCTCCAGACGGATATTCCACCGCGCGACCGGCAAAATTTACAACCGGCGTGGCCGTTTGTTTTACCGTATGCCCATTCCATGTGATACGAATTGCCGGCATATGCGACGCGGCGGCACGAAATTCGGGTGTAAAATATGGAACATTTGATGTAATGGCAATATCAATACCATTATCACACGCCGTAACCAAACACGCCCCCGCCCCGCCCCACGGCAATGTCGCCAAATGCGGCAAGATTTCATTTATTTCGTGGACCAAATTCGGACATGTGCGTACCGGGATAATATCCTTGGAATGCGCGGCATAAAAACCAAATACGCCACCGGCAAATGCAAAATCAGCACGCCGACGCATCCCCGCATCTGACCAGATGGCATCGCCCGTCAATGGCAATTCGCGCACCAGCGCCAATTTTTTATCACGATAATCCGGGGCGGCAAAATCAAATTTGCACCCACCACATACACCAAAGAACGGACACGTTTTCATTATCAGAAATTCACACGCACGCCGGCACGAAACTGGTGCGCAGACGGCGCCATATTTGGCATTGATTCAAATTCTGGTTTGAACATATACATATAACGGTATCCAAAATCCAGTGTGAAATATTCACCCAATTCCACCGCCAACCCCGCCAGTGCCGCCACCGCCGGGCTGATTTTTTTACCAATATGCATATCATCAGACGAATTCCACGACAGACCCGCCCCGGCGCCGACATATGGAACCAGGTGCTGGTTATAAAATGGACGATACATGCTGTCAATTCTGGCATCAAATAACGCGTTCACAAATGCGGTATCACCCGTCATTTTAAAACCATCCCATTCGGCAACGGTGCGGACATAGTTTGCCTCAACCCGGAATGTGTCATATGGGCGAACACCGGCGACAATTTCAAATGACGATGTATTTTTGCCCGCCGCATATACCAATTCGTCCGTTTTATTCTGCCACATGGAAAAATTATACATCCCACCGACATAGAACCGACGCATACGCGCAAACGCCTGGTCATCATTGCCAGATTCTGAAACTGATGGTACGACATTCTGTTGCACACGATATGGAATCGCCGCCCCGGCAATTCCCGGCACCAGGCAAACCAATCCAATTAATAATCCATATTTCATTTTATTTTCCCCCATCAGAAATTCACACGAAACGATGCCATGATATTGCTGACATTATTTGCGCCACCATCACGTACGCCCCAACCAAATCCATGACCAATCATCAATTGGTACTGGTACATAACATCAATTCCAACCAAATCATTTAACATCACGTTAAACCCAAGTGCCGCACGCGGGGCCGCGAACACAAAACCATCGGCACCGGTCGCACCCTGGAATTCATAACGACCAACGCCCGCCCCCAATCCCATAAACGGAACAAATGTGCGACGACGTGTGATATCGCCTGTCTGGACATAGCGACGCGCAAAATCAAAATACAGCATTGCGCCAACCGTGTTATACTGGGCATCCAAATGCTTTAAATCAGAAAATTTCAGTGTGGTATTCTGGAAATCAAATTCGCCGCGCACATATGACGACAGGTTCCACCCCAAACCAATCTGGGTCGCGTAACCACCACTGGCATCATATTTATGGTCGCCAATTTTCGCCTGGTCTGTTGCGAACCCCAGGTTTAATCCCGCACCCGCACGAACATACATGGTGGTTGGAATAAACATCTGGATATCGTGCGCATTATCCATCGCATCGGCGGTCATATACACATCTGCCCCCAGTTCGCCCGGCGCATCGTCCGGAACAACATCCACATTCGCGCGCGCGCCGATTAAATCCAGACCGGTTTTAACCTCGCTAACAAAATTTTTATCGCTGTATGTCGCACTGGCACACATCGGCACCAATGCCATCAGCAATCCAATTACAGATATTTTTTGCATTACGTTATACCCACTGATTAATTATACGCAAATTCTATCATAATTTGCGACTTGATTCCAGCCCCTTTTACGCGTATCATACGCAATATGAAGAAAAACACAGACAAGAAAATTGCCCTGGTTGCGGGTGCATTGGATTTACCATTTTTTACACGCGACGCATTGCGCCGGGCGGGATGGGATGTATACATCGTCGGATTGAAAAACTTTGTAAATCCGGATTTGCATCCGGACCTGGTGGTACGATTGGGTGGTGCATGGCCGGCAATTCGCGAGTTTCGCCGGCGTGGAATTCGCAAATTGACATTTGTTGGCGCACTGGGGCATCCGAATTTTGCCGATATTCGGCCAGATTGGTGGTCAATTGGCATGTTATTCAGCATTATGAAACATCAACGGGGGTATGATTCTATGGGGACTGCATTGAACAAGGCATTGGAAAAGCGCGGATTTGAAATCGTTGCCGCCCAGGACGCGGCACCGGAACTGGCATTTGAAACCGCCGGGGTAAAAACACGGGTGCGCCCCAGCAAATCCGACGCACGCGACATTGAACGCGCGGTGGATGTATCGCACACAATCGGCGCCGCCGACATTGGCGCATCGGTCGTTGTTGATAAACAGGTCATCGCCGTAGAGGCAGCCGAAGGCACCGCCAAAATGCTGGAACGCGTGGTCGCAATGCGTAAAAACAAACGCCGCGCCAGTGGGGTATTTGCGAAAATGACAAAACCGGGCCAGGACCTGCGTATTGATATTCCGGCGATTGGGGTTGATACCGTACGTGCAGTTGCGGCGGCACACCTGCGCGGGATTATCGTAAATGCAAAAACATGCTTTGTTGTGGATAAAGAGGCCACAATCCGCGCCGCCAACGACGCAAAAATATTTATCGTGGCCGTAGAATAAAAAAACGTCCCAGTGGGACGTTTCTTTATTTAATGATGTCTTGGACGGTGACCTTGAACACAACCGCCTGGCCCGCCAATTCTGGATAATAGTTTTGCGGAAATGTGATATTAATATCACGGGTTTCGCCACGTGCCATACCAACAACCTGGTCTTCAAACCCGGGGACAAATTGGCCACTGCCCAGTGTCAATTTATATCCGGTTGCCGTGCCACCCGGGAATTGCACCCCGTCCTTGAACCCGGCAAAATCAATCACGACAGTGTCACCATTTTTGGCAACATCGTTTGCATTGCTGTCGCATGCACCCAGGACCATTGCGCCGGCCACAACCGCCGCTGACATAATCTTTTTCATATTTGCACCCTTTTATTTATGATTGTTATTTATTGTAAACGCAACGGAACCCGTATTCGCGCATGGTGACGCCTTCGGCCTCTATCCGATAATCAAAGAACGGCGTCGGGCGCATCACATCAAACGATGGACGGTCATATACCATAACAATGCTGTCCGCGTTGCGGCCACATACACGCTTCATCTCGTAATCAGCAACATGACCCAATATTGTACGACTGTCGCCATCAATATCCATACCATCGGCATTTTGAACCAGGCGCAGGCGCATTTCACGCATATCGGTGTTGCCCAACAAAATCTGAACACGAACCATCGCACCCTTGTATTCTTGCCAGCGGGTTTCCATACGCGATGTTTTCCATTTGTTATTAGACTGTTCCTTTTCCGCAGCCGTTTTCGGTTTATACGAATCAATATTAGAGTATTGATTGTCAGATTGCATAAACGTGCTGGTCCGTTCGTTATACAGTGGCGCGTCCGCCCCACCGTTGGCAAAATCGTCCTGGTTATACGGCGCATCTGTGTCTGTGGCGCATCCGGCCAATGCCAACGCACCGCACATCAAAAACAGCAAGGATTTTTTCATGTTCGTATCTCTCTTGTTTTTTTGATTTTATCAAATAATCCTTTTTGATTCAAGACCGGATTTATGATAAAATCAAAACATAATGTCAAATGTAGTTCTGGATTCTTTGCTGAAACCACTGGCGGAATTTTACCGCCCGTCGTTTGTTGAAGAAATCGCAATCAACCACGCCGGCCAGGTGTGGATGCGATTGCACGGTGCACGCGTGCCGTGGGTTGCGTATGATGCGCCGATACTGACCAAACAATATTTGGTGGATTTAATTCACACGGTTGCAAATATATATGATTTGCCATTTGACCCGGTTCACGGTATACCGGTCGTGTATGCCACGTTGGCGGGCAACCATCGTTTTTCGGCAATTGCGGGGCCAAACGTTCAGTATGATGAACGCGATGTCACAGGTGGCGTTGCCCTGAACATACGTGGTGCCACGGCCCACGATACGTCATTTGCAAATTACGGCCTGACACGTGGCAAACCGTTGTTAAAGGTTAAACCACGCCAGAACGTGCGTCCCGATGACCCATATGACAGACTGATGTCTGCCATTAATGACGGCAGTCCGATTTTAATCAGCGGTGCGACCGCAACCGGTAAAACAACGTTTTTGAATCACATGCTGACCCTGATTGACCAAAACAGTCGTGTGATTACCGTGGAAGATGCGCGTGAAATTCGTGTTCCGCAGGCAAACCGTGTTCACTTTGTCCTGTCGCGTACCGAACAGACAAATTCGTTTAATTATGCGCGCCTGTTGGATTTGGTGGTACGTATGACGCCAGATGTTATTATCGGCGGGGAAATTTCCACGGACAATGCGGCGGTTCTGTGGGAAATGCTGGGGACGGGACACGACCATTTCTATACCACCATTCATGCCGAGAGTGCCGATGCCGCATACGCAGCGTTTGCCGACCGTATTCTGCATACCCAACCGGCGTATAATCGCACCGACCTGATTGCAGAAATGAAGAAAAAGATTCGCGTTGTACAATTATCGCGTGATGGCGCACTGCGCGCCGTGACCGAGGTTGTATAGCACCCACACAGATAAAAAAGGAGAAAAACATGGACGAAGAAGGAATCACGGTAACCGATAATAACTTGCGGTTTCCAATTGACGAAAGATTAAAAGCGGAAATGCGCGCACATGATGAAGAGATTATGCGCATGGCCGAAGAACGCGAAGAGCGCCTGCTGAATAAACCAAGTCTGGTTGATGCACTGATGAACGGCGTTGACCGGGTCAAGGCGTTAATCAAACGCAAAAAGGTCATGGCCCAGGCCAAGGCAAAAGAATCCGAACGCCAACATTAAAATGCCCCATACGGGGCATTTTTATTCTGAATAACTGCACTTGTTTTCATATATAAATGAACCCGCCGTGTCGGTTCCCGTGGTATCCTTGGCAATAAAGCACCCACGAACATCTGTGGTCCACGACAAGGTCGGTGTCGTTTCAAAGAACGTCGTCACGGTCGCGCCATCGGCACTGGCGGGGCATTTTGTACATGTTTCACCATTGCCATAATAACCGGCCACACAGACATAATATTCATCCTGATATGCACATTCACCGCCACTGCAATATCCACCCGTCCGTGCCAGGGCACGCCCAGTGGAATCAGGCGTCTCTAGGACATCATCACAATCAGAATCATCGGTACATTCGGCAGTCGGGTCAACCACGCATTTGGTATACGTCACAGTGTTTGTGCACTGTAAATCCGTGTACGTGTCGGTTTGGGCCTTATATCCATTTGAGCATTGTTTGCACGTTGTGTACGACCCGCCACCAAAATTATATACCTCGGCCAGGTCGCATCCAACCGTGCTGGTTTCGGCGCCCAATTCCGATGTGCATGTGGTGGCGCAAATTACCCGTGTTGTGGATTGGTTGCAACTGCTGGATACGTATGTTGTTTCTATGCTCTTGACACCAGGTTTACAATCCAGACATGATTCAAACACATTGCTGCCAAATTGGTATAATTCACCATTGATGCAGTTTGTAATACCGGTCGTGCTGGCATCGGTTGTCTCTATCAATGAAACCTCGCAATTCGCGGCAAATGCCGGCGACAACGCCAAAATCATTATTGGTATAAGTAATTTTTTTGCAAACATCACTGGCCCCCCTGTGACATTAAAAAACCACCGAAATATTCAGGTGGTTGGAGGTTCAAGACTATAAAACCAGTTATAGCGTGCTTATTCAATATATTCGCAGCCCTCCAACCCGTGTGGGTGTTGGAGTTTTTTATCGTCACATGGACGCTGGTTTTAATGGGGTCTTGAATCCCCGACATGGGAACACCCCATGTCAATGGGTATGCTAGCCAAATACGCAAATTAAATCAAACAGAAAATTAAAATTACATAAAGTTTTGCGGGTTCACGTCAACCTTGACCCGAATGTTGGCGGGGGCGCGCACCGCGCGCAACCAATGTGCAACGACCGGTTGTAATAATGTTGTCGCCCCGCCCACGACCAGGAACCGCATACGATACCAGTTTCTGATTTGGTACACGCCCGCCGCGATTGGCCCCATGATTTTTACGCCCGCCGCGTTCGGCACGGCCGCCGCCAATGCGGCACAATATTTTTTCAGCGCGTCTTCGCGCTGGCATTCCACAATCACCGCAATCAATTGCCCAAACGGGGGCATTCCCGCCGCACGACGCGACGCCATATCAGATGCCATAAACGCATCACGGTCACCCGCACATATCGCACGCAGGACCGGATGGTCCGGTTGATACGTTTGCAGTAACACCCGCCCCGGAAATTCGCCACGACCGGCACGACCGGCGACCTGGAATAATTGCTGAAACGTGTGTTCGGCGGCACGGAAATCTGTCCCAAACAGCCCCATATCGGCATCAACCACGCCAACCAATGTCAGATTCGGAAAATGGTGCCCCTTGGCCAGAATCTGGGTGCCGATAACGATATCTATTTCGCCATTTTCCATTTTCGTGACCATGCGTTCCAATGCCTGGCGCGATGAAATCGTATCACTGGATACCAATGCCACACGCGCCGCTGGGAAACGGACGGACACCTCTTCTGCTATCTTTTCCAGGCCCGCGCCACGCATGGATACATCACCACCACAATCGGGACACCGGGTCGGCATTGGTGCGGTACGCCCACACATATGACACAGTAATTTACCCACCGCACGATGGTATGTCATGCTGACGCTGCAATCAGGACACTGGGCAACCCAACCACATTTTTTACACTGAACAATTGGTGCAAATCCGCGCCGATTTATAAACAACATTACCTGGCGATGCTGGGACAATGTATCAGAAATCGCCGCGCACATCGGCGCCGACAGGCACCCATTCTGGGGCGCGGCGTCCGCATCATTTGACACACAATACGCGTCCGGCCGATTTTCACGCAAATCAATCGTTTCAATTGTTGGCATTTGCGCACCACCAAATCGTGACGTCAGGCGCAGCAACTTATATTTACCTGATTGGGTATTCTGTAACGTTTCCGCCGCGGGCGTCGCACTGGCCAACACGACGGGGAATCCGGCGATTTTCGCACGCAGTACCGCCATATCACGCGCATGATAGTTACCCATATCTTCCTGTTTATATGATGTATCGTGTTCTTCGTCCACGACAATCAGCCCCAGATTTTGCCACGGCAGGAACAGCGCACTGCGCGTGCCAACGACCATACGAATTTCGCCACGCAACACCCCACGCCAGATTTCACGCCGACGCGCCGCGGTTAAATTGCTGTGCCACACAACGGGCGCAGCACCAAATCGTGCCGTAAACCGGTGCATAAATTGCGCCGTCAGTGCGATTTCTGGCATCATCAGTAATACAGATGCCCCGCGCGAATATGCGCGCCATGCAGCATCAAAATAAACCTGGGTTTTACCACTGCCCGTGATGCCATCCAGCAAAAACACAGAAAAACCACCCGCATCAATCGCCGCACCAATCGTATCCGCCGCCGATTGTTGTTCGGTATTTAATTTTATGTTACCACAATCGTGATATACGGGGGCACATTGCTCTCTGCTCTTTGCTCTCTGCTCTCTGGGCACGAGTATCCCCTGACCTATCATTGTACGAACCACAGACGAACTGACGTGTGCGATATTTTGAATGTCGGCGACTGACATTGGGTCACCGTCGTTTGACGCAAATGCATCCGAAACCGCCTGGCGCGGGGCGGTCATGCGGACGCCATCTGTGATATTCAGGCCATATAACGGTTCCATTTTTGGTGGCAAAAACGCATCTGGCACATTTACAATCAGTCGCAACACCGCACCCGGCGTCATCAGTGTCCACCCAGACATTTTTGCAATCCACTGTAAATCCGAAACAGGCAGACGCGCATCATACACATCCGATATATCTTTGATTTTATCCGCCGGCAATCCAGAATCCCCAACACCCCACACAACGCCAATATATGGTCGGTTCATAACACGGCATGCCACAAATTGCCCCAAATCCACAGGCGCCGTCAGCCGGTAATCATACCCGGCATTGACAACATTCGGTATTAAAACTTTGACAATATCGCCTGCGTTAAACATACCCACAAAGTACTTGTTTTTTTCGTTTTTTTCAATACCATTTATTACGAATTTTTATTGGGGATACACATGTGGAAAATATGCTTTGAAATCTGGACGTTATGCAGTTATTTAATACCGGTACGTCGTTGGCGCCGTGCGTTTCAGCGGGATTACCTGTTTGATTATCGCCGTAAATTGAATGCCATTCGGGCAAATTGGCCGGAATACAACTGGTGGCATATGACCATGAAAAAAGGTGGCGGTTCGTTGGCGTTTATATTCAATGGCCGCACTGTGTTCAAGGTTCGCAAATACACACACCGTGATGACAGCGCATCCAGATTCGCATATGAAAAACGCTTTACCGACGCCATTCGCCCGGTGATGCCTGTACGTATTCCGAAAATTGATTTGGTTCAAATGGGCGAATATTTGTTTTATAAAACTGAATTTATCCCGGGACGTGTGCTGGTGGATTTGCCACTGAAACAAATACGCGAACATCGCGAAAAACTGGGGCACCAATTGGCCGAAATCATATTTGCACTGTTTAATTATGATGCGCCAGAACTGGCGGACCTGAAACCCAAGAGCGCAAATAAAAATGATTGCGGATTGGTGCACGGCGACATGTGCAGCAATATTATCGTTAACCCAGACACAATGGACATCACCGGGATAATTGACTGGGAATATTCTGGATATGATTCACTGCGCCGCGAATTCTTTGGAATATTCTGGGTACGTCGCAAGATGCGCCAGACGGATATTGCACCAATTGCCATGTGGGACTATTACCAAATGCGCGATGCGAAAAAGGCGAAAAAGAAATAGTTTTATCGTTGACAAATTATATATTTTGTCCTATGTTATTGCACAGCAACAAACCAAAAGGGACAAAATATGGCAACGTTTCACAAAAAACAAACTGCAACACAGCGCACATTTGCCACATACACACGCGAAATAACCGCGTTATTCTTGGATAAATATGGCACGTCGTATGCAACCCAGGAAAACACCCGCAACACATGGCGTGAAACGTGCGCGTATTCTGCTGCGGCATACGATTTCTTGATTTTGCAAACCCGCGTGTTTATCAGATTGTTGCCACACGACAAATCCAGTTCTACAAACCCACAGTTTTTGGATTCATTAACATCATTGATGGCGGACTATCTGTCGGCATACACAATGAAACAGCCAAACATTGCGAACCGCAAACAGGCCAAAGAAAAATTAAAAGACGCCCTGTATAACGAATTCGGATATATCCAAACCATTATTCAGAAACGCCAGGCAAAGCGCGCCGCACGTCAATATGCGGAAATGAAACACGCCCAGGTGGCCATGATTAATTCAGAAAACGTAATTAAAAAGTAATTGGTGCGGACGCAGAATCCAAAACAATATCGGCGGCGAATTGGGTACGAAACCATGTTCGCTGCCGTTTTGCATATTGATTTGTCTTGGTAATCCAATTCTGGATACATGTATCCATATCAATTTCCCCGCGCAGGTACGCAACCATTTGCGCCGCGCCAATCGCACGTCGTGCGTCCCATTGTGCATCAATTACCGCGCGCCCCTCAACCGCCGCACCGCCAGACAACATTTTTGGTATGCGCGCCGCAATGCGGTCCCGCAACACGTCTAATGGCGGATTAATCAGTATCTTGAATGCATCCGGTGCAACCGCGCCCGTGCGCGGAATATTTTGAAATTCTGTGATGTGGCGGCCGGTTTGCAAAAATACCTCAACCCCGCGGGCAACACGTTGCGGGTCCGTGGCGGTAAACGTGGCGGGCAACATCGCACGCGCCGCGACAATGTCACTGGCCACCAATTCACGCGCACGCCGGCGCACCGTGTCTGAGATTTCGGGCATCGGGGATATACCATTTATAATGGCGTTTATATAATATCCGGTGCCGCCAACAAATATCGGTGTGCGACCAGCATCGCGCGCCGCGTCATATTCACGCCGTGCCATCACAATGTAATCCGCCACACTGATTTGTTCATCCAACGGCAAAATGGAAAACAGTCGGTATGGCACCCCATCAATTTCATCGGTAATTTCGCGGCCGGCAAACGGACTGGCCGAAATATTTTCAATACCGCGGTAAATCTGGACACTGTCGCAATTTATGATTGTGCCACCGATTTGATGCGCCAAACGATGGGCAAATTCAGATTTGCCGGATGCTGTTGGTCCAGTAATAATATATGACGAATGTTTCATTTTGTCATAAGTATAAAATTCCATTGTAATCTTGTCAATCCCAGGCTATGATACAGGTGTCTAACCGACAAAAACGAAAGGAAGTAATATGTCAAAGATTAGAGTTGCAATTAACGGATTCGGACGCATCGGTCGCCTGGTACTGCGCGCGGCGTTGGAATCAAAACGTGATGATATTGAATTTGTGGCCGTAAATGATTTGGCCCCGGCGGAACAGAATGCATACCTGTTGCAGTATGATTCCGTGCATGGGAAATTACCAATGGATGTTAAATTGGACGGCGAATATATCATCGTTGGTGACCAGAAAATTAAATGCATCGCGGAAAAAGACCCGACAAAATTGCCATGGCGCGAATTGGACATTGATATTGTTATGGAATGCACCGGTATCTTTACCGCGGCGGACAAGGCGCGCGTTCACCTGGATGCGGGTGCGAAACGCGTTTTGGTATCGGCCCCATCGGCGGGCGCGGATGCCACAATCGTGTACGGTGTAAACCAAGACACCCTGAAACCAACCGACCTGATTGTTTCAAACGCGTCATGCACAACGAACTGCCTGGCCCCAGTGGCCCAGGTTCTGGACGATACGTTCGGCATCGTATCGGGATGGATGACAACCGTACATGCATACACCGGTGACCAGCAATTGTTGGACAAGAATCACAAGGATTTCCGTCGCGCACGCGCCGCGAACCTGTCTATGATTCCAACCAGCACCGGCGCGGCCAAGGCGATTGGTCTGGTTCTGCCAAAACTGGCCGGGAAATTGGACGGTATGGCGATTCGTGTACCAACACCGGATGTATCGGTCGTTGAATTGGTTGTAAATCTGGAACGCGATGCCACCGTTGACGCGGTTAACAACGCAATGCGCGCCGCCCAGTCCAAGACATTCGGATACAACGAATTGCCATTGGTTTCCATTGACTTTACACACGATGCACACAGTTCCATCTTTGACGCCGGCCAGACCAAGGTCCTGGGCGACAAGCTGGTTCATGTGACCGCATGGTACGATAACGAATGGGGATTCTCTAACCGTATGGGCGACACCGCCGTGGCGATGGGAAAACTGATTAAATAAAAAACGCCCGTTTGGGCGTTTTTTATTTATAGGGCAAATTTATTTCCTTGTGAACAAAAAATACCGCCGAAACGGCGGTAAATTCTGGCGGGATTGAAGGGGCTCGAACCCTCGACCTTCTGCGTGACAGGCAGACGCTCTAACCAGCTGAGCTACAACCCCAGAGCAAGGCATATGTTATACTGTATGGGAAACAAACGCAAGTACTTTTTTCATAAAATGAAAAATTTATTTGAACCACGGCGCATGGGCCCACGCTGGGTTACACCTGGGAATATAAACGCCTTGTCCAACCTTGCATTTATGAAAAATAATGTTATCGTTACAACGTAAAAACAAAGGGAGATTCAATCATGACATTCAAAACATTAACACTGGGCGTATCACTGTTGGCGCTGGCCGCATGTGGCAACACAGACAACGGCCTGCGTGGCGCAAAATTTATCGCCCCGGGCAATGGCGCAAACATCACACTGGCATTTGATACGGACGACATGCGTTTCTATGGCCAGGTTGTAAATCTGTATAACGGTTCATACCGCGCATCGGGCGACCGTATAAAGTTTGACCAGGACGCAACGACACTGATGATGGGCCCAGCCGACGCAATGGACGCTGAACGCAACTATTTCCAGTTCTTGACCCAGGTTGAAAAGTATAACCTGAACGACGGCACATTGACATTGACCGCAAACGACGGCAAAACAATGACATTCAAACAGGTTGATGCCGACGCTGTGCCGGACGACACCGTTGTCACAGAAGAAACCGAAACAGTTGTTGTTGACGCGCCGGTGGCAACCAAATAAAAAACAACGCAAAAATCCCCAGGACGCAATCATTGCGTCCTGGTTTTTATTTCCGCTTGACAACGCGTAATTTGCCAGTTATAATTTGCCAGCAATTTTTGAGAGTTTTGGCCCCATCGTCTAATGGTTAGGACACCGCCCTTTCAAGGCGAGAATCCCGGTTCGAATCCGAGTGGGGCTGCCAAAATAATAAACCACCATCTTGGTGGTTTTTATTTTGCGTCAGTCACCGGATGAGAACCGCAGGTTCGACACGATAGTTGGCAAGAACAAGCGCAACGCTTTGCGCGCCGTTCGCGCCTTACGTATGGTGAACGGTGGCGTACGCCACCCAGCGAACAATCCGAGTGGGGCTGCCACTATGAGTATGCGATATTTGATATGGGCGTCATGAGTAACTTCAACAACGTTGGAAAAATTATTCAAGAAACATTAAATCATTCACTGAATGCGAATCTAAAAGTAGATGGCAAAATTGGCAATAATACCATAACGGCGTTAAATCATATACCAGACAATAAGGTTGACGATTTTATGCATGACTTAAAAGAAAACAGAATTGAGTATCTACGCGGCTTATCTGATTGGGGCAAATATGGGAATGGATGGACAAATCGAACAAATAGATATTGATTTTTATGCAATTGCTTTGCAATAATCAAATTATGAAGAAATTCTTGTTCGTTCTGTTTTTATTGATTCCGGCATGCGCCATTGCCAATAGCAAGGATGATTTTATCAATCAGGCAGTAGAAAAAACAGCCGTAGTCAATGTGCGTAAAAATGCTTATGGGGTAAACCAAGAAAAATTGGATATGTATCGCGCGGCACATCCGCGTTACAATTTTCCAAAAAACATAAAAGATTTGAACGAAAAACAGGCAGAACAAATCTTGTCTTATTTTTGGGATAATTACAGGTTTGGCGACTACAAGTATGACGAAATTCAAGAAAAAGTTTGGGATATGATGATTCATATGTCAATGTCTGATTTAGAAAAACAAATCAACGGATGCATTCGTAAATACTATGAATTTGATGATAGTTTTTATACGCCGTTCGGGTCGGTCGCATCTGTTAGTTTGTTGAATGGCATGTCACCAAAACACGTTCCAGATTTTTACTTGATATTAGATGAAATAACATATTAATTTTCATCACGCCACAGATTTCGCAGTATATTCAGCCGCGCCCCCTGCCCGGGCGGAAATAAAAAAATGACCCAAACGGGTCATTTTTTGGTTTTAGTGCTCTTTGGTATTCATTAATGTTTTTATTTCATTAATCTTGTTCATGGCGCCTTGAATCTGTTGAAAGCTTTGCTGTAATGCGTGCTTTTTCAACAGGTTTTCTTGGACGGCACGTGCTGATGCCAACTGAACACCGGCGTCTGATTCATTGGTGATTACCTGGATATGCCGTTTGTTTTCAGCATCCAATATATCAATCAGCGCTTTTATTTCCACAGACAACGCAACCACATCAAAGAAATTTTGTGGTACGCCCGCCGGGATTATCGTTTGGGGTTTCGGCGCAATTTTCTGTACCGGGGTTGGTTGTGCATCCTTTACCACCGGTTCGGCAACCGGCATTTGCGGCTGGGGTGCCGCCGGTTCGGCAACCGCATTTTTCGGTTGTTCATCTGGCTGCGTTTTTGGGGCAACGGTTTCAACCGGTGGCGTCACAGAACGCGGCGCCGCGCATGCATCATCAGGTGCAACATATTCCGTTGTTGCGGCATCCGGTTCTGGTGCCACGATGATTTCAGGATTGGTTTGCCCGTATTCCTGTAATAATACATTGGCATCCCAATAATCGCCACCCGCCAGCATATCAGGTGTTATCGGTGTTCCCTTGGCATCACGACCCTTGGCCGCCGCCGGTAACAACGTATTGTTGTAATACAGTCCGTTTAATCCACTGGAATGTTCCGCAACGCCAGCAATACAGACCAGCGCATTTGCATCAGACACAAATGTCCAAATGATACGTTTTCTGTCCTTGTAAAATGTGGTATCCACACTTTGCACAACCGCATTACCCTTTTCGCGACGCAGGCACTGGACCGTCGTTGGCTTGTTTTTTTGAACATTCCATACCGTTAATGACGATGACAAGGCCTGGTCCGGTGACACCGGATTCATGTTCACAGAACATATTTTTTCCAATATCGTTTTCTGTTTGGCTACATCGTTGCCACACAGTCTTCTAATGGTTGCCCAAATACTTTTTGGAATATATTTTTTTATTTCAACCGCGGGATTTCCTGATTTTGGTGCCACAGATGCGACAACTGGTGCCGGCTGTGCGGGCACTGATTGTTTATTTTGCGGTTGGTCTTTTTGAGTATTTTTTTCAATTTGTGCGCACAGATAGTCAATCACACCATTAATGATATCTGGCAATTTATCACGATGGACACATGCAACATCATTGCCATTTTGGTGTTTACGTGTGTATTTTTTCATGCCAATATTTTTCGGGCTGGTAACGGTGCGAATGGCGCGGGATATATCAGTGGCACTGACGCCCAGCGATTGTATTTTTGCATCTTGTTCACACAGGGCCATGATGTCATTTTTATCACAATCCGTGTGTGTTTTTACCGGCGTCCCAGAACGACCAGTTGGCACAGTGCGGGCGGGCGCCTTCTTTTTTTCTGGGCCCACAGGTTCCGGTTGCACCATTTCCGACATTTCACGATCCTTGTCGTCCATGATTTTTATTGACGGATATTTCGCCATAAATTGCAATGCCGTAGCGCGCATTGTCGCATCTTTTTTTACCCGGTTCAGCAGGCTGCTGGACACAACAATCGTTTTCAGGGTTGTTGGCAATTGCATATTTAATAAATCAGATAAATCCTTTATCGTGTGAACACAACTGAAATACGTCACGCCATCTGGAAACGATTTGTTTTCCTGGAACAACGATACCTTTAATTTTTTATTACCGGCATAGCGACCATCCGGATACTGCATTTCGGCGCACCCATCACATATCAAACCGCCATTTACACGGCGTGGTAATGTCAGGACAGTTTTCTGGTTAGAACAATCAAAATCCCCGTCAATAATAACATTGCTTAAATCCAGACCGTTAATAAATTGCTTGTCCAACTGCACATCACCATAGACAGTCACGGGTGATTCCGCACTGATTTTATCATACGGCAAATCCAATATTGCCGTATCAACTGTAAATGCTGTATCTACACCAGGTATTGTCGCCATAACAATCATTGCTATTTATCCTTTTTTACCCCACAAAAAAATAACACAAATATATTTTTTGTCAATACAAAATAACCAAAACAGAGAGTGCCCAAACAAAAACGCCCCTGCGGGGGCATTTTTGTTTTGGACTGTTTCATCAAAATTATATCAATCCTTCTTGGTGCATTAATTCGGCGATGTATGTGCCGCGCACATGTTTCAGGCCCGCCGCGCCCAACAATTTCATGAACCATGGCATTTCTATATCGGCCAGTTTCTTTTTATCGTTCAGATAATACACGCTGCGCATCAGGACACGCACGTCAAAACATGACGGGAATACTTCGGGAACACCACGTTCCACATGACACAGGGTATACACGGCCTCCATCGCGGTACGCACAGAATATTCGGTCGTAAACACGGTGTCGCGGGGCGTTTCGGCATAATTACCGATGAACGCAAAGTTTACCGCATTTTTCGGCACGACCAATGGGCGGTCACCCAATGCACGTGGCATAAAATACGTTGTGATAAACGGCATATGGCACGGAATTGTGTGCGAACAGTTGTGCGCGATGTCTTCTATTTCGGCAATTGGCACCCCAATATGGTACAACCATTCGGCACACAGTTCGGCCCCAGTGCAATCGGCGATTTTCTTTTTCACATAATTGCCAGGCGCATCCGACAACAGGCCATATGTCCACACCACAATTTCATTTTTCTTTTGCGCGCGGAAATGTGGCTGGCGCGAAATTGAAAATCCATACAACCAATTTGAATCACGTATGGTGACCGGCCCACTGGACACGATGGAACCGCTGTGCGGATCTTTCTTGCAGATTTTTTTAATGTATGGAACAACACGGTCATCGGTTAACGTAATTGTTGCCGACATTACCCAATTCGCCGCCGGTATGTTTTCACAGAATTTTTCCGGGCGACCAAATTCCACATTTTGTGCCGCGATATTTTTCCACAATTCCCAACTGGCGCCCAGGCCGTTCGGTTTTGGTGCCGGCGTGTCATTATCACCATATGTGCTGTTTTCGGTAATTGACCCGTTGGTAATAAACACCAAATCATCTGGGGATAACTTGATTGTTTTTTTGCGGCCACCCTTTAACAGTTCAATTGATTTGGCAACCTTGCTGGATGCGCCAGAATCAATCACAACATTTGTCACACGCGTGTCATAGTGGAACACAACACCATGCGCCGTCAACCACCGCACCAGTGGCGTTATCAGTGATTCATATTGATTATATTTCGTGAACTTTAACGCAGACATGTCGGCCAGACTGCCCACATGATGGATAAAGCGCAACACATAACGCCGCATTTCCATTGCACTGGACCAGCGTTCAAATGCGAACATCGTTGCCCAATACATCCAGAAATTAGACGCAAAGAATTCTTCGCCAAACACCTGGTCAATGCGGACATCTTGCAATTTATCTTCGGGTGTCATGGCCAGGTCAACCAGTTCACGAATCGCGCGCGGCGTTAATGTCAACTTGCCATCGTCTGGAATCTGGTGACCACGGTTTTCAATAATGCGCGTGTGCGAAAAACTGGGGTCATCGCGGTTCAACCAATAAAATTCGTCCAGGACGGAAACATTTTCATCTTCCAGTGATGGGATGGAACGGAACAAATCCCACAGGGTTTCAAAGTGCGCCTCCATTTCACGGCCACCACGGATGATATACCCCAATTTTGGATTCTTGATACCGTCCATACTGCCGCCGGGGATATTCAGTTCTTCAAAAATCTGAATCTTTTTACCGGGCATTTTGGCATCACGAATTAAAAACGTTGCCGCCGCCAATCCGGCCAGACCGCCCCCAACAATATACGCTGATTTTCGTGCCGATGCCGCCGGCGCACGCGCCGCAACAAACGCATCATAGTTTCCACTGGTGTATTGCATATTGATTTCTCCCTTGGCTGCAATTATTAATACAGCCACAGCATACCGCGATACACGCACAAACATAAACAGGACAGTAATCCAAAACCGGTGGAATATTTACCCAACGTGCAAAAATTTGACTAATGCCCACGGCGCGATTATAATTGCGTGCATGAAACGGTTATTTATTGGATTTTTGTTAATTGCAACGATGGCGATTGCCGCATGCGGTGTTAAATCTGAACTGGCATACCCAGACCCATCGTACCCACGCAATTACCCGGTGTATTAAAACACGAATTTGGTGCAGGTAAAGAGACTTGAACTCCTATGGGTTGCCCCACTGGAACCTAAATCCAGCGCGTCTGCCAATTTGGTCGCACCTGACGGCGCAACCACACGACGCACAGCGTCGTAGTCGCCACGAACATTATTATTGGTGCGGGCGAGGAGACTTGAACTCCTATGGGTTGCCCCACTGGAACCTAAATCCAGCGCGTCTGCCAATTT